>JAWOFN010000038.1:0-2904 GCA_046497505.1 bacterium | reverse complement strand
TCTCCCGTGAAGTGCCCGGGGACGACCCTCCCCGTGCCGCGGTGGCGGTCGCCGCACGTGACGAGGGACCGCACATCCCCGCCCTCCTCTCCGCCCTCCAGGCACAGGACTACCCACCGGGGAGCCTCCAGGTCGTCCTGGCTGACGACGGCAGCACCGACAGGACCCGGGACCTCCTCACCTCCCCCCCGCCCGGTCCTCACGAGGTGACGGCGCTCCACCTCGACCTGGATCCCGCCGGAGGGAGCCCCAAGAAGAGGGCCCTGGCCCGGGCCATCGCCTCGACCGGCGCCCCGCTGCTCCTCCTCACCGACGCCGACACCGTCCCGCCTCCCCGCTGGGCCCGCATCATGGCCGCCGCACTTGACGGAGGCTGCCCGGTGGTGGGGGGCTACAGCCCGGGCCGTCCCCGGAAGGGGATACTGGGTCTGGTCGCGGGGAGCTGGGAACTGGGCACGGCCGCTCTGGCCGGGGGCTTCGCCGGGCTGGGACGTCCCCTCCACATGAGCGGGAGGAACTGGGGCTTCCGCCGGGGGCTCTACGAAGAGGCGGGCGGCTACGCCGGTCTCGAGGACGCCCTCAGCGGGGACGACACCCTCCTCGCCCAGAAGATGGCGGCCCGTGCCCCTTCCACCGGCTGGGGGTTCACCCTCGACCCGGATCTGACCGTCCCTACCCATCCCCCGGAGGGGTGGTCCCACTTCCTCTCCCAGCGCCGGCGCCACGCCGCCACGGGGAAGCGCTTCCGGCCGGCCCAGCTCCTCCTCGCCGCACTCTCCTTCCTCGTCTTCGCTTTCCTGTGGGTGGGCCTGATCACCTTCCCCTGGGCGCCGTGGGGGCGGGGCGCGGTGGGCGCAGCCCTCTTCCTGAAGCTGGGGACGGACACCGCGGCCCTGACCTGGAGCGCGTGCCGGGCCGGGGAGGGCTCACTCATCCCCTTCTTCCCCCTCTTCAGCCTCCTCCACCTCTTCTTCTTCCCGGTGATACAGGCAGCGGGAACCCTTCTCCCCTTCCGATGGAAAGGACGCCGGGGCCGATGAGGGCCGGCACGCGGAAAGCGGCGGGTCTGGCGATCCGTCTCCTGGTGACCGGACTCTTCCTGGCCTATGCTCTCACCCGGGTCGATTTGCAGCACGCCGCCGAGAGCGTCTCGAGAACCGCCTGGTGGGGTACGGCGGGTGCCGCCCTCCTCATGCTCCTCAACATGGGGCTCCAGGTGTTCCGCTGGCATTTGGTGGCACATGCAGGCGGGCTGGGCCTCCGGCTCCCCAGGAGCGCGGCGATGGTGGCGGCCGGGTTCCCGCTGGGACTGCTGACCCCCGGCCGCATGGGGGAGCTGGGACGGGGCATGGCTGTCGAGGGAGGGCACGACGCCCTCTCGGTCGCGGGTCTCACCGCCCTGGAACGGGGCTTCGGGATGCTGGGAGGACTGGGCCTCGCGGCCGCGGCCATGGTCCTCTCCGGCTACGGCGAACCATGGAAGTGGACCCTCATCGGGGTCCTGTACGCCTCTGCCCTGGCTTTGGCCCTCAGTCCCCGCCGGCTCGCCCGGCTGCTCGGTCTCGCGGCCCGCCTGGTCCCGGGCCGTCCGGGGGAGTGGGTGGAGGAGATGGGGGCCCGGCTGCTGGCCGGATGGCGGATGGCGGGACGCCGGGCGGCGGTCCAGGTCCTCCTCCTGAGCGTGGTGCAGGTCTCGGTCGTCATCGTCCAGCTCTCCCTCTGCTACCTCGCAGCCGCATCCGGGGAGCCGCCGCTGAAAGTGGCGGGTGCATGGGCGGTGGTCCTGGGAGCCAAGTACCTCCTGCCGGTGACGGTGGGGGACCTGGGGGTACGGGAGGGCCTCGCGGTGGCCGTCTTCACCGACCGTGCCATGGACCCCGCTCCCGCCCTGCTGGCCGCCCTGACCATCTACCTGCTCAACGTCCTCCTCCCCGCCGCTGCGGGTGCCCTGGTGCTTGCCCGCCGCAGGCGGCCGGTCTAAGTTGGTGATACGGATCCGCTCGGGTCCGCATTCCGCCCTCCACCCGGAAAGCTCAGCCATAGGACGGACACGCCATGCCAGTGAAGAGCAGCTACGGACTCGACAAGCACGGCATATTCAACGTCAACACGGAGTTCTGGAACCTCCCCACCCCCGCCCTCTACGAGGAGGCCATCCGGCGCAGGGAGGGCCTCATGGCGCACCTGGGTCCCATCGTCGTCCGCACCGGTCACCATACCGGACGTTCGGCCCGGGACAAGTTCCTGGTCGAGGAACCCACGACCAAAGGGGAGATATGGTGGGGCAAGGTGAACCGCCCCTTCGACCTCGATCAGTACGAGAACATGTGGAACCGGGTCCAGGCCTTCACCCAGGGCCGCGACCTCTACGTGCACGACGTGTACGCGGGAGCGGACCCCGAACACCAGCTGAAGGTGCGTGTGATCACCCAGTACGCATGGCACAACCTCTTCGCCCGGAACATGTTCATCCAGCCGCCGCACGAGGAGCTGGCCGACTTCGAACCGGATTTCGTGGTCGTCGACCTCCCCCAGTTCCACGCCATCCCCGAGGTGGACGGCACCAACACCGAGACCTTCATCCTGGTCAACTTCGAGGACAGGCGGGTCCTCATCGGAGGGACCAGCTACGGCGGTGAGATCAAGAAGAGCGTCTTCACCATCATGAACTACCTCCTCCCCAAGCAGGGGGTGCTCCCCATGCACTGTTCCTGCAACGTGGGCGAGGAGGAGGGGGACGTGGCCATCTTCTTCGGCCTGAGCGGCACCGGCAAGACGACCCTCTCCAGCGACCGGGGGAGGCTGCTGGTCGGGGACGACGAGCACGGCTGGGGGGACAACGGGGTCTTCAACTTCGAGGGGGGCTGCTACGCCAAGGTGATCCGCCTCTCCGAGGAGGGAGAG
>JAWOFN010000037.1:0-22805 GCA_046497505.1 bacterium | reverse complement strand
GGCCTGGAGGTCCGGGCCTACGACCCCGTTCGGGCCGCTGAGACGGACCTGGCCTTCTTCTCCGCCGGTTCCCCGGTGAGTCGGGAAGCCGTACCCCCTCTGGTCGAAGCGGGGGTGACGGTCATCGACAACTCCAGCGCTTTCAGGATGTCCCCCGGAGTGCCCCTGGTGGTCCCGGAGGTCAACGGGCGGCTCCTGGAGGAGGACCCCCCTCCCCATCTCATCGCCAACCCCAACTGTTCCACCGCTCAGCTTGTCTGTGCCCTCGCCCCTTTGGACGAGGCCTTCGGCCTGGATGAGGTGACGGTGAGCACCTACCAGTCCGTCTCCGGCACGGGCCGGCGGGCCATCCGGGCCCTCCAGCACGAGGAGGGACATCCCGGGACCCGGTGGGAGGAGAGCCCCTATCCCCGCCCCATCGCCCGCAACCTCCTGGCCGAGATCGGAGCGTTCGACAAGGCGGGGCACGGCGAGGAGGAGACCAAACTCCGACGGGAGACCCGCAAGATCCTCTTCCGTGAGGACCTGCCGATCCACGCCACCGCGGTGAGGGTCCCCACCCTGCGGGGGCACGGCGAGAGCGTCACGGTCCGGCTGGCCCGGGGCATCGACCGCGGCGAAGCCTTCGAGGTGCTGGCCCGGGCGGAAGGGGTCACCGCGGTGGGGGGCTACACCACCCCGCTCGAAGCGGGGGGTCGCAGGGACGTCTTCGTGGGCCGCATCCGTCTCGACCCCGACGACGACCGCATCCTCCAGTTCTGGGTCATGAGCGACAACCTGCTCAAGGGGGCCGCCTGGAACGCGGTCCAGATCGCAGCGGTCCTGGGGATGCTCCCCGCGGTGCCGGAGGCCCGGGGTGAGTGAGCGCCCCCTGCTGGTGGTGAAGTTCGGCGGGACGTGTGTCGCTGACGCCGATGCCCGACGAGCGGCCTCCGAGACGGTGAGGGGACTGGCCGCCGCTGCCCGGCCGGTGGTGGTGGTCTCCGCACCCGGCCGCGCCGGCAGTCCCTATGCCACCGACACGCTCCTGGAACTCGGGCGGGAATCCGTCTCGGAGGGGGATCCCGCCGAGCTGGACGCCCTCGCCTCCTGCGGCGAGATCATCAGCGCCGCCCTCCTCGCCCTGTGTCTGCAGGGCCTCGGGCTCCAGGCCCGCAGTCTCACCGGGGCCCGGGCCGGGATCCGAACCGACGGACGGTGGGGCCGGGCCCGGATCACCGGCGTCGACCCCTCCCCCCTGATGGAACTGGTCTCCGGGGGTGTCGTCCCCGTCGTCGCGGGCTTCCAGGGGGAAGCGGAGGGCCGTCTGGCCACGCTGGGCCGGGGCGGGTCCGACCTCACCGCGGTGGCGCTGGCCGCCGCCCTCCGGGCCCCCGCCCTCATCCTCACCGACGTGGACGGCGTCTACAGCGCGGACCCCCGCCTGGTGCGGAAGGCGCACCGTCTACCCTCCCTCTCGTACGAGGACGCCGCCCTGCTGGCCTACCGAGGGGCGAAGGTCCTCCACCCCCGGGCCGCGGAATTGGCCGCCGAACAGGGCATCGAGGTCACCATCGCCCGAAGCGGGGATCCCGAAGGAGGTACGGAGATCGGTGCCGGGCCCCCGGGGGATGAGGATGGGGACCCGGTGAGCGAACCGTTCCATCTGGGGGGTGTCACCAGCCTATCGGACCGGTACCAGTTCACGGTGGACCTGGACGGGACCGACCCCGGCACGGTGAGCCTCCAGGCCGACCTCCTCCTGCAGGGACTGGCCGAGGAGGGCATCAGCCTCGACATGATCAGCATGGACGAAGACACCCTGCGTTTCACCGTGGACGTCTCGTACTCCGACGGTACCCGGCGGGTCGCGGAGGGGAGCGGTCTGGCATCCTCGGAGAGGGGACCGTGCGCCAAGGTGAGCGTGGTGGGGGGCGGCATGCACGGACGCCCCGGCGTGATGGCCCGGATGGTGAGGGCCCTCCACGGGGAGGGCATCCCGGTCCTCCAGAGCGTGGACTCCTACAACGTCATCTCCTGTCTCATCCCCGGCGCGAGGGAAGAGGCGGCGGTCCGGACACTCCACCGAAGCTTCTTCGAGTCATCCGGTTGAGGGCCCAGAGAGCCAGGGCGTAGAGACTCCATGCCTCCCAGGCGAAGGGGATGAAGCCCAGGAACCCCGGCAGGGGCATCTCGAAGAGCTTGACGTCCTGGAAGAGGGGGAAGATGTAGATCCACCGGGCGGCGGCGAGCATGTTCCACGACTCCCACAGCAGACCGCACACAATCCCTCCTGTACCCAGGCTCCACCATCTCGTCCGATCCCCACGTCCCAGGTCCCCCAGCAGGCTCGGCACATCTTCCTGTCCATGGAGGAGCGGCTCGACCAGGGGCACGTAGGCCACCCAGACGATGGCGAATGTGTATGCGGCCAGGAACGAGGGGAGCAGGAGCGGGACGAGGGCCAGGAGCAGGCCCGAAGCCAGCCACCAGCGTTTCAGCCGGGGGGTGACCCGGAGGGGAGGTCCCTCCCGTCGCAATCCGAAGGACTCGAGCAGGTCGGCGGTGAGGAAGAGTGCGGGCCATATGGTGGCGAAGGACCACCCGTAGCCCAGGAGCTTCAGGGGCAGGCTCTCCGGCAGGCCCACATAGGTCCAGTTCCGCAGGTGCAGGTTGTACGCCTCGAAGAGCAGCCAGAAGAGCAGGCTCACCGGGAGCAGGAAGAGGAAGCGCCCGGGGAGGGGCCGGAGCCAGGAGACCCCTTCCCGCCGGAAGAGGAGAGCGTCCGCTGCCAGGAGGTAACCGGTCCACATCAGCGGGGTGAAGTATACGTGGGGGAACCACCATCCGGTGCCCAGGACGGCCCCGATCCCGCCGGCCATGAGGAGGAGGCCGGCGGTCCCGTACCAGGGGAAGCCCCGGTTCTCCCTCATCCCTCCTGCTTCTCCTCCGGCTCGGGTCCCACCAGCACCAGGACGATGTCCATCACGTTGGTCATGGTGGGACCGGTCCGGATCAGGTCGCCGGCGGCATCCAGGAAGGGGTAGGCGTCGTGACGTCCCAGGTGGTCGGCGGCGTCCCTGCCCTCCTCGCGCCCCCGGGTCACGCTTCTCCCGTCCACCACGGCCCCGGCGGCGGCGGTGGGACCGTCGGTCCCGTCGGTGCCCCCCGAGAGGATCACGATCCCCTCGCTCTCCTCCAGTTCCAGGGCGGCGGCCAGGGCCAGCTCCTGATTCCTGCCCCCCTTGCCGTGGTCTTCAGAAAGGGTGACGGTGGTCTCGCCTCCCGAGATGAGGCAGCAGGGGGGCTCAGCGGGCTCACCCGTCTCGCGGGTCCGCCGTGCCAGGCGGGCGAGGTCCCTCCCCACCTCTGCGGCCTCCCCTTCCATCTCCAGTGTGAGCACCCGGGGGGTCAGACCCAGGTCCCGGGCCCGGTCGGCAGCGGCCTCCACCGCCCGCCTGTTGTTCCCCACCAGCAGGGTGTGGCATCGCTCCCACCCCTCCTCCCCCGGCTTCGGTGTCTCCGGCTGCTCCCCTTCCGATCCCTCTTCCAGGTAGCGCCGGATCGGTCCGGGTACCCGATCCAGCGCCCCGTACTCCTCCAGGACCTCGAGCGCATCGGCGAAGGTGCTGGGGTCGGGGACGGTGGGACCGGAGGCGATGCTGGGGAGGGGGTCCCCGATGACGTCGCTGAGGACCAGGGCGATGACCCGGGCGGGACGGGCGGCCCGTGCCAGCTGGCCTCCCTTCACCCGACTCAGGTGCTTGCGGACGATGTTGATCTCGTGGATGGGGGCCCCGCACTCCAGGAGCACCTCCGCCGTCTCCCGGGCATCCTCCAGGGAGATCCCGTCGGGATAGGCGTCCAGCAGGGCACTCCCTCCCCCCGAGATGAGCACGAAGGCGAGGTCTTCCTCCCCCAGCTCCTCCAGCAGGTCGAGGATCTCCCCGGTGGCGGCGATGCCGCTGGCGTCGGGCACCGGGTGTCCCGCCTCCCGGATCTCCACCCGTTCCAGGGGCACCGCGTGGTCGTACTTCACCGAGATGACCCCGCCCTCCAGACGCTCCTGGAGGAGTTCCTCCAGGGCCTGGGCCATGGGTGCGGTGGCCTTCCCCGCCCCTACCGCGACCACCCGGCCCAGGGTGGAGAGGTCCACCTCGACCCCGTTGCCGTTCAGACCCCGGGCCTCGAGGGTGGTCCCCTGCAGGTGCAGGGCATCCTGTATGAGCTGGTGCGGATGAGCCGCATCCAGCGTGGCCAGGAAGATGTCCAGCGCGCGGGCCCTGAGGTCTCCGATACTCATGATATCCGCACCTTACGTCCTGGGCCCCGTTCAGGCAACCGGCTCGGCGCCGCCCCGCTCCAGGTGCTCGGCCTCCTCCAGGTCTTTCCGCGTCCCGAACTTCGCCCGCAGATCGGAGAAGAGGGTGTAGAGGACCGGGATCACCAGCAGGGTCAGCAGGGTGGCGACCGTCATCCCCCCCACCACCGCCCGACCCATGGGCGCCCACAGCTCCGCTCCCGTCCCGAGTTCCAGGCTCAGGGGGATCATGGCCAGGATGGTGGTGAGCGCGGTCATGAGAACGGGACGCATCCTCCGGCAGGAGCCCTGACGGACCGCCTCGCCCACGTCGAGCCCGCGGTGCCGGAGCTGCTCGATGTAGTCCACCAGCACGATGCCGTTGTTCACCACGATGCCCGCGAGCAGGATGGCGCCGATGAAGGCCACAACGCTCAGGGTGGTGCCGGTGAGGAGCAGGCCCGCCACCACGCCGATCAGGGCCAGCGGGATGGTGAAGATGATGATTAAGGGGTCGAGCAGGTTCTCGAACTGGCTGGCCATGACCATGTAGACCAGCACCGAACCGCCCAGCAGAGCGATGGCGAGCCAGAAGAACGATTCCATCATGTCCTGTGCGGAACCGTCGATCCCCCACCGGAAGCCCTGGGGCCAGGTCACCTCTTCCATGATCTTGCTTGCCTCGCCGGTCACCGAACGGAGGTCCCGCCCCTCGATGTCCACGCTGAGGGTGACCATCCGCTCCTTGTTCTTCCGGTTGATCGTGACCGGAGCCAGAGCGGGCTCCACTTCCACCAGTCCCGCCATGGGTACCTGGGTACCAGCGGGCGTGGCCACGTAGAGGTCACGGATCGAACTCACGCTCTCCCGGTACGGTTCGTCCGCCCGCACCAGGATCTCGTATTCGTGTCCTCCTTCGGTGTAGTAGCTGGCCACCGAACCCCGTACGAACGTGCTGAGGCTGCTGAGGACCTGTGCTCCCGAGATGCCCAGGCTGGAAGCGTAGCCCCTGTTCAGCCGCACCTCCATCTCCGGTCGGCCCCTCTCGTAGGAGGATTCCACGTTGACCACACCCTCGATCCCCCGCACCTCCTCCGCGATCTGACGGGCCAGGCGCCGGGCCGTCTCCTGGTCCTCTCCATAGACCTCGAGGATCAGGTCCGCTTCTCCCCCCATCATCCCCATCCCGCCGCCGGCGGTGACCGTAACCTCCACCCCGGCCAGCTGTTCCATCCGGGGCCGGAGGGCGTCCCGAATCTCGTAGGTGTCACGTTCCCTCACGTTCATGGGCCCCACGTCCACAAAGAACTGCGCCTCGTTGCTGGTGGCCCCGGAGAGGGCCGTCCACCCCTCCGCCGACCCGTACGTAACCCGGTAGTTCCGAGCCTCGGGGACCTCCTCCCGGATGATCTCCTCCACCTGTGTCACCGTGGATCGCATCGCCTCCAGCGAGGTCCCGGGGGGACGTTCCACCGTCACCATGAGCTGCTCCTCCTGGGCCTGGCTGAAGAAGTCCCCGCCCAGGCTCACCGCCCCGGCGGCGGAGAGACCGAAGAGCACCAGGGAGACCCCCAGTACCGTCTTCCGGTGACCCAGGGCCCAATCCAGCAGCCGGCTGTAGCGCGACTCCAGGTCGCTGACGAGACGGCGGCTCAGCCTCAGGAACGTCCCGCCCCACCCCTCCTCCCGCTGGAAGGTCGCCCCGCTGAGGAATCGGCTGGCCAGGAGGGGGATCAGGGTGACCGATACCAGCAGGCTCACCACCAGGCTCACGCAGATGGTCACCGCCATGTCCTTGAACATCACCCCGGCGATGCCCGGCACGAAGAAGACGGGGATGAACACGCTCAGGGTGGTGAGGGTGGATGCGGTGATGGCCATGAGGATCTCCCGGGGACCTTCCACCGAGGCCTCCCGGGGGGCCTGCCCCTCCTCCATGAACCGCACCGCGTTCTCCAGCACCACGATGGAGTTGTCCACCAGCAGTCCCACGGCCAGGGCCAGTCCCGCCAGGCTGATGATGTTCAGTGTGGTCCCGATGGCGTACATGGCGAAGAAGGTGGCCATGATGCTGATCGGGATGCTCAGGGCCACGATGACGCTGGATCGGAAGCTCCCCAGGAAGAAGAGGAGCACCACGCCCGCCATCAGGAAAGCCAGTACGGCCGTCGAGGCCAGGTTCCCGAGCGAGCGTTCGATGAACCCCCCCTGCTCGAAGAGCAGCGTCAGGTCCACCCCGGAGGGGAGGGCCTCGCGGATCCCGGGGAGCTCGTCCACCACGCGGTTGGCCACCGCCACCGTGTTGGCGTCCGACTGCTTCAGGACTACCAGCATCACGCCCGGGGCGCCGTTCACCCGGGTGACGCTGGTCTGTTCCTCGTAGGTGTCCAGGACCTGGGCCACGTCTCGGACCCGGATGGGGGAACCGCCGGCATAGCTCACGATCGTGGCGCCGATCTGATCCACGGAGGTGTACTTCCCCTGGGTGCGGACCGCGAAGGTGTAGCTCGACTGATCGATGCTCCCGCTGGGCATCTGGACGTTCTCGACGCGGATGGCCCCGGTGAGCTGCTGCACGCTCACCCCTCGGGCCTTCATCCGGATTGGGTCCGCCACCACCTGGATCTGGCGGTCCAGGCCCCCGGAGGTGCTGGCCGATGCCACACCCGGGATCCGGGCAACCAGCGGTTCGATCTGGTCGGTGGCGATCTCGCGGAGTTCGGAGGTCGGAAGGTCGCCCCGCACGCTCAGGAACGCGATGGGCATCATACTGGGGTCGAAGGCCACCACCAGCGGGTCCCGCATCTCACCCGGGAGCATGTCCCTTATGAGGTCCAGGCTCTCCCGGATGTCGTACTTCGCCTGGTCCATGTCCGAGCCCCAGTCGAACTCCAGCATCACCATGCTCACCCCCTGCCGGGACTGGCTGGTGACGTTCTTGATCCCGCTCACCGAGGAGACTGCTTCCTCGATGGGCTTGGTGACCAGGGACTCCACGTCCTCGGGACCGGATCCCGGATAGTCGCTGATGACCGCGGCCACCGGGAAGGTGATGTCGGGGAAGAGGTCCATGGGGAGCAGGTTGAGCCCCACGAAACCGAAGCCTACCAGCACGATATACAGCATGGTGAAGGTCACGCCCCTGCGGACGCTGAGTCCGGGCAGGTTCACGGCGAGACCTCCCTGTTCAGGACCCGCACCCTGGTACCGTCGGTCAGCTGCTCCCTGCCCACCGTCACCACCGGGTCACCCGGGCTGAGCCCCTCGGTGACCTGCAGCTCCTCCTTCCCCACCAGCCCCACCGGGAGGGTGAGCTGTTCCACCCGGTCCCCCTCGACCCGGAAGAGGACCGCCTCGGTGGGAAGCGGCCCGCTCCCCCGGGAGCCTGCCACGAAACGGTAGGATTCCACGACCGCATCCAGGGGGATCAGCACCGCATCCTCCGCCGCTGCTTCCACGATGGCCACGTCGACGAACATCCCGGGTCTGAGCCGCTCGCCCGGGTTGGCGACCCTGATCTCTGCCGATGCCATCCGGGTCATCGGGTTCAGCACGGGGGCCACCCGTTCCACGCTCCCCCGAAACACCTCCCCCGGGAAGCCGGACACCCGAACACGGACCGGAAGACCCCGGGTCACCCGTCCCAGCCGCTCCTGGGGGATGTCGGTGAGGATCTTCACCTCACGCATGTCCACGATCCGGAACAGGGGGGCCCCGGGGGCGGCCATGTCACCCGCCTCCAGGTACCGTTCCGCGACGATCCCCTCGAAGGGGGCGGTGATGGTGGCGTTGGCCAGGGAGGCCCGGGCCTGCTGCCGGGCGGCCTCCAGCTGTTCCACCTGGGCCCGGGCCCCCTTCACCCGGGTCTGGAGACCCTCCAGGGTCTGGGTGGAGACCGAGCCCTCCTCGTGGAGGTTCCGGGTCCGGGCCAGTTCGTCCTGGAGGTTGGCCAGGGTGGTCCGGGCCGCCCTCAGGTTGGCCTCGATCTGCTCCAGCCCTGCTCGCAGGATCTCATCCCGCACCCGCGCCAGCACCTCGCCGTCCTCCACCCGGCTCCCCACATCCACGAGCACCTCGGTGAGACGGTCGGGGACCTGGCTGAAGACGCGGACCGAGCGGCCGGCCTGTACGTCTCCGCTGAGACTCAAGGTCTGCTCTATGGTCCCGAGACGGACCTCTTCCACCTCGACCACCGCGGCGGTATCCGCGGCCGGCTCCCCGCTCTCCGGCGTGCAGCCGGCCAGGAGGGAGAGGACCGCCAGTGTCACGAACGATGTGCTGCGGATCATCTCTCTGCTCCGTTCCATGGCAGACATCCTCACGGCATGATGGGCCGGCCGACCGCCCGTTCCAGGCGGGCGGCGGCGACCAGGTAGTCATACAGCGACTGGTAGTGGTTCTGGCGTGCGGCGGCCAGGGCCACCTGACTGTCCATCAGTTCCAGCCCGGTCACCAGCCCGTTCTCGAAGGAGACCTGGGCGATCTCCACCGCCCGCTCCGCCTGGGTCACGTTGTCCTGCTGCGCCAGGCAGGCCTCCTCGAAGGTGCGCAGGTCGAGCCAGGCCCGCTCCACTTCGGCGGCCACCGCCATCTCCATCTGTTCCACCCCGATCCGGGCCTGTTCCCGGCCCGCCTCGGCCTGGGCGATGCGGCTCTTGGTGCTGAACCCGTCGAAGAGGGGGAAGGAGACCACCAGGTTGGCCGCGTAGTTGTCGTTGAAGCGCCGGTCCAGCATCACGTTGTCCGCCCGGAACCCGTAGTTCCCCTGCACGAACAGGGCCGGCTTCCAGGAAGCCTTCGCCATGTTCAGGGCGAGTTGGGCCCGCTGGGTGCCGAGACGGGCGGCCTGCAAATCGGATCGGTTGGCGCGGGCCTCCCGCTTCAGGGCCTCGATCTCGCTATCCACAGGCCGGTAGCGCATCTCTCCCACCGGCTCGTACTTCGCATCCGGTTCCAGCCCGAGGACCAGGAAGAGGGAGGTGCGGGCCTGGTTCAGACCGGATCGGGCCCTGCTGACCGCGGGCCGCATGTTCGCCACCTGGACCCGGGCCCGCAGGAGGTCGAACTCGCTGGCCGCCCCCTCCCGGACCTTCCGGGCCGTGGATTCCTCCTGGCGACGGGCCTGGGCCAGGGTGGCCTCGGCCACCTCCACCCCGCGTCGGGCCAGGAGCACCCCGTAGAAGGCCTGCTTCACCTGGAGCCGGGTCTCCTGCCGGGCGGCCTCCAGGTCCTCCCGGCTGGCATCCACGGCCGTCCGGGCCTCGCCGTATGCCGACCGGTTGGCACCCCAGGTCCAGACCGGCAGGCTGAGGTTCACCGAACCGTTGTAGTCCTGGGTGAAGTCGATCTCGAACTCCTCCGGTCCGCCGGGGGTCGGGAAGGGGTTCGGGATGACCTGTACCTTCTCGGCAAAGTTCCATGAACCGCTGAAGGAAGCGGTGGGGAGCATGCGTCCCGCCGCCCCCCACACAGCTCCTTCTGCCGCCTCCACCTGCTGTCGCGCCGCCCGGAGCCTGGGGTTCTGGTCCTCCGCCATGCGGAGTGCCTCCTCCAGGGTCAGGGGCCTGCCCTCCCCGGGTTCCTGGGGTGCCGCACCTGCCGGGGCGGGGGCCCACAGGAGCACTGCCAGGAGGAGGATCGTCGACGGGATGCCCTTCAGATCAGTTCGGGGATTCATGCTGCTTCCTCTCCTCCCTGGACATCGCCGGAGACCTCGATCCCCAGCGTTCGTTCCACGTAGCGCACGGCCTCATCGGCATGAGGGGGGTCCGGCGCCCCCCCTTCGGACAGGATCCAGTAGAACATGTAGCCCCGGAGCACGCCCATGAGAAGCATGGCCACCAGCCGGGGATCCTCGCCGGGGTCGATCACACCCTGCTCCTGCCCCCTGCGCACCAGGCGCGCCACCTTGTCGATGAACCGCTTGAAATGGGTCCGCATCGATTCTCCGAGGGCACGGGAGGAGGATAGGGCCAAGTTCGAACCCTCGGTGTGGAGGACCCGGAACACACTCTTCCCCGTCTCGAAGAAATCCAGTACGTCGGCGACGAATCGAGCGAGCTGAGCACGGAAGTCCCCTCCCCCCTCCAGCACCTCCTCGAGCATCCCGTCCATGCTCTCCAGACCGTGCTCGAGCATGGAGATGAAGAGGTCCTCTTTACTCTCGAAGTAGTTGTAGAGCCCCCCCTTGGAGAACTCGGCCGCCTCCGCCACCTGCTCCATGGTGGTGGCGGCGAAGCCCTGGTCCGCGAAGAGGGCGGCGGCGCGTTCCAGGATGAACGTCCGCTGCCACTCCTTCTTCCGTTCCTGTCTACTCGCCATGCCCCTCATCGTCCTCACTGTGCCGGCGGTGCGCGGCCGGCGAGGTGACCTCAGGTTCACGATAACGACTATAGATTCAATCAACCGACTGTGTGGTCATACGCAAGAGGCGACCCCCGGGTTCCGCACGATCCCCGCGCCGGCGGGAGGTGAGAGGATCCCGTGATAGGGGGGTGCGCACGAACCGCGAACGCGCTAATCTGACGGGACACCATACCGGGACCCTTCGACGCTATCACGAGGTGGACAGCCATGTATCCCAGCCTCCCCGCCGTCGTCCGACGGACCTTCCTCCTGCTCGCAGGTCTCTCCATCACCGTCCTGACCCTCACCGCCTCGCCCCCCTGCCCCGCGGCGGCCGCTCCTCAGGTTCCGCCAGCCGGGCAGATCGGGAGCGAGCAGACCCTGCCGGCGGACCCGGACGTGGTCACCGGGACCCTCCCCAACGGGCTGCGCTATTTCGTGCGGGTGAACCAGCGTCCGGAGGACCGGGCGGAACTGCGCCTGGTGGTGAACGCCGGCTCAGTCCTGGAGGACGAGGACCAGCGGGGGCTGGCCCACTTCCTGGAGCACATGGCGTTCAACGGCACCGAACACTTCCCGAAGCAGGAACTGGTGGACTACCTGGAATCGCTGGGCACCCGGTTCGGACCGGACATCAACGCCTCCACCAGTTTCGACGAGACCATCTACATGCTCACCCTCCCCACCGATGAGGAAGGGATCCTTGCGACCGGCTTCCAGGTCCTGGAGGACTGGGCACACGGTCAGACCTTCGACCCCGAGGAGATCGAGAAGGAGCGGGGTGTCATCGTCGAAGAGTGGCGCCTGGGCAGAGGGGCCCGGGCCCGCATCATGGACCGGCAGTTCCCCGTCCTCTTCCACGGCAGCCGTTACGCTGAGCGCCTCCCCATCGGGGAGATCGAGGTCATCGAGAGCTTCGAGCACGAGAGCCTCAAGCGTTTCTACCGCACCTGGTACCGCCCCGACCTCATGGCCGTGGTCGCCGTCGGGGACTTCGAACCTCAGGAGGTCCTGGATCTCATCCAGCAGCACTTCGGCGGACTCGAGGGACCCGTCGGTGCTCCGGAGCGCCCCTTCTTCGAGGTCCCCGACCATGCCGAAGCCCTCTTCGCCGTGGACACCGACCCCGAACTGACCTCCTCCAGCGTGAGCATCTATTTCAAGCAGCCCCTCAGGGAACTCGGTACAGCGGGAGGGTATCGTCAGGGGATCGTGGAGCGTCTCTATAACAGCATGCTGAACCAGCGCCTCTTCGAACGGACCCAGGAGGCCGATCCTCCCTTCCTCTTCGCGAGTTCCAGTCAGGGCCTCTTCATCCGCTCCCGGGAGGTCTACGTGCTGAGCGCCGGGGTGCAGGAGGGCGAGATGATCCGGGGGCTGCAGGAACTGCTCACCGAGGCGGAGCGGTTGGACCGGCACGGCTTCACGGCCACCGAACTGGAGCGGGCCAAGACCAGCGTGCTCCGGAGCATGGAACGCTCCTTCGACGAGCGGGAGAAGACCCGCTCCGGGCGATATGCGGCCGAGTACGTGCGGGCCTTCCTCTACGGGGAACCCATCCCGGGGATCGACTACGAATACCGCCTCTACCAGCGTTTCCTCCCCGAGATCACCCTGGAGGAGGTGAACCGGCTGGCCCGGACGTGGATCACCGAGGAGAACCGGGTGGTGCTGGCCAGCGTCCCCGAGAAGGAGGGACTGACGCCTCCAGCAGAGGAGGAACTGCAGCAGGTCTTCACCGAGGTGGAGACCGCGGAGATCGCCCCGTACGTGGACACCGTCACGGATGATGTCCTCATGGCACGGGTCCCCGAGCCGGGGAGCGTGATCTCCGAAAAACAGTTCGACGAGGTGGGGATCACCGAATGGACCCTCTCCAACGGGGCTGCGGTGGTCCTCAAGCCCACCGACTTCCAGGAGGACCAGATCCTCATGAACGCCTTCAGTCCCGGGGGCACATCCCTGGTACCCACCGAGGAATTGCAGGCCGTACAGAGTGCCGCCGGGATCATCAGCCTCTCCGGCATCGCGGATCTGAGCCTGGTCGATCTGCGGAAACAGCTCACGGGGAAGGTGGCGAGTGTCTCTCCGGGGATCAGCGGCCTGGAGGAGAGTTTGAGCGGCAACGCCTCGGTGAAGGACCTGGAGACCCTCTTCCAGCTCACCCACCTCTACTTCACCTCACCCCGGGCCGACTCGACCGCGTTCCTCTCCATGCAGACCCAGTTGAGGAACCTTCTCCAGAATCGGGGCGCCAGTCCCACATCCGCCTTCAGTGACACCCTCCAGGCGGTCCTGACCCAGCGTCACCCTCGCACCCCCCTCCCCTCCATGAGCATGGTGGATGCCATGGACATGCAGGAGAGCCTCTCCTTCTATCGCGAGCGGTTCGCCGACGCCGGGGACTTCACCTTCGTCTTCGTCGGCAGTCTCGACCTCAACCTGATGCGCCCCCTGGTGGAACGCTACCTGGCCAGCCTGCCCGGGACCGGGGTCGAAGAGCAGTGGCGGGACGTGGGGCCGCACCCGCCCCGCGGGGTCGTCACCCGGAAGGTCTACAAGGGACTGGAGCCCCAGAGCATCACCGCCCTGGTCTTCAGCGGTCCCTACACCTGGAAGCGGAGTGAGAACCACGCCCTCTCCTCCATGATCGACCTGCTCCAGATCCGCCTGCGGGAACGGGTCCGGGAGGATCTGGGCGGCACCTACGGGGTGAGCGTGGGCGGGGGACCGGAGTGGCGCCCCAGCGAGGAGTACGCTGTCACCATCCAGTTCGGGGGCGAGCCGGAGCGTATGGAGGAACTCAGCGGGGTGGTCTTCGAGGAGCTTGTGAGGCTGAAAGAGGAAGCTCCCACCAGCGAGGAGGTCCAGAAGATCAAGGAGACCCAGCGCAGGGAACGGGAGACCAACCTGGAGGAGAACAGCTACTGGCTGGGGCAGATCGCAGCCCGCTACCGCCGGGGGGAGGAACCCAGCGGCATCCTGGGCTACGAAGAGATCATCGAGGCGCTCACCGCCGAGCGGATCCGGGAAGCGGCCCGCCGGTACCTGGACATGGAGAACTACATCCAGGTCACCCTCTACCCCGAGACGGGGGGGGCGTGAATCCTTGGTGACCCGGACGTGTTTCGGGAGGCCGTGATACCCACCAGGCGAAGCAGCCTCCCGCCCCGTTGATTACCGTCTGAGCGTACCCCCGGCCCGAGGGCCCTCCCCGGCCGGTCGTCCGCACCGGAAGGAAGCGTATGGCAGCGGATCCCATCCGCCGCTTCAACCGCTGGCTGGCCGAGGCCCGCGCCATGGGCATCGAACTGGCCGAGGCGTGCGCTCTGGCCACCGCCGACGCAGAAGGCCGACCCAGCGTCCGGTACGTCCTGCTCAAGGACGCCTCGCCCGATGGGTTCACCTTCTTCACCAACCTCACCAGCCGCAAGGGGCGGGAACTGGTCGAGAACCCCCGAGCCGCCCTGGCCTTCTACTGGCACCCCGACCGGCAGGTCCGGGTGGAGGGGCCGGTCGAACCGGTCGGGGAGGAAGAAGCGGACATGTACTGGTCCCTGCGTACCCGGGAGAGCCGGCTGGCGGCCCGTGCCTCCGATCAGAGCGCGGGACTTGAGAACCGGAGCGATCTGAGTGACCGCTACCGCCGGGAGTTCAAGCAGTGGGACGGGGAGGAGATACCTCGTCCGGAGGATTGGTCCGGTTTCCGCATCCTGCCCGAGAGCATCGAGTTCTGGACACGCGAGGAACCCCGACTCCACAAGCGGGAGGTCTTCCTCAGGACATCGGACGGCTGGAAGACGAAGAAACTCCAGCCGTAGTGACCGAACCTATCCCACGTACACCGTCTTCACGTTCGTCCACTCCCGGATCCCCTCACGGCCCAGTTCCCGTCCCCATCCGGAGTCCTTGATGCCCCCGAAGGGCAGCCTGGGGTCGGAGCGCACGAAGGCGTTCACGAAGCAGGATCCCGCCCGCAGATGTTCACGGGCCAGGCGTTCCCCCTTCTCCGCGTCCGCGGTGAAGACGGCGGCCCCCAGCCCGTAGGGGGTGTCGTTGGCGGCATCCAGGGCCTCCTCCTCGTCCCGCACCGGGATGATGACCCCCACCGGCCCGAAGAGTTCCTCCGACCAGGCAGGGGTGCCCCGCTCCACGTCGGTGAGGAGGGTGACGGGGTAGAAACAGCCCGGCTCAGGCGGGATCTCGCCCCCCATGAGCAGTCTTGCCCCTCCCGCCACGCTCCGCTCCACCTGACCGTGGAGCCGCTGCCTCAGGTCCCTCCGGGCGATGGGGCCCACCTGGGTGCGATCGTCCATGGGATCACCCATCACCCTCCGGGAGAAGGCTTCCTGGATCCGGGCCTCGAAGACCTCCCGGACCCCTTCGACCACGATGAAACGCTTGGCGGCGATGCAGCTCTGCCCGCTGTTCAGGAGTCGGGCGGTGGTGCAGGCCTCAACCGCCTGCCCCAGGTCCGCGTCCTCCAGGATGATGCAGGGGTCGCTCCCCCCCAGCTCCAGTACCGTCGGCTTGAGGGCCCCGCCCGCCTTCGAAGCGACCGCCCGCCCGGCGTCGGTGCTGCCGGTGAGGGTCACCCCCCGGACCAGGGGATGCTCGATCATCTCCCCGACATGTTCGTGGTGGATGAGGACCGGTGTGAGGAGGTCGGTCGGGAATCCCGCTTCTTCGAAGACCTCCCTGATGGCCAGCGCACAGCCGGGCACGTTCGGAGCGTGCTTGAGGACCGCTGCGTTCCCCGCCATCAGGGCCGGGGCCGCGAAACGGAAGACCTGCCAGAAGGGGAAGTTCCAGGGCATGACGGCCAGGATCACGCCCAGGGGACGGTAGGCCACGAAGCTCTTCGCCGCATCGGTTTCCGCCGGCTCGTCCGCCAGGAACTCCCCTCCGTGCTCCGCGTAATATTCGCACACCCAGGCACACTTCTCCACCTCCGAGCGGGACTCACGGATGGGCTTGCCCATCTCCCGGGTCATCAGTTCCGCCCATTCCGCCTCCCTGCCTCTCAGGACCCTGGCCGCCTCGATGAGGGCTTCCGCCCTCCTCTCCATGCCGACCGCACGCCACGCCTCGTGGGCGGCATGTGCGCGCTCGATGACGGCAACCGCCTCCCCGGGACCCGATTCCGGATATTCCCGGACGACCTCCCCGGTGGCGGGGTTGATGCTCTGCATGGGTGCCCTCCCCTGGCTTGCTGTGGTCTCGTACCGTTCCGTCTACAGCATGATCTGCGTGCCGAGCATGTCCAGGAACTCGGCCAGCCACTTCTGATGCCCCGGCTCTCCAGCACGCCCGCCGTTGTAAGGTGCCCGCCTGGCGGAGCGGGGAGAAAGGGAAAAGGCATGCCGCCCGCGGCCGGGCCCGGTCGCGGCAGATCAGCCGGAGACTGCGGAGGGTCTACAGAAAAACGCCCCGCAGGTCCGCCTGCGAGGCGCTTTCCGGAATGGTGCCCGAGGCCGGATTCGAACCGGCACGGGATCTCTCCCACTGCCCCCTCAAGACAGCGTGTCTACCAGATTCCACCACTCGGGCAAAAAGCCATGTGGGTACTGCCTCAGCCTCCCGCACCCCCGGTGTCGGGCTGGGCCCCCTGGGGGACCGTCGGGCTGGCTCCGGGCAGCAGCGGAAGACCCGTCTGGGGGGCCTGCTGCTCGCTCTGCTGCGCGCTCTCCATCATGATGCTGCGCTGCTCACCGGCCCCGCTGGGGCGCATCATGCTCATGATGATGCACAGGACCAGGAAGGCCGTCCCCAGGTAGGTCGTGGCCTTGCTCAGGAACGTACTGGCTCCCCGGGCACCGAAGAAGGACGTAGCTCCTCCTCCTCCTCCTCCAAAAGCACCGGCGAGTCCCTGTCCCTTTGAGTCCTGCAGCAGGATCACGACCATGAGCAGCGCCGCGTCCAGAACGAACAGGACGAGTAAGAATGTATAGAGCATCCTGCTTCAGCCCCTCCTGTACGGGAGCTCGCGAATGATACCTCAGGCCGACCTGACGATGGCTGCGAAGTCGTCGGCGATCAGGCTGGCCCCGCCCACCAGCGCGCCGTCGATGTCCGGCTGGGCCATGAGTTCGGCGGCGTTATCAGGCTTCACGCTGCCGCCGTACTGCAGGCGCATCCTGCCCGCCGTCTCGGCTCCGAAGAACTGGTTGAGACGAGCCCGGATGAACCGATGCACTTCCTGTGCCTGTTCCGGATCCGCGGTCCTGCCGGTCCCTATGGCCCAGATGGGCTCGTAGGCGATGACCAGGTCCTCGGGTTCGGTGACCCGGACCTCGTCCAGGCACCCGTCCAGCTGGGTACCGACCACATCCTGGGTCCGCCCCGCTTCCCGTTCCTCCAGGGTCTCTCCCACACAAAGGATGGGGGTCAGTCCGGCCGCGAGCGCATTGTGGACCTTCCGGTTGATGAACGCGTCGTCCTCACCGAAATACTGCCTGCGCTCAGAGTGGCCTAAAATAACGTGATCCACGCCCAGGGGCAACAGCATAGGGGCGGAGACCTCTCCGGTGAAGGCCCCCTGGTCCTCAGGATGCATGTTCTGGGCCCCCAGGTGGAGCCCGCTCCCCTTGAGCACCTCCCCTACCGCCTCCAGTGCGGTGAAAGGCGGGCACAGCACAACGTCCACACTGCGCACGTCAGACACCAGGGGCACCAGGGCGACGGCCAGGTTGGCGGCCTCTTCCCGCTTCTTATGCATCTTCCAGTTGCCCGCGACGATGAACCTCCGCATGGTCATCCCTCCCTATTCCCTGTCGCTGAGGGCTGCGACCCCGGGGAGGGTCTTGCCCTCGAGGAATTCCAGACTCGCTCCGCCCCCCGTGGATACGTGGCTCATCCGGTCGGTGAGCCCCGCCCGGGCCACGGCCGCAGCCGAGTCCCCTCCGCCGATGATGCTCAACGCCCCGCCTTCGGTGGCCTCGGCGATGACCCGCCCCAGTCTCTCCGTACCCCCGTCGAAGGGGGGGACCTCGAAGACGCCCATGGGGCCGTTCCATACGATGGTGCCCGCCTCCAGGAGCAGGGGTCGCCATTCCTCCAGGGTCGCTGGGCCGATGTCGTAGCCCGCCAGGTCGGACGGGATCTCCTCTGCCTTCACGACCCGATGGTCGGCACCCTCCTCCAGCTCGGCGGCGGCCACCACGTCCGGGGGCAGGTGGATGGGAGCTCCCTCCCCCCGTTCCGAGACCTCCAGCAGTTCGGCGGCCATCTCCACCCGCTCCTCCTCCACCAGGCTCCTCCCTACCTCCAGCCCCTTCGCCTTGAAGAAGGTGAATGCCATGCCGCCCCCGATGAAGAGGTGGTCGACCTTCTCCCGGAGGGCCCGGATCACGTCGATCTTCCCGCTTATCTTAGCACCACCGAGCACCGCGGCGAAGGGTCGGGCCGGCTCCTGGAGCGCCGCTCCCAGGTACTCCAACTCCCGGGCCATGAGATAACCCGCCGCACGCTGCTTGAAATGGCGGGTCACCCCCTCGGTGGAGGCGTGGGCACGGTGGGCGGTCCCGAAGGCATCGTTCACATACACGTCGCCCATCCGCGCCAGGGCCGCGGCGAACTCCGGGTCGTTGACCTGCTCCCCCTCATGGAACCGGAGGTTCTCCAGGAGCAGCACGTCGCCGTCTTCCATGAGGCTGACGTCCTCCTCGGCCGCGGCCCCGATGCAGTCCGGGACGAAGACCACCTCCCTTCCCAGCAGACCGGCGAGATGCACGGCCACCGGCTCCAGGCTCATCGAGGGGTCCCGCTCACCGTCCGGGCGGCCCAGGTGGCTCATGAGGGCCAGGCGGCCCCCGCCCTCCACGAGCTTCTCGATGGTCGGGAGGGTGGCCTCGATCCGGGTGGCGTCGGTCACCTCCTCCTCTTCCAGGGGGACGTTGAAGTCCACCCTCACCAGGACGCGGAGCCCCTCAACCTCCAGGTCGTCGATGGTCAGCTTCCGGAAAGTCCCGGACATGTCGATACGCTCCGGTCTCAGTCGGCGATGCGCCCCACGAGGTCGGCAACGCGGTTGCTGTAGCCCCACTCGTTGTCGTACCAGCCCACGGCCTTCACCAGCTTGCCTCCGATGACCATGGTGGCCAGGGAGTCGAAGATGAGAGAGTGGGGGTTGCCCACGATATCGCTGCTGACGATAGGATCGTCGCAGTACTCCGCGATCCCCTTCATCGGACCCGCCGCTGCGACCTGGAAGGCCTCGTTCACCGCCTCTACCGTGGCTTCCTCCTCGGTCTGCACCACCAGGTCGATCACCGAACCGTCGGGGACCGGGACACGGATGGCCATCCCGTCCAGCTTGCCGTCCAGCTCGGGCAGGATCTGTCCCACGGCCTTGGCGGCGCCGGTGGTGGTCGGGATGATGTTGGCTGCCGCTGCACGGGCCCGGCGCAGGTCGCTGTGGGGCAGGTCGAGGATCCGCTGGTCGTTGGTGTAGGCGTGGATGGTGGTCATCAGCCCGTGCTGGATGCCGAAGGAGTCGTTGAGGACCTTCGCCATGGGCGCCACACAGTTGGTGGTGCAGGAGGCGTTGGAGACGGTCCTGACATCTCCTTCCAGGGCCTGGTCGTTCACACCCAGCACCACCATGGCGTCCAGCTGGCCACCCTTGGGCGGGACGGTGAGGACCACCTTCTTCGCACCCGCCTGCAGATGCATCTCCACCTGCTCCGGGCTGCGGAAGATCCCGGTGGACTCCACCACCACGTCCACACCCAGCTCGTCCCAGGGGAGGGCCTTCGGGTCCCGTTCGGCCAGCACCTTGAGTTCCATGCCGTCCACCACCAGGGCCCCGTCTTCCACCTCAACCGAGCCCGGGAAGCGACCATGGTTGGTATCGTATTTCAGCAGGTGCCCGAGGGTGTCGGCGTCGGTGATGTCGTTGACCGCCACGAAATCGTAGTCCTCGCGGCCGTAGCCGGCGCGGTAGACAAGCCGGCCGATACGGCCGAACCCGTTGATGCCGATGCGGATGCTCATTCCTCAGGCCCCTCCTTGTGTGGTTTCAGGTATTTCTATGTGCATCTAGCTGCATATAGGTGCAGTTCGGCAGGACTTGGTGGTTGCAAGTTATCCCGGGGGCCCAGGGCGGTCAAGGTCGCCTTTGGGCGTGATGTGGCCCTCAGGGGGACCCTTCCGGCGATGTGGCTCCCCCGTGCCGGGCGGTCCGGGCGGCCACCAGGCATAACGCCCCCCGGCATCCGGCCCGGAAGAGCGCTGAGAGGGCTGCCTCCAGGGTGGCCCCGGTGGTGAGCACATCGTCCACCAGCAGCACGCGATGTCCCCTGACCCGCCCGGCCCCCCTCCCCGGCGCGAACGCGTCGTGTACGGCCAGATATCTCTCGGGGGCGTCCGCTGCCTTCTGGTCCGGGGTGACACGCACCCTCTTCAGGGCATCCCGGACCAAGGCCGTCCCCAGGCCGCGGGCGACCTGCCCGGCCAGCCTGACCCCCTGGTCGAACCCCCTCTCCCTCCGGCGCACCGGGTGCAGCGGCACCGGGACAACCACCCGGGGATAGCGGGTCAGACCCGTGGAGTGGAGGACATCGAGCATGCCGGGGACCAGCAGGTCCAGGAGCCAGGGCATACCCCCCGACTTACCCCCCAGGACGACCTCACGTACGGGGAACTCGTACGTGTAGGCCGCCAGGGCCGCGATGCCTTCGGAGAGGAGGAGGGGTCGCTGGAGCCTGCGTCGGGCCATCGCCGCACGGCAGGTCCCGCACAGGGGCCCCCGTTCCCGAAGCGGACGGCGGCACACCTGGCAGAGGCCCGGCAGCAGCACATCGGCCAAATCACCCAGCAGGGTGCGGGAAGGAGGGCGGCCGATCTCACGTTCTGGGCACACGGGGAGGCTTCGCCCTCCCGGGGGGTCGGTCTAGTGTCCGGGGCCGGGGACCCGCACATCTCCCTCGCGGCGGGTGACACCCCGGCTGTCCAGGTCTTCCAGGATGGGGATGGCATACTTGCGGGTAAGGCCGCCGCTGAGGTCCCGGAAGTCGGAGACCTTGAGGCTGCCCTCCTCTTCCAGGTGCCCGCGGATGCGTCTCACAAGCTCCCGGTGCCCCTCTGCCGAGAGGACGAACCCGCCCTGGTAGCGCACCAGTTCCCCCGCATGGACCAGGGCCTCCAGGAGGTCGGGTGCTTCCTTCGGGGACATACCTGCATCATCCGCCGCCTTCCGGGCTGCTTCTTCGGCCTCCTCCCTCTCCCACGGCTCGAGGCCGCGCTCCCGGGCCGCGGAAAGCAGATGCACTCTGGCCTGTCCCCTGACACCCTCGAACCGTATCTCGAACCCCGGGGCCCGCCAGAAAGGAGGGTCGCGCTCCGCCAGACCCTCTTCAAGGGCCTCCTGCAGGATCCGGTCCGCTACCTCGGGGTAGGCACGGAGGTCGAGACCGGCCGCGAGCACCTCGGCACTCAGCCCCCTCTTCAGAGGGCTCTCCCGGTGGACCGCCTCCAGCCGGGGCTTCACTTCCTCCCGGGCCGCCCTCTTCAGGTGGGGGCTGTCCACCAGACGGTCCTCCACCACCTCCCACCCCTCCTCACCGGCGGCCTCCACGAGCTGGTCCCTCATGAGGGCGGAGCGCTGCACCGCTTCCTCGAGAGGGACTCCCGGGAGCCCCGCCTGGCCCAGCATAAGCTGGACCACCTCCAGAGGGTCCCCTTCCGCCCGATGCATGAGCTGCTCCAGAGCCTGCTCGTCATGGGTCCGATGCCGGGGGGGGTCGGTGTCCAGTACCACAGCGCCGGCGATGGCGCGCATGGGAGAGTAGCGGCGGATGAGCAATCGGTCCCCCACCGCCGGCACGATGGGTTCCTCCAGGTGGAGCTGAGCGTAGCCTTCCTCACCCGGGGGGAGTTCCTCCTGACCCAGGACCCGGAGACGGCCGAACGTCTCCTGGGTCCCGTGATGGACACGGACACGCTGGTTGTGCTCGATGGGGCCGGGAGCACTGTCCAGGTGTCTCAGTTCCAGGTCCACGGTACGAGTGGGTTCCAGCGTGCCGGGGGTCACGAGCCACACCCCCGTCGATGCGTCCTCCACGGTGACGTTGTGCAGCGCCAGGGCGGTGCGCGTGCCGGGTGTGGTGGACTCCACGCTCCGGCCATGCTGCTGGACCTCCCGCACCCGGGTCTTCAGCCCGGAGGGGAGGAGTTCCAGAGGATCACCCACCCGGGCCGTCCCCGACCACACACTGCCCGTGATCACCGTACCGATCCCCTTCACCGAGAAGGAGCGATCGATGGGGAGGCGGAAGCCCCGGCCGGAAGACCGCTCGGATAGGTCGGAGAGGATCCCGTCCAGGATGGCCCTCAGTTCGTCCAGCCCCTCCCCCGTCCGGGCAGAGACGGGCACTATGAGTGCGTCCGCGAGGAAGGTGGGAGCCAGCAGGTCCCTTACCTCCTCCTCAACCAGTTCGATCCACTCCTCGTCCTCGATGAGATCGACCTTGGTGAGGGCCACAAGCCCGCGGCGCACGCCCAGCAGAGAGAGGATCTCCAGGTGTTCCCGGGTCTGGGGCTTGACTCCCTCGTCGGCGGCCACGACGAGGAGAGCCGCGTCCACACCGGTGGCCCCGGCCACCATGGTCCGGATGAAGCGCTCGTGCCCGGGTACGTCCACGATGCCGACCTGCACGTTTTCGGTCCCCGCCGGTTCGTAGGCGGCGAACCCGAGTACGATGGAGATCCCCCTCTGGTGTTCCTCCTCGAGGCGGTCGGTATCCACCCCTGTGAGAGCCTGTATCAGCGCTGTCTTGCCGTGGTCCACATGTCCGGCAGTGCCCACGATGAAGTGCCTCACGCTCGGCCTCCCAGACCAGATGCCCACTGACTCAACGTATCTTCCCGGTCATCGTACACGGAAACGGGTCTCGAGCCTGCCCCGATTACCCGCTTCATCCACCGCCTCCACGGTGATCCAGTGGTCCCCGGGGTCCAGGTCCTCCCGGGGGGTGAAACGAAGCATGCTGCGCTGGGGATCGTACTCGGCGATGACACGTGATCCGTCCAGCCTCAGGGTGAACCGGGTGTCGCTGCTGAAACCGGAGGCCTCGTCGTTCACTTCGAACTCGATGAGGGGCCTCCGGCTCCTCACGGTGGATCCGTCACGGGGGGAGCGGAGCAGGAGTACGGGCCGGGTCGTGTCGGCCAGGACGGCGAA
>JAWOFN010000008.1:0-26117 GCA_046497505.1 bacterium | reverse complement strand
AACGGCGCCCGCGGCCGCCCAGACACTCGCGACAGACGACCCGGTCCTGCAGGACATATGGACCGAGGCCATGGACCACTCCCAGCTCGAGATGCTCGCGCACGAGCTCCTGGACGTGATCGGACCCCGGCTCACGGGGAGCCCCGGTCAGCTGAAGGCCCATGACTGGGCCGCAGCCACTTTCCAGGAGTGGGGCATCGAGGCCCGCAACGAACAGTGGGGCACCTGGCAGGGATGGGAACGCGGCATCACCCACATCGACCTCGTGGAACCGCGGGTACGCTCCCTGGAAGGGATGATGCTGGCCTGGAGCCCGCCTACCAGCGGACCCGTGCGCGGGGAGGCGGTGACCATACCGGAGGTCTCCGATCCCCAGGAGTTCGAGCGGTGGCTGGCGGACGTGGAAGGGAAGTTCGTGCTGGTCTCTTTCCCCGAGCCGAGCGGACGTCCCATGGAGAACTGGCAGGAGTACGCCACCGAGAAGTCACTCGAGAACTACCGTACCCGCCGCGAGGAGGCCCGGGAAGCGTGGGACCAGCGCATCATCAACGCCGGGTTCACGCGTTCACGCGGAGATCGTGAATATCCCGACAGCGGCGCCATGATCGCGGCCCTCGAGGAGGCCGGAGCTGCGGGGATCCTGACCTCCAACTGGTCGGGGGGCTGGGGGACCTATCGTGTCTTCGACGCCGACACCGAGGAGATCCCCTCGCTGGTCCTGGGCCTGGAGCACTACACGCTCCTCTGCAGGCTGGCGGAATACGGCGACCGCCCGATCGTCGAGGTGGAGTGTGAGGCCCGCTTCACCGGCGAACAGCCCGCCTTCAACACCATCGCCATGATCCGCGGCACCGAGAAGCCGGACGAGTACATCGTGCTCTCCGGCCACTATGACACGTGGGACGGTTCCTGCGGTGCGGTGGACAACGGGACCGGTTCCCTGATCATGATGGAGACGGCCCGTATCCTGAAGAAGCACTACCCTTCGCCGAAGCGCACCATCGTTGTGGGACTCTGGGGCAGTGAGGAACAGGGTCTCAACGGCAGCCGTGCCTTCGTGGAAGACCACCCCGAGATCATCGAAGGTCTCCAGGCCGCGTTCAACCAGGACAACGGGACCGGCCGGGTGGTGAACATCAGCGGGCAGGGCTTCCTCTCAGCGGGCGAGTTCCTCTCCGACTGGCTCACCAGGGTGCCTTCGGAGGTCACCGGACACATCGACACCCGCTTCCCGGGCACGCCCGGAGGCGGAGGCAGCGACTATGCCTCTTTCGTGGCGGCCGGAGTACCCGGCTTCAGTGTGAGCAGCCTGAGCTGGGCGTACGGTCCCTACACCTGGCACACCAACCGCGACTCGTACGACAAGATCGTCTTCGACGAGGTACGCAACAACGTGGTGCTGGTGGCCTCGATGACCTATCTGGCTTCCGAGGATCCCGAACTCATGCCCCGGGACAAGCGGCTGATGCCGATCGATCCCCGTACCGGAGAGCGCAGGGAATGGCCGCAGCCGCGGAGTCCGAACCGCAAGGGTGGCGGAGGAGAGTAGAGCGGGAGACAGCGGCCCGCAGCAGCGAGCTCCGACCCCTGCGAGCGTTCAGCGCTCCTTCTTGCGCACCTCGCGGAAGAACGCTCGCAGCAGGTCGGTGCTCTCACGGGCCATCACCCCGGCGACCACCTCCACCCGGTGGTTCAGCCGGGGGTCTTCCACGATGTTGAAGAGGGTGCCGCACGCCCCGGCCTTCGGGTCCGGAGCGCCGTACACCAGGTGCGGGATACGGGCCTGCACGATGGCTCCCGCGCACATCGGACACGGCTCGAGGGTCACGTAGATGGTGCAGTCCTCCAGGCGCCAGTCGCCCAGGGCATCCGAAGCCGCACCGATGGCCAGGATCTCCGCGTGGGCCGTGGCGTCCCGCAGTCCTTCGGGCCGGTTGTAGCCGCGGCCTATGACCATCCCGTTGTGGACGATCACGGCCCCCACCGGCACCTCGCCCTCCTCGGCGGCTCGCGCCGCCTCCTTGAGGGCCTGCTCCATCCAGCGTTCGTGGTCCGCGGCCGGATCGCGTGTGGGGTCGTCGAACATGGGCTCAAGAATGGGCCGCTCAGCAGTCGCTGTCATGTCCATATTGGTGGAAAGCAACGCAGCAGACAGGAGACGACGATGAACGAGTCATCCGCGGAGTCAGCGCGCGCCCAGGCTGAGGAGATCGGACAGCGGGTCGCGAAGGCGGTCGCCGACTACGTCGCCAGCCAGCACATACGCCCCATCACCGACCCGACGCCGGTCGATGAGCTGAGAGAACTCCTCTACGAACCGCTTCCCAGGAAGGGCTCCTCCCACCAGGCGGTCCTGGATGAGTTCGTCCAGAAGGTGGCTGCCCATACCACCGCGAGCACCGCACCCGGCTATTTCGGCCTGATGAACCCCACACCCAGCCTGATGGGCATCTTCGCCGACGCCCTGGCCAGCGCGCTCAACCAGAACCAGGGTGCTTCCCATCACAGTCCCGCCGGGAGCGTGGTGGAGGAGACGGTCATGCGATGGCTGGGCGAGGCCACCGGATATGGCGGTAGCTGTCACGGACATCTCACCAGCGGGGGTACGGTCGCCAACATCACGGGCATCAAGCTGGCGCTGCATCACAAGGCGCCCGAGGTGAGGCAGAACGGCCTCCTGGCCTCCGGCCGGCGCCTGGCGGTCTATACCTCCGATCAGGTCCATTTCAGTGTGGCCCGGGCCATGGACGTCCTCGGGCTGGGACAGGCCTCTCTGCGCCTGATCCCGGCCGCTCCCGATGCCCGCATCGATGTCGAAGCCATGGCCGCGCGGATACGCGGTGACCGGGAGGAAGGCTGGGAACCCCTGGCCATCGTGGGGATCGCCGGTACCACCGCGGCCGGATCGGTGGACCCCCTGGCCGAGCTGGCTGACCTGGCGCAGGCCGAAGGTGCCTGGTTCCATGTGGATGCTGCATACGGCGGCGCCGTCGGTCTGAGCCGCCGCTATCCCGGACTGCTGGCAGGCATCGAGCGAGCCGATTCGGTCACCGTGGACGCCCACAAGTGGTTCTTCGTGCCCTTCGTAGCCGGAGGCATCCTCCACAAGCGGCCGGATCACGAGCTGGAGACGTTCAAGATGGATGCCGCCTACATACCTCCGGCACCCGGCGAGGGTCGTCCGGCCACCGACTACTACCAGCGCGGGATCGCGGGATCGAGGCGCTTCAATGCCCTCAAGGTCTGGATGACCCTCAAGCATGCCGGAGCCGACTGGTACACCGAGGCCGTGGACCGTCAGCTCCACCTCACCCGGAAGGCGGCCGAAGCCATCTCCTCCCTCGAGAACTGGGAGGTGGCCGTGCCGCCCACCACGGCGATCGTCACCTTCCGCTACCTGCCTCCTGCCCTGCGGACCGCCCTGGGTTCCGGGGACGCGGCCACACACCGAAAGGCCCTCGAGCGGCGCGATGCCGTCCAGCAGGCCGTGGCGGCCCGCGTCCAGGCGGAGGGGCGTTTCTGGATCTCCGACGCTCCCCTGCCCGGGGGTACGGGGCTGCGCCTTAATGTCATCTCCTATCTCACAGGTGAGGAGACCATCGACGCCTTCCTCGACTACCTGCCCGGGAAGGCCGCCGAAGCTGCATCCGATTTTCTGGCATGACAGACCGGCAGGGCACCACGTTCCGCTGAGTGCGGCCGAGACATCCCGCAGGGTCGATAGCCTCCGATAGGGGTCCCCCGTGCCATTCCCGGTGAATGGAACGGGGGGTCCGCGCGTATTATTAGTAACTCTGCAGGGATGAGAGACGTACATAGACTGGGCGACCGAAGCGTTTCCAACACAGCATACCTCCCGAAACGCTTGGTCAGAGGCCGGGCACGATCGTTCGATCGGTGCTCGGCCTCATTTTTTACATGCTCCGGCCCCACCGGTGGATCCCGGTGAGGCCGTATCATGGTGCGCCCGGAAGGATTCGAACCCTCAACCTCCTGATCCGTAGTCAGGTGCTCTATCCAGTTGAGCTACAGGCGCGAATGTACACTCGTGCGGAGCGGACAGGCAGATAAGAAACGGCGGGGCACGGTTCGTGTCAACCGGCGTACCGGGCCGTGAACCCCGTGAGAGGGGACAGCTGTCCATGGGAGGCTCCCCGCGCGCCTCCCCCTGTGCATGTGGAAGACCTCCCGTCCCGGCCGGGTCTCCGGGGAAACCTATCCGGCCTCCCGCGGCCGCGCCCTGCCCATCTCCACCCGGACACGCTCCAGGGCGAAGAAACAGGTGGTACGCACGGTCGGCGGCGAACACCCCATGGCACGGCTCACCTCGCCGGAAGAGGCCCGCTGCCCCACGTGGAGCAGCAGGGCCAGCCGTTGGCGAGCCGTCAGGGGTTCCATGAGCTGCCGCACCTTCCTCTCCCTCGCCGTCTGGACATGCTTCTCCCGATCGTCATGGGGCGGACCGTTCAGGTCCAAACGATGCTGGAAGAGCAGTTCCTTTCGGCGTGAACGTCGGGTGGCTGCGTCCCGACCGAGGTTCCGGAGTACCGTGACCGCCCACGAACGGAAACTCTTCCGGGGTGTGAACCTGTGCAGGTCCCCCAGGATCCGGATCCAGGCTTCGTGAACGAGGTCGTGCGGCTCCAGGTCGGCCCCGGCATAGGTGCGTGACTGGGCCAGAAGGCAGGGAAGATGCCGCTCATATAGGACCGAGACGGCTTCCTGACTGCCGTTCCGGGCAGCCTCGATAAGCTGCACATCAGACAGATTCGTCATGGTCGTGTACGGATATACGAGCCCTGACCTGCCTCCGGGGACACACCCTGACGACCGAACGTCACCCGCAGACATGCCCTTTACCGTCGAGGCCCCCTGCCAGATCGGCCTTATCGACCGCCGACGGCACGAACTCACTGATGCTGCACGGCCCCTATAATCGGACCGTCATCGTGCGATATGGATCGGGCATCCAACGCGATGCTAGCAATCTGACGCGGAGGTGTCCAGAGTCTATCCCGGGACCGGGGCGGCCTGCCGACCGGCGTACCGGATCAGCCGATGGCCAGCATCCGATCCAGGGCCTTCCGGGCGGCGCTGGCCGTCTCCTCGTCCACTTCCACCCGGTAGACATCATGTTCGAGGGAGAAGAGCACCTTCTCCAGCGTGATCTTCTTCATGTACTCGCACACGCTGTCTTCCGAAGCGGGGATGAAGCGCTTCCGGGGGTTCTCCTTGCGGAGCCGGTGGAGGATCCCGGTCTCTGTCGCGACCACGAACTCCGGCGCGGGGCTCTGGTCCGCGTGCAGGATCATGCCGCCTGTGCTCATCACCTTGAGGTCCCGTTCCCCCAGGTCCAGTTCACCGCTGGCCGAGAGGTACATGCAGGAGGTGGAGCATCCGCATTCGGGATGGACCAGCAGGTCCGCCTCGGGATGGTCCGCCGCGAGCTGCTTGATGAGATGCGGCGGGATCGCCGCATGGACATGACACTCACCCGGCCATATCCGCATGTTCTTCCGTCCGGTGACCTCCGCCACGTAGGATCCCAGGAACATATCGGGCAGGAAGAGGATCTCGGTATCCTCGGGGATGCTGTTGACCACCTCTACAGCGTTCGAGGAGGTGCAGCAATAGTCCGAGAGGGCCTTGACCTCCGCGGTGGTGTTCACATACGAGACCACCACGGCTTCCGGATGGTCCGCCCTCCACTCGGTGAGGGCCTCGGCGTCTATGGTGGCAGCGAGCGAGCAGCCTGCTTCCAGGTCGGGCACCAGCACCATCTTATCGGGGGAGAGGATGGCTGCGGTCTCGGCCATGAAGTGCACCCCGCAGAACACGATGCGCTCCGCGTCGACTTCGGCAGCCCGGCGGGAGAGGCCCAGGGAGTCCCCGAGATGGTCCGCCACATCCTGCACGGGCCCGACCTGGTAGTTATGGGCCAGGATCACAGCGGACTTCTCGCTGGCCAGCTGCCGTATGCGATGCTGGAGTTCTTCAGTCTGTTCCTGCAGTCGGGGAGCGGCATCGCCGGTCACTGCTGACTCTCCCTGCTGGACCGCGACCCGGGTCTCGCGCTCGATACCCCGGGCTTACGATCGGTGATCGGGTGCTTGCCTACAAGATAGAGCGGCGGAAATGCCGGTCAACCGTTCCACCCCGGTTGCAGTCGCTCGTCGTGTTGTTCTATGTTGTGCTAGATTGCGGGTACCAGGCAGTCTCACCCCCAGACAATGCGCGGTCCGTGCTGATCGAACTCACCGACATACCCGGCGCCGTCACCCTGCTCACACCGCTCCTCGGTCTGGCTTTCGTCTTCGGCAAGAAGAAGGACGACGGCGAGGAAGCGGGGGACGCTTACGAGAACCTCGTCTCCGCCACTTTCGACGGGGTGGCGGTCACGGATGAGGATGGGACCCTTTTCTGGGTGGACGGGTCCTTCGCCGATCTCACCGCTCTCTCCGCCCAGGAGTTGAAGGGGCGACCCTTCACCAACCTCTCGGACCCGGCGGATGTGGAGAAGGTACAGCAGTACATCCAACGGGCCTCCGGCCAGCCCCAGTCCTTCGAAATGCAGCTCATCGACAGACACGGGGAAGTCCACGTCGTACGGGCCACCGCCGTGCCCAGTTCCGATCGGGAACATGCCGTCACCCTCGGACTCCAGGACATCACCGAGGAGGAAGCCCTCCGCCGCAGGATCACTTTCACCGAGAAGACGGATCTCATCACCCGTCTGATGCAGACCATCGGCAGCGATATCAGCCGGAGCCTGCAGGAACTGGAAGGATCGGAAGCGGCTCCGGCAGATGACATGGAAGGCGCCGTCCGGCGGCTCCACATCCTTCAGCAGCGGATAGAGCGATTCCCTGTGCGCGGGATACGGGAAGGTGCCGAGGTCGACCTGGAGTCCCTCACCCGGCAGATACTGGATCGAGAGGATCTGGAAGGGCACGATGTGAGCGGGGTGGGTCTTGAGGTGGATGAGGACCTTCCCGAGGTCTTCGGGAACGCTGCGGAGATCCGCCAGGTCATCGAGCAGGTGCTCCTCAACGCTCTGGAAGCCGCTCGCGACGGCGGAGGGGACATCAGCGTCCGACTTGAGCGAGCCGAGGTGCAGCGGGGCGAGCCCCACCGGGGGTTCATCGTCCCGGCTGGTACGTATGCCCATATCGTGGTCACCGACCAGGGACCGGGTATCCCGCCCGAACTGCTGGATCACGTGTTCGAACCGCTCTTCAGCACGCGGACCGATCGCCCCCTTGCGGGACTGGGGCTGGCCGCCGCCTATGCCATCGTGAAGAACCATCGCGGCTACATCGACCTTCGGAGCACCCCGGGATCTGGAACGACGGTCGAGATCTTCCTGCCGCGATCCCGGGTCCGGGAGCAGATGTCCGTAGAGGAAGTCGCCCCGACCGCTCCCCAGTCCGAAGAGGCTGAAGCGCTGGCTGACGCCGCAGAATGGCCCGGACTGGAAGAAGAGGAGATCGAGGAAGAGACCGCAGGGGAAGCGGGGCAGGAGGTCGCTCCTGTCGAGGAGGAGACCGAGGGGATCGAAGAGACCGGTGATGTCCCGGAACCCGAGCCGGAACCCGAGCCGGAACCGGAGCCGGAACCGGAGCCGGAGCCCGAACCTGAGCTGGAGGACGAGCTCACCGAGGATGAGATCGCCTCGCTCAGCGGCCATGAGACCGTACTGGTTGTGGAAGAGGACGTGGATGCTCGCCGCATGATCACCGAGTCCCTGGGGCAGCTCGGCTACAACGTCCTGCCCGCCCGGAACTGGGTGGAAGGCGTGGATCTCTTCAAACGCCACGGCCGCCTGGTCAATCTCGTTCTCGTCAACGTGCAGGTCCCCGAGATGGTCTGGGTGAAGACCCTCATGGACCTGCGTAAGGTGGACAGCGGCGCCCGTGTGACCCTCATGGGGGACGAGGAGCGCACCCCCACCATGGAACGATACCTGTCCATGGAGGGGATCTCCTATCTCACCAAGCCGCTGACCATGAAGCGTCTGATCCGGGGGGTGCGGTCCTCCCTGGACGCTGATGCCGCCGAAGAGGCCTCCGGCTGAGACCGGGTCCTCACGGACCTGCAGCCTCACGACCCGGCGGGCACCCCGTGCCCGCAGACCGCGGCTCCCGGGTCTTCATCCCCTGCCCGTCCCCTACCCCCGCTTCTTCCTGATCGCAGCCAGCTTCTCTACGAAGAGGTCGATGTCCTCACGGGTGTTGTAGGCATAGGGAGAGACCCGCACGCCCGTGGGCCGGGCATCCACGATGAACCCCTGACGGGCCAGTTCCCCGACCGAAGCGTGGGGCTCGTCGTCCGGGAGGATGAGGATTCCCGACTGCCGGGAAGGCTCCTCGGGCATGCGCACTTCCATCCCCTCTTCCCCGGCGCGCTGGGCCAGGTAGCGAACCAGCTCCAGTGTCCTGGAACCCAGTTGCTCCACCCCATGCTCCAGCACGAGATCGAGCCCTGCCCGCGCCGGGTAGACCGCGGCGGGGGCCGGAGTGCCTCCCTCGAACCGCCGGGCATCCTCACGCAGATCCCGGGTAGAGGTGTCGAAGACGAAGGGTTCCTTCACGGCGAACCAGCCGGTGCAGCGGGGGTCCAGCCGGTCGTGGAGACCCTCACGCACGTACATGCAGGCGACGCCGGGACCGCCCAGGAGCCACTTCAGTCCGCCGGTGAGCAGGATATCGATCCCCAGTTCCTTCACCGGGAGGGGAAGGATCCCCGCCGACTGGTACGCGTCCACCATGAAGAGGGCTCCGGCCTCCCTGCAGAGGGCACCGATATGCTCCAGGTCCTGTGCCCACCCGGTGGTGAAGAAGACGTGGCCGGTGGCGACCGCCGCCGTGCGCTCACCGATGGCCTGCTCCCAGGCCCCTTCCCGGGTACCCATCCCATCGCAGGGCACCAGGTCCACCTCCACCCCGTCCCGGGTCCGGGCATGCCACTGGTAGATCACGGTGGGGAAATCCAGCTCCGCTGCGGCCACCCGGTCACGCTCCGAGTAATCCAGAGCGGAGGCGACGGCTGCCACCCCCGCGGAGACGTTGGGGAAGAGCGCCACCTCGTGCTCACCGCATCCCAGCAGGGTGGCCACTTGCTCCCGCAGCACCTCGATCTCGCCCAGCCACAGCTCGTACCAGGCCGAGGCGCCCATCCGCTGCCACAGGTCGAGGAAGTGTTCGGTCGCCTCCCGACCGGTGCGGCTGAGCGCTCCCAGCGAACAGGTGTTCAGGTATGTGGTGGTCTCGAAGATGGGGAATCGGGATCGGAATTCGTCCCACACGGTGCATCATCCTGGTCGGAGTCGGTGTCGGGGCCGTTTGCCCGGACTGCACATCCAACCTATACTCGCCCACCATGCGGATACGCAAACTCGGCATCGGATTCCTGCTGGCGGGCCTGCTGATCCCGGGATGCGGTCGCGGGTTCGAGCAGGGGCTGCTTGTCTTCGCCGGAGCCGGCCTGACCGACGCCCTCCAGGCCCAGGCCGCGCGCTATCTCGAGAAGGAAGGACTGCCCGAGGACGCCATCCGCTTCCATTTCCACAGCTCCAACGTCTGTGCGGCTCAGATCCGGCAGGGCGCTCCCGCCGACCTCTTCCTCTCAGCGGATGAACGGATCGTACGCCGTCTGATCGAGGAGGAACGGGTCGACGCCCCTACCTTCACTCCCCTGCTCCGCAACCGCCTCGTGCTGATCGTCCCGGCCCGTAGGACCAGTCCCATCAGGAGCTTCGCCGATCTGCAGAAGACCCGCTGGCGCCGGTTCGCCATCGGCAACCCGGAGAGCGTGCCGGCGGGCCGATACGGCAAGGAGGCCCTCGAATCCATGGGCCTCTGGGAACACATCGAGCCCGGGGTCATCCGGGCCGAGCATATCCGGCAGGCCATGCTGTACGTGGTGCGGGGAGAGGCCGATGCGGGGATCGTCTACGCCAGCGACGCCGCCGTCGAGGAAAGGGTGGTGGTCGCGGAGGACTTCCCCGCAGAACACACCCCGGCCATCATCTTCGCGGGGGGTGTGATACAGACCGCGCGGCACCCCGGGGCCGCCCGGCGTTTCCTGGACTGGCTCGCATCGGACGAGGCGGCCGGCCTGTGGCTGGAATACGGCTTCATCCCCATCCGGGCCTCCAGGCCTCCGGACTCCCTGCCCGGGGAATGAGGGATCCCTGACGTGGCCCCACTGTTCGACATCCTCCGTGTCTCCCTGCTGGTCAGCATCTCCGCGACGCTGCTGCTGCTCCCGGTGAGCATGCTGCTGGCCTGGCTGCTGGCCCGGGGCCGGGGCTGGTGGCGCAGACCGCTGGAGGTGGTTGTGACCCTCCCGCTCGTGCTGCCCCCCACCGTCACCGGGTTCATCCTGCTCATGCTGCTTGGACGCAACGGGCCCATCGGCGCCCTGCTCGCCCCTTTGGGCATCGAGATCACCTTCACCGCCGGAGCGGCCATCGCAGCCTGCTTCGTCGTGGCCCTGCCTCTGGCGGTCCGTCCCCTGGCCGTGGCTATGGGCCAGGTGGACGAGCAGCTGGAACAGGCGGCGCGTACCCTGGGCGCCGGGGAGTGGCGTGTCTTCTGGGAGATCACCATGCCGCTCAGCCTCCGGGGACTGCTGGCCGGTCAGCTCCTGGCCCTCGCCCGGAGCCTGGGCGAGTTCGGGGCCACGATCATCGTTGCGGGCAACATCCCCGGGATCACTCAGACCCTCCCGCTCGGTGTCTATACCGCCGTCACCACGGGGCGCGATGAGACGGCTGTCATGCTCGCCCTGGTAGCCGTGGTCCTGGCCATGGCCCTCGTGGGCCTGCTGGCGATGGTGGAACAGCGGCTGGTCACCGATATCGGACGGGATGAGGGAGGGACTGGAGAGCAGGCCCGAAGCACGGTCCTGCCGTTATGAGCCGCCTGCACCTGGACCTGGAGCTGCGCCGCGGGGACTTCTCTCTCCGCACCGCTGTGGCCAGCGACGGTCCCTGGATCGGGGTGGTGGGACCCTCGGGTGCGGGCAAGTCCTCCCTGCTGGAAGCGGTAGCCGGCCTCATACCGATGCGGGGCAGGATCGAGGTGGAGGGACGGGTCCTGGACGACTCCACTGAAGGTGCGCACCTTCCGGCCCGCAGACGCAGGGTGGGATTGGTCTTCCAGGGCGAGGCCCTCTTCCCCCACATGACCGCGGCGGAGAACCTGGTGTTCGGGATCTCCGGGGCCCCCTCGGACCGGCGAGACCGTGCCTTCGCCGAGGTGACGGAGGTACTCGACCTCGAGGACCTGCTGGAGCGGCGTCCCGCCGCCCTCTCGGGCGGGGAGAAGCGTCGTGTCGCCCTGGGCCGCGCACTCCTCTCCGACCCCGCTCTCCTGCTGCTGGACGAGCCCCTCACCGGGCTCGACACGGCCCTGCGCCGCCGCATCCTGGACTACCTGGTACGGGTGAAGCAGCACTTCCTGCCTCCCGCGCTGATGGTCTCCCACCAGCTGGAGGACGTGCTGGCTCTCGCCGATCACGTGGTGGTGCTGGAGGCCGGGAGGGTCCAGGACCAGGGAGCGCCTCCCGAACTCCTCCGACAGACGGATCGATCGGTCCTGGCCCACCTGGTGGGGTTCGAGAACGTGCTCACCGGGACCCTGCAGCAGAGCGATCCCATCTCGGGGACCGCCCGGGTGCTGCTGGACGGGGGCCTGCAACTGCGGGCTCCCTTCCTCGATCTACCCGAGGGCAGCCGGGTGCGGATAGGTGTGCGGGCCGAGGACCTGATCCTCGCCTCGCAGCGACCGGGACCCACGAGCGCCCGGAACCTGCTGCGCGTCTCGGTGGATGAGGTGGTCCCCCGGGGACCGTGGACCCTCGTGGACCTGGACTGCGGAGGCTCGCTCCGGCTCACGGCGAAGGTCACACCCGCATCGGTCCGCGAACTCGAACTGCGCACCGGCCGGGACGTGTGGGTACTCTTCAAGACCCACAGCATCCACTATTTGGAGTGACCATCCCGCGATCTCCCGGAACGCGGGGACCGGGGTGATACGACCCCCGCCTGCCGCGGGGCGCCGCTCGACCGGGCGAAGGGAATGACTGTGCCGATCAAATAGAAGGGCGGCAGTCCCCCATCGGGCCTGCCGCCCTTCCTGTTTCCCGCACGGGATCCCCCTCTCGGGGGTCCGGATGCCTTCTGCTGCCGGGTCCCGATTAGCGCCGGATCCCGTAGATCTCCATCAGATGTTCCTGGAGCCCGGTGAAGTCGGGCATCTTCTCCAACGCCACCTTCCCTTCCGCCGCCACCCTCGGGAAGACGGTCCGGGAGTAGGAGACGTGGGGGATGGCCGCTCCCGGGGCCTGGTTCAGAACGTCGATGAAGTAGTTGGCCACCATCACATAGCCGGCGGTGGTGGGATGCACGCCGTCCAGGCTGAAAGTCATCCCGCCGTCGGAGACGAAGAGGCTGTTGATCTCGTAGTCCACCCCGCCCTCGGTGATGGTCATGGGAGATGCCGCCGCCTCGGTCATCAGGGCGTGGGTGTCGACCAGGATCGCACCGGCACTCGAGGCCTGTGTCTCGATGACCGAGTTGATGGCATCGACCCGGCTCTGCAGGTCGGTGATCTCCGCCTCGTCCAGCACCAGCTCGTTCGGGACGGGGTTGGTGGGCTGTCCCAGGGTGGGGTCCATCGCGAAGGCGGTGGCCGCCGGCAGCAGGATGTAGTCGTCCTCCGTCGCCTGCCGCTCCGTGCCCGTACCGGTGGTGATCACGGGGAAGACGGTCTGGGTACCCGCGTCGTCGGTGAGGGGGGAGGTGTAGCCCCTGCTCAGGTAGGTCACGTAGGGGATGGTGGTCACATCCGGTACGTTGGCCGCCACGATCTCGGCGGTGGTCTGGGACTCCAGGGTGGTGAAGAGCCCGGTGAGGGACGCGGTGGTGGCCGCGATAGGTACCGTGGTGACTCCGTCGGCGACCACGCCGGAGAGAGCTCCGCCCAGCACATCGTTGCTGCCCGCCCAGACGAACACGATGCTGGGACTTGAGGCCACCGCCAGCTCCACCTGGGTCCCCTGCCCTCTCAGGATGACCTGGCTGATGGTCCCGGCGGAAGACCCGTCGTCACTCATCACGTCCACCGAGGTGGCCCCGGGCACGGCCAGGTTGTTGTAGATCCCGGCGTATCCCGTGTTGGTGGGGATGCCCTCACCGGACCGGTCCACGATGGCCGGACCCTGGGCGGTGATGACCAGCTGCTTCTTGGTCGGGATCCCGGGGTCGGTGATGGCGGGCTGGATGAACGCGGTCTCCACCTGCCCGGCGATAAGGGCCGGGAAGCTGTTGGCCTGGGTGAAGCCCCCCAGTCCGCCGTTCACCACACCGGCTGAGAGGGAGTTGCCGATGACGGACATGGTGGTGAAGTCGATGGTGCCGGTGGTCACCTCGGGCGCGCTGGGCTGATCCACCGCACACCCGCTGAATGCCAGACCCGCGGAGACGATCAGTGCCGCCGCGAGACCGACCTTACTGCTCGTTCGGTTGCGCATGTCGATCCCTTCCTTGGGTCTAGCGGATGGGGTAGCTGACGTTGAACGCCATGAGCCAGGCCGAGCTGTCGTACACACCGTCGAATCCGGCGTGGTTCTTCATCTCGGTGCTGGCCTCGTCGAACTTCAGGTACATGCTTGCCCAGTCGAGGGTCACGGTGCCGAGGTCGATCCCCATACCCACGGTGAACCCGTTGCGGTTCGCGTCGGGCAGCAGGGGGGAGACGCTCTCCGGCGGAGACGGACCCTGGTCCCAGAGGTAGCCGGCACGCAGGGTGAGCATGTCCGTGTACAGGTACTCCGCCCCGAACCGGAGCGTGATGGTGTCCTCGTAGTCCTCCGGGACGTTCAGGTCTTCCAGCTGGCTGTCCGGGTCCTCGGCCAGCCCCTCCGATTCCAGCTTCTCGAAGGCGGACCACATGGTGAAGTTCAGGTCCCCCTCCACCAGCAGCTCCGGGCTGACCTTGTAGGCCACTCCGCCGGTGACGCTGCCGGGGAAGTCGATGCTGGTCGTGAGGTCGGCCGTGCCGTCCCCCAGCATCGATGCGACCTGCGTGTCGAAGAACGTGTCCCCGGTGAGGATCTGGGTCAGGGTAGCGGCCCCGTCGTACTCGATCTTCATGCCGCCGCGGTAGGCCAGCCCCAGGCTCACCCTCTCGGAGACATCGTAGAGCAGGCCCAGGTTGAAGCCGAACCCGCTGCCCCACTCGCTCTCCAGCGCCGTGGTGGCGATGTCGTGGACCCTGTTGTCGTTGGGGTTCAGCGCCCCGACGTACCGCTGCAGCGTCAGCTGCGAGATCCGGTAGTCGAGACCAAGCCCGAGAGACAGCCTGTCGCTGGCCGAGTAGCCCACCGTGGGGGTGAAGCTGATGGCCTCCAGATTGGTGTCGGTGCTGAGGTACCGCCCCGTGAACGTGTTGGGATGATGCCAGGCGGTCCCCAGACCGAAGGGCGCGGTGATGCCGAAGCCCAGGACCACCTTCTCGTTCAGGCGGTGGCTCAGGTAGGCGTTGGGGGGGGTGAAGAACTGGTAATGCTGCCGCTCTTCGACACCGTACCCCGGGTAGGGGTCGGTACCGTAGAACTTGCCGATGGGGGCGATGATCGTCCCGCCGATGTAGAGCTGGGTGCCATCCAGCAGTGCCAGCCCGGCTGGGTTGTAGAACATGGCGGAAGGGTCGTTGGGGGCAGCAACGAAGGCAGAGGCCCGACCCATGGCACGAGCTCCCTGCTCATAGATGCTGAATCCTCCAGCCTGGGCCTGGGGGGCGGAGAACAGCACCACCGCCGCCGAGGTCAGGGTGAGGTATGTGATTGCTCGTCTCATCCGGTTCTCCTTGAAACCTAGACTCCCGTTGCGGGCCGGGTGCGGGCGTCGACCGGGACGGGAGGTCCCGTACCGACGCTGAACATCCGGGTTCAGGCATAGAGCGGCAGAATAGACCTCCTGTCACGGAATTGTCAATCTTTGGGCATTTTGGCGAGATCCATCCAATGACCTCCCCTCTCTTGACCGGGCTCATCCTGGATCATACTCTCCGATGGGCCATGTCCGAGGATCGATCCGAAAGACCGCACCTCCAGCCCCTCCAGCTGCTGCCCGGGGCGGACTATATCCCCGCTCCTCTTCCCGCCCGGACCCTGGCCTACATCCTGGATATCATCGCCTCGGTGATCATCACCTTCTCCCTGCACAGGGCCGTGGAACTCATCGTGGCAGGCCCCCTCTCCGGCGGTTCCCTCTTCGCCCGCACTCTGACCCTCTCGACCTGGTTCATGGGCACTCTGGGATACTGGGTGGTGGTCCCGCTGGCCACCGGTTCCACGCCCGGCAAGATGCTCTTCCACCTGCGGGTGGTGCCCGAGAGGGACCGTCCCCTCGGGGCGGAGCAGGTGGTCCTTCGCGAAGTGATCGGGCACGCGCTGGGTATCGCCGCCCTGGGGATCGGGACCCTGGTGGCCGCCCGGGATCCCAAGGCCCGAACCCTGCAGGACCGGGTTGCCGGCACACGACTGGTCCAGTTCACCCGCCCGCGCCCTGAACTCTACCAGGTCGCCGACCTGCGCACCGCCGATGAGGAGGGGATCCTCTATACCGACCAGCTCCCGCAGGAGGACACCTCCGGTGCAGACACCGCACCCCCAGACACCGCACCCCCCCCCGGGCAGGAGGCCGCGGGGGAATACACAGGCGAGACGATACCGGGACAGCCGGCCCCCGAAGAGACGGGAGTACCCTCCAGGCCCTCAGCTGCCCGGCCCATGCCGCACATCGGGGAGCCCGCCGACCGTGTCTCCGATCCGTCGAAGACGATCTACCGGCGACCCGAGGGTGAGACCGCGTACGAGAGGAAACAGCGGGCCGCCCGCGGACCGACGGTCGAGGTCCTGGCGGAGGCCCTCCGCAACACCGCCTTCCTCGTCGACAGCGGCCAGCTCATGCCTAAGGTGCTGGAACGGAAACGGACGGAGTTCGTGGAGAGGATGCGGACCGCCGATCTGGGGCCGGATCCCAAGGAGGCGGTGCGGATGGTGGTGACCCTGGGCCGGAACGGTCTGCTGGGCAGGGAGGACCTCGAAAGGCTGCGGGACATCCTGCGGGAGCGGATGGACCAGTGAACTCACCCCCACCATGAAAGAAGAGGGATCCGATATGGCCCCGAAAGGGCATGCCCTGGATACCTCCAAAGAGCCCGCCCTGCGGGTGATCCTCCTCCCGAAGGACACGAACGGGGCCGGCACGATCTTCGGCGGTGTCATCCTGAGTTACATCGACCTCGCGGGGGCCGTCGAGGCCCGCCGCCACAAGAACGCCACCATGGTCACGGTGGCCATGCGGGAGGTGGAGTTCCATCAGCCGGTGTACGTTGGGGACATCGTTTCCTTCTATACCGAGACCCGCCGCGTCGGGACCACATCGATCACCGTTGGGGTACGGGTCGAGGCGATCCGCTACAGCGGGGAAGAGGTGGGGAAGAACATCTTCGTCACCGAAGGAGAGGTGGTCTACGTGGCCACCGTCGCCGGTGAGAAGGTGCCCATACGGGATGAGTGACATGTGGTTGGAGCGGCCGTCCCCTTCTGTTAGACTCAGTCGATCGGTTTGCCTGCGAGCGCGGTTCTCGAATGACCCGAGCCTGTCGTGAAGGGGAGGAAGTACCTTGAGTGCGCATCCGCTGGAGTATCTCGAGGCCATACAGGACGAGATCATCGAGGTCTGGGCCCAGGAGCTCCATGACTCCAACTCCCTCTACACCACCCGCCCCATAGCGGAACTCCGCCAGACCACCCGGCAGTGCATGGAAGCCTACTTCGCGGCCATCAAGGAGGAAGACTTCGAACCGCTGAACAAGTTCATCGGGGTGATCGTCTCAATGCGCGGGGCGATGTCCTTCCCCGAACACGAGGTGGTAGACGCCTTCCGTGGCTTCCGAAGGATCGCCAGCGACCATCTGCTCCAGGGACTGGTCCTCGGGGAGGTGGAGGTGGATCCGGTGAGCGATGTTCTGGACGCGATCTGCCAGGTGGTGGACTACAGTATCCTGCGCTTCAGCGAAGTCTACTACACCGCCAGGACCGAGCGTCCACACTAGGAGTACCAGCGGATCCCGACCTGCGTCCTCCGGACACACCCGGTCGGGAGGAAAGCCGGGAATAAGGAAGCCCCGTTCCGCATGAACTGTTGCGGGACGGGGCCTTACCTTGGTGGCCCGTATGGGATTCGAACCCATGTTACCGGCGTGAGAGGCCGGCGTCCTCAACCCCTAGACGAACGGGCCAAGACTGAAATGGCTGCGGGGCAGGGATTCGAACCCCGATTCTGCGGTCCAGAGCCGCATGTCCTGCCATTGGACGACCCCGCAAGGGGTCCGTGCCGCAGGTAGCCGCCGCACGGTAGAGTTACGTAAGAAATGCCGGGAAGGGGTGCTGTCAACCCTCTCCGTGGGTCTCCTCGAGCCATGCGATGGCCCGGTCGAGCCTCTGGACCACCTCGTCCTGGCCCAGCAGGGCCATCAGCTCGAAAAGTCCGGGGCCGGTGTGACGACCGGTCATCGCGACCCGGATGGGATGGATGTACTTCCCCGCCCCCACCTCTTCCGCCTCGGCCAAGCCCCGAATCCACGTCTCGATGGACTTCTCGGTCCAGACCTCGTCCGCCCGGGCCTGCTCCAGACTCCGTTCCAGCCGAGGGATGACCTCTTCCGGTTTCTTCCACCGTTTGGCCACCGCTTCGGGGTCGTATCCCAACGGGGCCTTGAAGAAGAAGTCCCCCTGCTCGGGGAAATCGGTGAAGAGGCGAACCCGCTCCTTGAGCAGGTCCACCACCCGGGTCATGAAGGCATCGCTCTTCTCCTCCACATCGAAGCCCGCCTCTGCGAACGCCTCCCGTGCCTTCCCCGCCAGCTCCTCACTGGGAAGCAGGTTGAGGTACTGCCCGTTGAGCCACTCCAGCTTCTCCTCATCGAAGACGCTGGGCTTCTTCAACACCCGCTCCAGACTGAAGAGCTCTACCAGTTCCTCCCGGCGCAGGAACTCCCTGTCATCCCCGGGCGACCAGCCCAGCAGGCTGAGGAAGTTCACCACCGCTTCGGAGAGGTACCCCTTCTGGCGGTACTCCTCCACGCTGGTGGCACCGTGCCGCTTGGACAGACGCTTCTTGTCCGGCCCCAGGATCAGGGGCAGGTGGGCGAAATCGGGCACCCGGGATCCCATGGCTCGGTAGAGCATCACCTGCTTGGGGGTGTTGCTCAGGTGGTCGTCGCCCCGCATGACCAGGGTCACGCCCATATCGGCATCGTCCACCACCACGGCCAGCTGATAGGTGGGCTGGCCGTCACCGCGCAGCATGACGAAATCCTCGACCTGGATCGCGTCGACCTGCATGTCACCATGGATGTGGTCGTGGAAGCGGACGGTCTCCTCGTGGGGCACCTTGAATCGTACGGCGTACGGCTCCCCCGATTCGGCCCGCTCCTTCGACTCCCCGGGGTCTATGCGCCGGCAGACACCGTCGTACCTCCACGAATCCCCCTTCTCACGAGCATCCAGCCGCTCCTCCTCGAGCTGCTCCGGGTCGCAGAAGCAGCGGTAGGCGTGGCCTGTCTCGAGCATGCCGAGGGCTGCTTCGCGGTGCTTCTCCACCTGTTCTGCCTGAAAGATGGGACCCTCGTCCCAGTCGATCCCCAGCCATCGCAGACCGCCGGTGATGGCATCCACCATCTCCTGGCTGGAGCGTTCCAGGTCGGTGTCCTCGATCCGAAGGATGAAGACCCCATCGTGGTGACGGGCATAGAGCCAGTTGAAGAGCGCGGTCCGCGCACCCCCCACATGGAGGAAACCTGTTGGAGATGGCGCGAAACGAACTCGGGGTGTCTCGTTCATGGGATGTCCCCGGAAAGGAAGGAAGAGGATGGCGGAGAGGGAGGGATTCTTCCGGGCTTCGTGCCTCGGCCCTTCAGATCCCGCGCCTCGAACCGCCCAGGCATCCAATCCGCCTCTGCGGACTGAACGCAGTATCAGCTGGCGGAGAGGGAGGGATTCGAACCCTCGGAAGGGGGTAAGCCCTTCACTCGCTTAGCAGGCGAGTGCCTTCAGCCAGCTCGGCCACCTCTCCGTGATCCCTTCAATCTCAGACTTTCACAAGGTACGGATGCCTCGGCGCTCGTCAATGCGGCATGCGGTGTATGCGGAGGTGTGAGGGCAATTCCCTCCTTGAATCCCCCTGCGGGCGTGGGCATCATGCGCCCTGTCACCCCCGTCTCACGAAGCATCCCTCGAACGGAGTATCCATGGCCCAGAAGGACTTCATCCGGCAGATCATCGACGAGGACCTGGAGACGGGCCGCGTCGAGCAGGTCGCCACACGGTTCCCTCCCGAGCCGAACGGCTATCTCCACATAGGGCATGCCAAGTCGATCAACCTGAACTTCGGCATCGCAGAGGAGTACGAGGGCACCTGCAACCTGCGCTTCGACGACACGAATCCCATCACCGAGGAGATGGAGTACGTGGAGTCGATCCAGCAGGACGTGAGGTGGCTGGGGTACGAGTGGAACGGCGAGACCCTCTACGCTTCCGACTACTTCGAGCAGCTCTGCGAGTGGGCGGAACAGCTCATCCGGCAGGGCGACGCCTACGTGGACAGCCTCACCGCGGAACAGATCAGCTCCTACCGGGGCTCCTGGGACGAGCCCGGCAAGCAGAGCCCCTACCGGGACCGCGACGTCGAGGAGAACCTGGACCTCTTCCGCCGCATGCGCGCGGGGGAGTTCGAGGAGGGGGAACACGTATTGCGGGCCAAGATCGACATGGCCAGCCCGAACATGAACATGCGCGATCCCATCATGTACCGGATCCTGAAGAAATCACACCACCGCACCGGGGATGCGTGGTGTATCTATCCCACCTACGACTGGGCCCACGGGCAGAGCGACGCGGTGGAGGGCATCACCCACTCCATCTGCACGCTGGAGTTCGAGAACCACCGTCCTCTCTACGACTGGTTCCTGGAACGGATCGGGGTCTCTCCGCGGCCCCACCAGTACGAGTTCGCCCGGCTGGAACTCACCTACACCATCCTGAGCAAGCGCAAGCTCCTGCGCCTGGTCCAGGAAAAATACGTGGACGGCTGGGACGATCCCCGGATGCCCACGCTCTCGGGCATCCGCCGCAGGGGATATCCCCCCGAGGCCGTGCTGGACTTCTGTGACCGGATCGGGGTGTCCAAGACCAACAGCGTGGTGGAGATCGAGAACCTGGAGTACTCGGTACGGCAGGACCTGGAGGAGCGCTCCCCCCGGGCCATGGGGGTACTGCAGCCCCTGAAGGTGGTCCTCACCAACTACCCCGAGGACCAGGTCGAAGAGCTGGAGATGCCCAACCATCCCGGTGATGAGTCGATGGGCACCCGCAAGGTGCCCTTCAGCCGGGAGCTCTACATCGACCGCGAGGACTTCATGGAGGACCCGCCGGGCAAGTTCTACCGCCTGGCCCCCGGCCGCTGGGTGCGCCTGCGCTGGTCGTACCTGATGAAGTGTGACGAGGTCGTCAAGGACGACGAGGGGAACATCACCGAGCTGCACTGCACCTACGGGTCGGCGGACGAGAAGGGGAAGGCCCCCGACGGGAGCAAGGTGAAGGGGATCATCCACTGGGTCGCCGCCTCCCACGCCCTGGACGCGGAGATCCGTCTCTACGACCGGCTCTTCACGAAGGAGGACCCCTCGGAGACCGAGGAGGGGGAGGACTTCACCGCGAACCTCAACCCCGACTCGCTGGTCGTCCTGGAAGGGGCGAAGGTGGAACCTTCCCTGAAGGGTGCCCGCTCCGAACTGCCCGTGCAGTTCGAACGGGTGGGCTATTTCGTCACCGACCGCAGGGACAGCAGCCCCGACGCCCTGGTCTTCAACCGCACCGTGAGCCTGAAGGACACCTGGAAGAAGATCCAGCAGAAGAGCTGAGAAGATCCGGCAGCGCAAAAGGTGTCCCAGAGGACCCCTCTCGCCAGTAAACCGGAGACAGGCCCCGTCCGTCTCCTCTACAGTACCCGCCCGGTGATCTGCCAGTCCGCAATTACTCGCTATCCATGGGAGACCGCAGCACATCGGCCCCCCGGAGGTATCGCCATGGCCCGCGCACGGAACTTATTCGCCGCCTTCTTCTCCTTCGCTCTGCTCCTTGGCTGCACCGACTCCCCGACCAGTTCCGGTCCCATCCAGATGCCGCGGGACCTCACCGCCGCCGAACAGCAGGTCGCCGACGCCGGCGGTGAGTTCGGCTTGAAGCTCTTCCAGGCAGTGAGCGAGGCGGAGGGGGACAAGAACGTCTTCCTGGGCCCCCTGAGCGTATCCATGGCGCTGGGGATGACCCTGAACGGGGCCGAAGGGACCACCTACGAGGCGATGCAGCAGACCCTCGAACTGGCGGGGCTGACCGAGGAGGAGATCAACGCCTCCTACCAGAGCCTCATCGAGCTGCTCACCACCGTGGACCCGCGCGTGATCTTCGAGATCGCCAACTCGATCTGGTATCGCGAGGGCTTCCCCATCGCTCCCGACTTCGCCGAGCGCAACCAGGAGTACTTCGACGCGGTGGTCCAGGGACTGGATTTCAACGCTCCGAGCGCGGTCGAGACCATCAACGGCTGGGTGGATGAGAAGACCCACGGCAAGATCAGCGAGATCGTCGAGGAGATCGATCCGCTGACCATGCTCTATCTCATCAACGCCATCTACTTCAAGGGGACCTGGACCTACCAGTTCGACCCGGACGATACCTGCGAGCGTCCCTTCACCCGGACCGACGGGACCATCGTGCACGTGCCCACCATGAAGCTCGAGCGGGAGATCCCCGTCTACCAGGACGAGCGGGTGGTCGCCGTGGACCTGCCCTACGGCGGGGAGCTCTTCTCGATGAGCCTGCTCATGCCCGCAACGGGAGGGCACATCGACTCGCTCATCGCCCGCCTGGATACCGCACGCTGGTCGGAGATCACCGCCGGTTTCACGGAGACCGACCCGGGATTCCTGACCCTGCCCAAGTTCACCGCGGAGTATGAGATCTCCCTGAAGGACGTGTTGACCGACATGGGGATGGGGATCGCTTTCGCCGAGGGGCTCGCCGATTTCGACCGGATGTGGGAACAGGGAGCAACGGCACCCGCGGAGGAGCTCTATATCAGCGAGGTCAAGCACAAGACCTTCGTGCAGGTGGACGAGGAGGGTACCGAGGCGGCGGCGGTCACCTCGGTGGAGGTCGGAGTGACCTCCATGCCGCCCTCGATCCAGTTCAACCGGCCCTTCATCTACGTGATCCGTGAGCGGACCTCGGAGACCATCCTCTTCATCGGGAAGATGATGGACCCCACGGCGGGCTGAGGATGACAGGAGGATCCATCATGGCCATCCGACGGAACCCGGGTCTGCTCGGCACCGCTGCGGCACTCGTCCTTCTAACAGCCTGCTCGAGAGACCCCGGTGTATCCAGCCCTTCCGAACTACCCCGGGAACTCACCGCCTCCGAACAGCAGATCGCCGATGCCGGGGGCGCTTTCGGCCTCAAGCTCTTCCGGGCCGTGAGTGCATCGGAGGGGAACAAGAACGTGTTCCTGGGACCGCTCAGTGTCTCTATGGCGCTGGGGATGACCCTCAACGGGGCCGAGGGGGCGACCTATGAGGCGATGCAGCACACCCTCGAGCTGGCCGGACTGACCGAGGAGGAGATCAACACCTCCTACCAGAGCCTGATCGAGCTGCTCACCACCGTGGACCCTCAGGTGATCCTGGAGATCGCCAACTCCATCTGGTACCGGCAGGACTTCCCCGTCGCCGCCGATTTCGTGGAGAGGAACGAGGAGTACTTCGACGCGGTGGTACAGGGACTGGACTTCGGGTCTCCCACCGCGGTGGAGACGATCAACGACTGGGTGGCCCGGAACACCCGGGAGAAGATCCCCGAGATCCTGGATCAGATATCCCCGCTCGAGGTGATGTTCCTGGTCAACGCGATCTACTTCAAAGGGACCTGGCAGTACCCCTTCGATCCGGATAAGACCGCTGATCGTCCCTTCACCCGCGCCGACGGAAGCGTGGTGCAGGTACCCTCCATGCAGCTGGAGGGGGAGTTCCCGCTGTACTCCGACGACTACGTGACCGCCGTGGACCTTCCCTACGGAGGGGGGCTGTTCTCGATGACCCTCCTTGCTCCCGGCCCTTCCGGAGGGACCCTGGATTCGCTCATCGCGGGCCTGGATGGCCCGAGATGGGCGCAGATCACCGAGGGGCTCAGGCCCCAGGAGCTGGGCCTCGTCCAGATGCCCCGGTTCGAGTGTGAGTACAAGATCCTCCTCAACGAAGTCCTCAAGGCCCTGGGCATGGAGATCGCCTTCGGAGCCGACGCGGATTTCGACCGCATGGTCGAGGGAGGGGATGCCGGGCTTGCGATCTCCCGGGTCCTCCACAGTACCTTCGTGAAGGTGAACGAGGAGGGAACCGAGGCGGCTGCCGCCACCGTCGTCTCGATCGACCGCTCCGTCCCCCCCTCGGTCGTGCTGGATGAGCCCTTCGTCTTTGTGATTCGTGAGCGGACCTCGGGGACGATCCTCTTCATCGGGAAGATGATGGATCCGCTGCCAGGCTGAGGGAGGGCGACCGGCGGGCAGCGAAAGATGGCGGAGGGCCGGGGATTCGAACCCCGAGGGGCTTGCGCCCGGCGGTTTTCAAGACCGCTGCCTTACCAGTTAGGACTAGCCCTCCGCACGTTCCGACTCCGGAAGATGGACCGGCCGGGTCCCCCGCTCAAGCCGTTTCCCCCGCTCCCTTGAAGCGGCATCGCATTCGATTGTACTCCTGATGTAGCAGGTCCCGCTCCATCATCACCCGGAGATACGGAGCACGTCATGCGCAGAACCGCCCTTCTCAGTCTCTTCCTCCTCTTCGTCCTGACCTCTTCGGTCCGGGGTCAGAGCAGCGGCGATATCTTCCTGCAAGCTCGTCTGGCCTGGGACGCCGGTGACTACATCTCCGCCCTGGAAGGCTTCAGTGAGGTCCTGAGGGGTCCCGGGGAATCGGATCATCGGGAGGAGATCGCCCTCATCACCGGCGAGCTGTACCCGGTCCGGGCGATAGCTCCGGATGGGCGCAGCCTGTACCTCAGTCCCGGTGGACGCTTCGCCGCCTGGAATGCCCCGGACGATGGTGATACGCGTGTGGTGGACATCTCGGACGGGGACCGGACCGTGTACGAGGGAGCGGTCCAGGGCCTTGTCTTCGACCATGGAGACCGCCTGGCGGCTATCACCCTGGTGGAGGAGAACGCACCGCTCCGGGAGGCGAGGCGGGCAGCAAACGAGGCCCGGCAGAGCGGGGACCGCAGGGCCTACTACCAGGCTCTGGGTGAGGTCCGGAGGCTGGAGGCCGTGCAGGCCCGTCTCGCGGTCCTCGACCTGACCACCGGCCGGTTACACCGGGTGGACCTTGGTGGCGCCATCCCCACGGGAACGGTTTTCGCACGGGACGGCAGCGCACTCTACATCACCGCCGTCCCGGGGCAGGATGCAGACCACGGGGTGGTCCTCTCCGTAGCCGCCGATGGCAGGGGTCCTGTGACGATGGTGGCCGAGGGGGCCGGATACCCTTCCGATCCCGTGGCACTCGCCGGCGGTTTCGTGGCCTACGAGCGGGGTCCCCGAAGCTCTGTCCAGGGGGTGGGAGTACCCGCTGCGGGTCTCTCACGGGGGATCGGACTGCTCGATATCTCCCGCGGCGTGGAGCGGATGCTTCCGGGAGAGGACCCCGTACCATCGGGTGACGGACGGACTCTTGTCTGGGCCCGTTCGAGAGAGGCCGGAACGTCCTTCTCCATACTGCGGGCCCCATGGGACGGAGAGCCTTCGGTCTTCTTCGAGACCGCCGAGGATGTATCCTCCCCCACCCTCTCACCCTCCGGGGACCGGATGGTCTTCCAGATGATGGCCTGGCACAACTGGGAGCTCTACATCGTCCCCACCGCCGGCGGTGAGGCCGAGCGGCTCACCTACGAGCTGCAGCACGACCTCAATCCCCGCTTCCTGGACGAGGGAACGGTCTTCGCCGTCATGGGCGAGGGACGCCACCGCCGCTCCTACCTCTACGACGCGGCAGACGGGAGCCGCAGGCGCCTCTTCCACAACAACACCGTCCGCACCATCGCCCCCGAGTACGAGTGGCAGGTCAGCTCGGACGGCATGAGGATCCTCATCGGCTCAGAGCGAGACGGCGACACGGTCTCCCCCGAACGGGGGGTCTACCTGGTAGACCGTTCCCGCACCCTGGGGCGTGAGGCCATCCTGAAGCGGGTCAACGCCCAGCTCGCCTCCGAGCGGGAACTCCAGGAGAAGGTCGAGACCATGTACGCTCCCATCCGGGAGCGGGTGGCAGAGGTCACGGAGCAGGTGAGCATGACCATGCTCTACGACTACCAGGCGGACCTCTACACCTTCGATTCCAAGTACATCACCATGCCGGGGAACGAGCCGGCCACCCGGTACATCTACGAGAAGTTCGCCTCCTTCGGATATGAGCCCGAGTATCACAGGTTCGAGGTGGAACGGGGCGACGAGACCCTGCGCATCGCCAACGTGCTGGCCACCCTGGAGGGCACCGAACACCCCGAGGTGGTCTACGTGGTGAGCAGCCACTTCGACTCCAACCGGCGGGGACCGGGGGCCGACGACAACTCCACCGGCGCCGCGGTGATCCTGGAAGCGGCCCGGGTCATGAAGGATCAGCCCCAGCCCGCCACCATCGTCTTCGCGGCCTTCAACGGCGAGGAGGCGGGTCTGCTGGGGAGCCGGGCCTACGTGCAGCACGCGGTGGATAACGGTCTCAACCTGGTGGGTGCCCTGAACAACGACATGTTCGGCTGGTCGGGGGACCACCGGCTGGACAACACGATCCGCTATTCCAACGCCGGCATCCGGGACGTCCAGCACGGAGCGGCCATGCTCTTCTCCGGCCTCATCACCTACGATGCTCTCTATTACAAGTCCACCGACGCAGCCGCCTACTACGAGGCGTATGGCGATATCGTAGGGGGGATCGGCT
>JAWOFN010000070.1:0-3568 GCA_046497505.1 bacterium | reverse complement strand
ATAGGGGAGACGTCCCTATCCATCCCAGAAGAGTATCTGAGATGGATGGGGGAGACTCGGGTATGATAGAGATTGGAGGGCGAGATGCAGGTTAATCCGCCGGCTCTCTCCAAGATGGCATCCGATCTGGATCCGCTGTGGTGGTGAGGCATGAGAGAGGGGGTGTATGTAGCGATCAGGAGGCTTTCGGGCCCGACCTTCTCGCTTGGCTTCCCTCGGCCTCAAACCCTTCTAGGCGTACTCAGATACCCCTCGGACCGATCTCGGGCCTCCGAGATACCTTCCGTGCGCTCGGAGAAGTATTCGTGAATGTCCCACTGGATCTGACGGGATATATGCTCCCCGAACCACCCTGCACATAGCCATCACCCAAAGAACGACGCTGGCCGAGAGCTAGCCCGACCGGCATCGCAGGTAAGATTGGTAGCGGGGGCCCGCTCCGTGGAATACCTACGAAACCCCAGAGCAATGGGCAGGGACTATCCACAAACCGGGTCATTCAGATCAGCCGACTATCGAGCTCCCCCGCAGATTGTGTCTAATGTCAGCATCGTATCGCCTCGAGTAGATGAGCTGTCCGCTGCTGTCGAACTTCGCCAACCGGCCTTCATGATAGCCAGCAAACACGTATAGGTTTTGCTCTTGGTCGATCTCAATCCCGTCAATGTAGACCCTGTCAGTCGTTGTGTACGGGGCGCCATCAGAATTCGACAGCGGCACAGTTAGTTGGAGAACTCCAGCCGGTCTCGAACACACCGTAGCCCATGTTCGAACGGGGCTGGACTGCCGGGCCTTGACGGAAGACTCCTCGATGTGACACAACCGCCTATACAGGGCCTGTGAGTGCCGATAAGGGCTGACGCCGCACATCCTCCTGCTGCTCGTTCGTACGCGATGAACGTACCGAACAGGCTCAGCGCCCCAGGTGCCTCCGGAAGAACTCCGCGGCGGCCTCGAACGAGGTGATCCACCGGCGGTAGAGGAGCGAGTCGTGTACGTCGTCGGGGAAGACGATGAGCTCGTGGGGCACCTCGTGGGCCCGCAGGAGCTGCACCAGCCCCACCGTCTGTCGGAAGTCCACGTTCCGGTCGTCGTCCCCGTGGATGAGGAGCACCGGTGAGGTCCAGTGCTCCACCAGCGGTGCCGAGGAGGAGCGGTACTCCACGCTCTCCGGCTCCAGGGGGTCGCCCCACATGTGCACCCCGGCGATGTCCACGCCCGCTGCGAAGAGGTCGGAGTCCCGGGCCAGGGCCTGGGCGGTGAGGATCCCCCCGTAGGAGAGGCCCCAGATGCCGATCCGCTCCGGGTCCACGTCGGGGCGTGAGGCCAGGTACTCCCCGGCGGCCTTCACATCCAGGTACTCGGAGCTGCCGTCCCGGCCGTAGTCCTCGATGTCCCGGAAGCTGCGGCCGTAGCCGATGCCGCTGCGGTAGTTCACCGAGAGCACCACATATCCCCGGTCGGCGAAGTACTGATCCACCCCGTAGGCCATGTGGTAGAAGTGCATGTAGTGGTAGCCCAGGAGCATCTGCCGCCGGGGACCGCCGTGGATGAAGATCAGGGCCGGCCGCCTCTCCCCCGACCGGAGGTCGGAGGGGAGAAAGATCTGGTTGTGGAACTCCGTGGTGTCTGCGGCGGTGAGGGTCACGTTCACCGGCTGCACGTGACGGTCCGCCGGGAAGCGCTCCGGGAGCGTCGGGAAGTGCACGTCCACCTCCCCGCCCCGGCTCCGCACCGTCCCCACCGAGAGGGGCAGGGACGCCCCGGCGGTCAGCACAGCCACCCGGTCGCCCGGAGCCAGGGGGGCCGGGTAGGTCTCGATCCCCTCCCCCTCGGTGAGCTGCCGGGTCCCCCCGCCCCGGACCCGGGTCCGCCAGAGGTGCCGACGGTCGATGTCCCCCGCGTTGGAGGCGTAGTAGAGGTACTCGCCGTCCGGGGAGATGCCGGTGTACTCGGCGAAGCCCTCACCCGGGGTGAGGTCCTCCGGCTCATCGGCCCGGCTGGAGACGGGGAGGGAGTAGATGTGACGCCATTCCCCCTCCTCCGCTTCGAAGAGGACGTGCTCCCCGGCCCAGGTGATGCTCCGGATCTCGGAGAACACCGTGTCCTCCGCCGCCGGGTGCCAGAACCGCTCGGCCCGCCCGCTCAGGGGGTCGGCCACCCACAGCTCCAGGGTGTGCCCCCCCGCGAAGGTCCCCTCCAGCATCCCCTTCGGGGGCCGGACGGCCAGCGTGTCCTCCCCCGCCCGGATGCGCCGCTCCAGCCGCTCCCGGTCGATGCCCGCCTGCTCACCGAAGGAATCCCCCGGCCGCCGGATGAAGGCCACGCGGTCCCCCGCCGGGGACCAAGTGGGACTGGTGTCCCGGTCCACCCCCGGGGCCAGGTAGGTGACGGCCTCTGCCTCGGGGTCGAAGATCCCGATGAAGGCATGGTCCCCCCGTTCGCTCACGAAGGCGATGCGGCGGGAGTCGGGGGCCCAGACCGGTGAGCGGGTCCGCCCGAAGACCCGGAAGAGGGGCCGCTGGGCGGCCCCTTCCCGTGCCTCGTCCAGGTTCCGCGCCGTGGGCACCGCGTACCACATACCGTCCCGGCTGAACAGCACCTGCTCCCCGTCGGGGGAGAGGATCGGGTCGCCCCCCTCGGCCAGCAGCCACGGCTCCCCGCCGGAGGTGCGGGCCGCCCAGACGGTGCGCGCCGCCCCCTCCGGGTCGCTGGTAGGGTTGGCCACCCAGCCGTCCCGGGTGGGGAAGTGCCCCCGGACGTAGACCACCAGGCGCCCGTCGTCGGAGATGCTCAGGTCGGTGAGATCGAGGCCGTCGTCCCCGGTACTGCCGGCCAGGCGCACCGGCCGGAAGTCGGGGGCCGCCGCGGTGTATACGCTCCGGACCCCCCGCTCGTACGCGAGCCAGGCGATCCGGTCCGCCGCCCGGGCGGAGCGCAGCTCGTAGGGGAACGCGGGGGCGAGGTAGTCATCCAGGGTCGGCTGCCCCTGCCCCGCCGCCGGCAGGGCCGGTGCGAGGGAGGAGAGGACGAGGAGGACGGCGGGGAGACTTCGGTACATGGGACACGCTCCTGATGGATGCTCCGGTCCGGAGGGATCTCGCAGGAGTGTATCAGATGGAGACGAGGATCAGGAGAAGAAGGCGACGGCCCGCCGGCAGGCGTCGGCCAGCAGGTCCAGTTCCTCTTTCGTGTTGTAGAAGTACATGGAGGCACGGGCGGTGGCCCCCTCCCCCAGCACGTCGTGGAGGACCTGGGTACAGTGGTGCCCGGCGCGGATGGCGATCCGGTCCTGGTCCAGGAGGGTGGAGAGGTCGTGGGGATGCACCGCCTCCAAGCGGAAGGCCACCAGGCCCGCCCGCTCCTCCCCCGGGCCGGGGCCCAGGATCCGGATCCCCTCCAGGCCGGAGAGGGCCTCCATGGCGTAGGCGCCCAGGTCCATCTCGTACTCGTGGATGTTGTGGAGCCCGATCCCCTGGAGGTATTCGGCCGCGGCGGCCATGCCGATGGCCTCGGCGATGTTCGGGGTGCCTGCTTCGAACCGGTGCGGCGGGGTGTTGTAGGTGGT
>JAWOFN010000016.1:0-42263 GCA_046497505.1 bacterium | reverse complement strand
GTCGGTGTGCACCCGGTACTCGTCGTAATCCTCTTCATCGTCGCCTGGGGGCTGCTCGCCCTCCTCCTCATCGGTATGGCCAAACTGCGTGCCCGGATCCTGCGGTACGACCCGCTCCCCCGGGAAGACGCGAAGTCGAAGACCTGCCGGAGCTGCCGCCTCCCCTTCCGCAAAGCCTCCTGGCGGTGCGGACGCTGCGGGGCCTATATGAAGCCCCGGATCTTCTACTGGGTCGCTCGGGGCGTGGTGGAACCCCTGATCTATGCCGTCACCGTCCCCTGGATCCTGGGCGGCGGGCTCGTGCTCTCCGTCGGGATGCGGGCGGCCGGTCGTTATGCACCCACCACCCTCCCGTATTTCGAACGGATCACGAACCGACTGGGTGTGTGGCTCGCACCCGAGTTCGGGGAGTGGGTCCCCGAGCAGTGGCGGGTCCCCGACCAGGGCACGACGGTCGTGCCCAGAGAGGTGGACGCCCCCATCGATGTGGTCACCGCCAGCGCCCTCACGCTGGGCGTATGTCTATTGCAGAGTCAGGACCACCAGATAGAGGTCTACATCCCCGAGCCGGACGAGGAGACTCTTGACCAGCTCCGCCACACCCCGGAGGGGATCCACGAGATCTGGGGATACGTGAGTGACGGCCACCTCGTGGCCCCCGACTTCCGCGATGAGATCATCGGAGCGCGCCTCCGAAGCCAGAACCCCCTGGAGTATGTCGAAGGACTGACCCGTCACTTCGCCGGGGCCCTGAACACCGTCGAGGTCCGTCCTGTATCCGGTCGCGTGGACGCCTCGGAAACCGAGGTCGAGACGGTGGAGGACTGGCGGTTCCTGCTGAGACGGGAGCCCGAGATGAAGGGCGGATATCCTCTCCGCTGGGAGGTGCACTCCTCTTCCGAGCGCCTCCTCCAGATGGAGGAGCTGGTGGCGGACCTCGACTCATGGGACCAGCTTCCCTGCAGCCTGCTCTTCCGTTAGATTAGATAGCGGCACGGGAGACCCGGGAGGAGGGTCGATTCCCCGCCTAGTCCGGAAGGAGGGCGATCATGAGCAGGCCGCTATCCCGATCCCTGCTCCTTCCCGCCGTACTCGTCTGTCTCACCGTCATCATCTCCGGGCTCACGCCCCCGCCGACCCCTCTCCAGGCGGAGCGCGGTTTCGCCACCTCGAACGCCCTGCCCGATCTTACTTGGGACCCGGTGAACGCAGAGCCGATCAAGCTGAGGGGACTGGAGGGCCACGCTCTCCTCATCATGTTCCTGGACCCCAACATGAAGGCGTGCGTCGGGCAGCTCGACCTCGTGAGACCCCTCCAGGAGAAGTACGAACCGAAGGGCCTGAAGGTCATCACGATATGCGCCTCCGAGCCGGCGGCGGGTGTCCATCCCGACTCCATGTTCACCGAGAAGGGTCTGGAATGGCCTCTGGTCATGTGGCACGAGACCTCCGAACTGGAGCAGTATGGGATCTCCGACCTCCCGGTCAACGTCATCGCAGACCGGGAGGGGAAGGTGCTGAACCGCATCGGGGCCATCTCCAAGTACAACGTCTTCAGCCTCGAGCAGAACCTGGTGGTCGCGCTCAGGTAGACCTGTCGGAGGCCCGCTCCATACTGCCGGCGAGGGTGTGCCGCATCCTGCCCCGTCCTTGACCGGATACGGGGAGGAGGCGGGGACCGCGCTCGCAGGGGGATTCGACCGAGAGGAGGGGGTCCGGCGGATGATCGAGCCAGAGAAGCTTGAGAGTCTGTTCAGAGAAGCCAGCGACCGGGTTCAATCCCACGAATACGAGAAGGCCCTGGCGGTCTACAAGGAAGTGCTGGATCTGGCAGGCGCCAGCGATCCGCTGGCTACCGAATGTGCCCACTGGGGGATCGGGGAGGTCTGCCTGAACCTGGGAGAGTATGCGGAGGCCGTGGAGGCCATGCGTTCCGCTCTCGAGATCAACCCGCGTGAGGCGGCATATCACTACGTACTGGGAATCGTATTCACCCGCCTCGGGAAGGGTGAAGAGGCCTTGACCGCGCTGGCCCGGGCGCATCAACTCGAGCCGCAACGTCACAGGGTGCGCAGGGCCTTCGGCTGGGCTCACTTCCAGTACGGTGATCGCGAACGAGGGTTGGATATGCTCCAGTCAGTCGTGGCGGAACGACCCGCCGACCACAGGGCCCTGACCGACCTGGGCTGGGCCTTCGCCATGGAGGGACGCTTCGGCGCTGCCATGGTGTGTCTCGAGAAGGCGCTGGGTCTCTCGCCCGACGACCCCGGCATTCTCCTGGCCCTCGGGAGCGTGGAGCGCATCTCGGGAGAGGATCCGGCCGGCCGGTCCCGTCCCGATGCTCCCTCCCTCCGAACCCCCATCCCGGGCACAGGTCCCCTCCTCACAGCCCCCGATGAGGACTGGGACGATGAGGACGACCAGGAAGGCGATGACGACGACTGGGATGACGACGATTGGGACGATGACGACTGGGACGACGATGACGACTGGGACGACGATGACGATGATCGCATCGACATAGGCTGACCCGGTACCCGGTACGGGGAGGGGACCCACATGCAGAAGAGCCCGGCAGACTTCAGCCTGCCGGGCTCTTCTCGTTCACGCTGCGCCGGACCGTATCAGAGGTCCAGCATCTCGAGCTGTTCCTTCACGTGGTCGGCACTGGTCCGGAGGGCCTTCTGGTCCTCATCCGAGAGCTCGACCTCGAAGATCTGTTCCACACCCTCCGATCCGAGCTTGCAGGGCACACCCAGGAAGGTGCCCTCGATACCGTATTCCCCTTCGAGCCAGGCTGCACAGGGGAGCACACGCTTCTTGTCGTTGACGATGCTGCGGACCATCTGGACCGCCGCGGCGCCCGGTGCGTAATAGGCACTCCCCTCCTTGAGGAGACCCACGATCTCGCCGCCGCCCTTGCGGGTGCGCTGTACGATGGCCTCGATCCTCTCCTGAGACACCAGCTGGGGGAGCGGGATGCCCGAGACGGTCGTGTAGGCGGGAAGGGGCACCATGCTGTCCCCATGGCCGCCCAGGACCATGGCCTGGATGTCCTCCACGCTCACCCCCAGTTCCATGGCGATGAAGGAGCGGTAGCGCCCTGTGTCCAGGATGCCCGCCATCCCCATGACCCGGTTCTTCGGGAAGCCCGAGACCTTGTAGGCCACATACGCCATGACATCCAGGGGATTGGTGACCATGATGATGATGGCGTCCGGGCTGTGCTCGGCCACCTGCTCGGTCACGTCCGTGATGATCTGGGTGTTCTTGTCCCGGAGATCGTCCCGGCTCATGCCCGGCTTGCGGGCCAGACCCGCGGTGATGACCACCACATCGCTGCCCGCCGTCTCCTCGTACCCGTTGGATCCTGTCATCTTGGTGTCGAAGAGGCGGATGGGGGCGGACTCGTACATGTCGAGGGCCTTGCCCTGGGGCATCCCCTCGATGATGTCCACCATCACCACTTCACGCGCCAGCTCTTCCAGTGCACAGTACTGCGCTACGGTTGCGCCGACATGACCGGCGCCTACGACGGTTATCTTGTTCGCGCCCACGGTAGCTGTCCCTTCTTTAGGTCTCACGGATGAATCGCGCTGCGAACCGATCGTGTGAAAGTCCGGTCTACCCAGGAGACAGCCGGTGTCCGGGTCCGGCGGCCTCCTGTGCGGGTGGGCAGAGAAAAGGGGCCGGTCCCCAGATGGGAACGGGCCCCTACTATACAACGCTGCCGGCGTGTGTGCTAGGCCGGCTCGCCCACCACCGCGGGTTCGATGTTCACGACCTTCTTGTCGCGACCCTTCCGCTCGAAGACCACATGTCCGTCCACCCGAGCGAAGAGGGTGTCGTCCCCTCCCCGGCCGACGTTCAGGCCGGGGTGGATCTTCGTTCCCCGCTGGCGCACGATGATGGTACCCGCCTTCACTTCCTCACCGCCGTAGCGCTTCACACCCAGATACTTCGGGTTCGAATCGCGACCGTTGCGGCTCGATCCTACGCCTTTCTTGTGTGCCATATCGTCCTCCTCGGCCTCTTCAGCCCGCGATCCGGGAGACCAGTGCCTCGGTGTAATGCTGCCTGTGGCCCCGCTTACGGCGGTATTTGGTCCTGCGCTTCTTCTTGAAGACCGTGATCTTCCGCTCCCGTCCGTGGCCCAGGATCTCCAGGTCCACGCTGGCCCCCTCGACCTCGGGGGTACCGATCTTCGCACCCTCGTCCTCCCGGACCAGTAGCACGCGGTCGGCCTTGACCTTCTTGCCGGCCTCGATGTCGGCATGGTAGGGGATGCGGATCACGTCCCCCTCCCGCACGGTCATCTGCCGACCTTTGATCTCGATCACTGCGTACACGTGACGATCCTCCGTATCACCGGACGCACCCCGCTGCCGGGGCACACCTCCGGTACGTCAAAGATTCGAAATAAACCCCTGACCGGCCCTCGCGTCAAGTCCGGCACATGGTCACGCAGACCGACGCCCTACGACAGGAACTCCTCGGTCACGTACTTCTTGCGCCGCACGCTGTAGACCTCGAACTGGTCGGCCGAGAGCTCCTCGTCCTCCTTGAGGTCCACACGGAGCCGGAATTGGTTCCGGATCTCCTTGAGACGCTGTTCCCCGTTGGCCTTCAGATGCTCGGCCACCGCCGGCGAGACCTCCAGACGGAACTTCCGGTCCCTCGACCCGACCCGGGCCCGCTGGAACCAGCGCTCGATCTTGGTGGTCAGCGTCTCCCGGCTCAGGACCCGTCCCGTCCCTCCGCAGGTGGGACACACCTCACTGAGGGTGTGGAACAGGCTGGGGCGCACCCGCTGACGGGTGAGTTCCACCAGACCGAACTCCGAGAAGTCGGTCAGGCTGAACTTGGCCCGACTCCGCTTCAGTTCGGCACGGAGTTCCCCGAGGACCTGCTTCTGGTGGCCCGGGTCGTCCATGTCGATGAAATCGATGACCACGATCCCGCCGATGTCCCGGAGCCGGAGCTGCCGGGCCGTCTCCTTGGCGGCCTCGATGTTGGTCCGGAGTATGGTCTGGGCCTGGTTTTTCTTGCCCACGTAACGGCCCGTGTTCACATCCACCGTGACCATGCCCTCGGTGTGCTCGATGGCGATGTTGCCGCCCCGCTTGAGCCACACCTTCCGGTCCAGGGTCTTCTTGATCTCCGGCTCGATACCGTACTTGTCGAAGATGGGCTCCTTGCCCTTGTACAGGTGGACCCTGCCCAGGAGCTGGGGTGCCACGTCTTTCAGGTACCCGCGGATCTCGTCGTAGCTCTTTTTGCTGTCCAGTGTCAGACGGGCGACATCGGCACCGAAGACGTCCCGGATGGTACTGGTGGCAAAACCGGTCTCACCGTGGAGCTTGCTCGGCGCAGGCTGGGAGGCGTAATGACGCTGTATCTCCTCCCACAGCTTGACTTGGCGTACCAGGTCGTCCTGGATCGCCTGCTGGTCCTTGCCCTCAGCCTCGGTGCGGAGTATGACCCCCACGTCCTTCGGCTTGATGTTCCGGATGATCTTGTAGAGTCGACTGCGCTCTTTACGGTCCGAGATCTTCCGACTGACGCCGGTCTTGGTATCGGCGGTCAGGAGCACGAGGAACCGGCCCGGGAGGCTGATCTGTGTCGTCAGCCTGGGTCCCTTGGTGCCGATGGGCTCCTTGGTGACCTGGACCATGATGTCCTGGCCACGGTTCAGCCGGTCCTGGATGGGCGCGTACTCGGACTTGCTGCCCTTGGAACGCGCCCGGGAGCCGCGACCGCGCGACTTCCCTCCGTTATCGGGACCGTTGCCCTCGATGTCTTCCTCGAATTCGACGTCGAGGGCCGCAGTGATCTCTTCCATCCGGGCGGAGACGTCTGAGACATGGAGGAAGGCGCTCATCTCGAGACCGATGTCCACGAACGAGGCCTGCATGCCCGGCAGGACCGTCTTGACCCTGCCCTTGTAGACGTTGCCTACGGTGCGGGCATTGCTGGCTCGCTCGACCAACAGCTCGACGAGTTCACCGTCCTCCAGCAACGCGATGCGCTCTTCCGTCGCCCCGACGTTGATGAAGAGTTCTTTTTTCAATGAAATACTTCGCCCCCTCTAGCGATCCCTCCTTGAGCGGTCGTGTCAGGGGAAGGCGTTCTTCAGTATGGTTGGAGTACCGTTCCCACCCGGAGCGCTAGCGGCGGGGGTGGCAGGGTCAGCCCATCACTTCCTGCCTGTTGCAGGAACAGACTCCGACGAAGTTCTGCCGGAATCTAAGGGCACCCGTGCGCTCCGAAGGGGTCGGTGTCACGACCAGGATCGGTTTGATGGTCTCTCCGCACGTGGAACAAGTCTCGCCGTGTGACTCCATGCTCTTGGCGACCTTGTCCGCGAATGATCTCTGCTTCGCCATGAAGGCTGAACCTCTCTGTGTTGCGGCGTCCGGCGCCAATGCGCTGCGCCAGCCGAATACCGTCGTACTACCGATTTCCGGCCAAGGATCAGCCCCCCCGGCCGCAATGCTGCGAATCTCAGATTACTCAAGATGGTCGACGGACGGGAGGGTGTCAATCGGATTGCCCCGGGCCTCGCGGGAGGCCCGGGAGAGGCCGTTCAGCGGATGTGGACCGCGTCGGCGAGGGGACGGACGGCCTCGGACGTCCAGGCATGTTCCAGACTGTTCCCCACCACCACGAAGGATGCCCCCGCCTCCACCCGCTCCCGGGCCTGCTCCGGCTTGCGGATGCCGCCCCCCACGACGACCGGCAGTCCCACCCGGTCCACCAGGGACCGCACCATCTCCGCCGGGACCCGGTTCTCCCCTCCCGAGCCCCCCTCCAGGTAGATGAGACGCATGCCCAGGAAGCGCGCGGCCAGGCCGTGAGCGGTCACGATGTCCGGCTTGTCCCGCGGCATAGGGGCGGTCATGGACATGTACTGCACGCTGGTGAGCCGTCCCGACTCGATGAGCATGTAGCCGGTGGGTATGGTCTCCAGGCCCAGCTTATGGATCCTGGGGGCCGCCAGCACATGATGCCCGATGAGGTATTCGGGATTGCGCCCCGAGATGAGGGAGAGGAAGAGGAGGGCGTCCGCCTTGCCCGAGACCTGGCTGTGATCTCCGGGGAAGATGAGCACGGGGAGGTCGGACCCCTTCTTCACCGCCTCCACCGCCTCGTCGAAGGTGTCCTTCAGGAGCAGGCTGGAACCGACGAAGAGGAAATCGGCATCCCCTGCCTGGGAGGCCTCCGCCGCCCGGCTCAGCTCATCCAGCTCGTGCCGATCCGGGTCCAGGAGGATGCAGAGGCAGCCTCCCCTCTCCTCGGCCCGTTCGTACATCTGCTGCTCGACGGGTCCCACCGCCGGATGGGGGTCGCTCTTGGGGGTCTGACTCATCCCTGACCTCAGTCCTTGTCCGGTGCGTGCCGCGCCACGATCCCGGGGACGGCCTCCAGGGCCTCGTCGAGCTTCTCGCCCTCCGGACCCCCGGCCTGGGCCAGGTCGGGGCGCCCGCCCCCCCGGCCCCCGGTGATGGCCGCGACGTCGCTCACGATGGGGCCGGCCTTCCAGCCGGTCTCCACCAGGTCGTCGGTGACCACGCAGAGGAGCATGGCCTTGCCGTCCCTTTCCGTACCGAGGACGCCTATACCTCTGCCCAGTTTACCGCGCAATGCGTCGGCGAGGGTACGCAGGGTCTCGGAATCGGGAGCCTGTACCCGCCCGTACGCCACCGAGACACCCTCCACCACAGTCCCTTCTTGGAGGATACGCTCCACCTGCGTCACGCCCCGGTTCACGGCGTGCTTCTCCACCTCCTTGCGGAGGGCCCGGTTCTCCTCGATCAGGGCCTGGACCCGTTCCAGGACCTCACGATCCCCGGTCCCCAGCTCCGCCTCGAGGCGTTCCAGGACCGTGTGCTCTCCCAGGTCGTGCTCCACCGCCTCTCGGGCGGTGACCGCCTCGACCCGGCGGACCCCCGAGGAGATACTCCCCTCCTCCTCGAGCCGGAAGAACCCGATGTCCCCGGTCCGACCCACGTGCGTACCGCCGCACAGTTCGGTCGACCACCCCGGGATGTCCACCACCCGGACCCGGTCGCCGTACTTGTCTCCGAAGAAGGCCAGAGCCCCCTGGTCGATGGCCTCCTGATAACCCATCTTCCTCGTCTCGATGGGCGTGTTGGCACGTACCGCCCGGTTGACCCACCGCACGATCTCACGCTGCTCGTCCGTGTCCACGCTGGAGAAATGGGAGAAGTCGAAGCGAAGCCGCTCCGGTTCCACCAGGGAACCCGCCTGCTGCACGTGGGTCCCCAGCACGTCCCGGAGGGCGGCATGCATCAGGTGGGTGGCGGTATGGTTCCGCATGATCCGGCGCCGCCGGCGGGCGTCGATCCTGGCCTCCACCTCGCCGGGGACCGCCTTCCCGGCCGCGGTCTCCACCCGGTGAAAGATCACGCCGGACCACCGGTCCACCCGCCTCACCGAGAGCACGAACCCCTCCCCCTCGATCTCGCCCGTGTCGGGCACCTGGCCTCCAGCCTCGGCGTAGAAGGGGGTCTCCTCCAGCACCACCCAGCCCCCCTCTCCCTGGATCAGCTCTCCGACAGGTGAGAACTCCTCATCGAAGAGAACCGCCAGCCGGGTCCGAACGTCCCACCCCTCCCGCTCGTACCCGGTGAACCTGCGTCCCACATCCTTCGGGATGAGATCCGCGGCCTCCAGGGCCGTGTCGTCACGGCCGGTCCCCTTGTCGGCCCGGTCGGCCCGTGAGCGTTCCTGCTGCTCCTTCAGGGCCTCCTCGAAGCCTTCGGTGTCCACCTCCAACTGACGTTCCTCGGCCATCACCTCGGTGAGGTCGAGAGGGAACCCGTAGGTGTCGTAGAGCACGAAGGCCTCTCGGCCGGGGACGGTGCCCCCTCCCTTTTCCTCGATCTCCTCGGCCAACTCCTCGAAACGCTCGATCCCCTTGTCCAGTGTCTCCCCGAATCGCTCCTCCTCGGTCTCGATCACCAGCTGGATCCGCTCCGATGCCCGCTCCAGTTCCGGGTACGCCCCGGCGAACATATCCACCAGCACCGGGACGATGCGGTGCATGAAGGGTTCGTGTACGTCCAGCTTCCGGCCGTGCCGGGCAGCCCGGCGCAGAAGGCGGCGGAGCACGTAGCCCCGCCCGTCGTTGGAGGGCACCACCCCGTCGGTGATGGCGAAGGAGAGGCCCCGCACGTGGTCGGCGATGACACGGTGACTCATCCCCTCTTCACCCGGCTGATAAGCCTTGCCGGAGAGCTCCGCCACCTTGTCGATCAGAGGGCGGACCAGGTCGGTGTCGTAGTTGCTCTCCACACCCTGGAGGATGCTGGTAAGACGCTCGAGTCCCATCCCGGTGTCGATGCTGGGCGAGGGGAGGTCCACCACCTCCCCGGAAACGAGGGCGTCGTACTGCATGAACACCAAGTTCCATATCTCCAGGAACCGGTGCCCATCGGTAGGGTCGATGGAACCCGGGTCGGTGTCGGGGGTTGGGAAGAGGTCGTAGAGTATCTCACTGCAGGGACCGTTGGGACCGGTCTCTCCCATGCTCCAGTAGTTGTCCTTCTTGCCCAAACGGTAGATGCGCCGCTTCTCGATGCCCGTGACCTGCTGCCAGATCTCCTCTGCCTCGTCATCCTCTTCGTAGATGGTCACGTAGAGGCGGTCGGTCTCCAGGCCCGCCACGTCGGTAAGGAATTCCCAGGCGTATCCGACGGCCCCCTCTTTGAAGTAGTCCCCGAAGGAGAAGTTGCCGAGCATCTCGAAGAAGGTGTGGTGACGGGGCGTGCGCCCCACGTTCTCCAGGTCGTTGTGCTTGCCCGAGACGCGGATGCACTTCTGGGAGGAAGTGGCTCTTTCGTACGGTCGTGACTCCTCACCCGTAAAGACCCGCTTGAACTGGTTCATCCCGGCGTTCGTGAAGAGCAGGGTGGGGTCCTCTGCAGGGACCACCGGACTGCTGGGGACCTCTTCGTGGCCCCGCTCTGCGAAGTAGTCCAGGAACGCTCTGCGTATCTCGTTGCCCGTCATCCGATATCCGATCCGTCCTCTCCCTCGGCCAGAAGGCCTCGGGACCGCATCTCGTCCAATACCGCGTCGACCGCGTCCATGGCCACCCCGGCGGGGTAGCCCCCCCTGCCCAACACACCCGCCATCCGCCGGCGGACGGTGAGGGCCTCGAGCCCCCGGTACCGACCGACCTTCCCCCGCAACACCTCCATGGCCTCGCCCAGCATCCGGGCGTCGGGGTCGCGGTCGGCCTGCTCGTACGGACCCCAGGCCGCGGAATGCGCGGTCTCACGGTCCACGCCCCGCCGCTTGAGCTCGTGCTCGATGCGGGCGGGAGCGTGTCCCCGGTTCTCACGCCGCTCGGAGGCGAATTGTTCGGCGAAGCGCCGGTCGTCCAGCAGCTTCTCCGCCTTCAGGGCCCCCAGGGTCCGTTCGATGGCAAGATGGGAAAAATCGGCACGTACCAGCCGACGGCGCAACTCTTCTTCGCATCGCTCCCGTACTGCCAGGAGGTCCATGGCCTTCTTCCGGCACGCGCCGTAGTCCGCCGCTTCCCCGCTCGGATCGTTCATCACATCCGCTCCACACAGGGGCAGAACAGACCGGCCGCGGCATCACCGCGGCCGGGCGGGCACCTCGTCGAAGAGGATGCCCCTACTCGTCATCCGCCTCCGCAAGCTCCTCGTCCTCTCCCGCCGAGGACCTGGATTCGGCCTGACCCATCTGTTCCCTGGTCTCCTGGGTGATCTGCTCGGTGATGTCCGGGTTCTCCTTCAGGAAGATCCGGACGTTCTCCCGACCCTGACCCAGCTTCTCCTCACCGTAGGAGTACCAGGCCCCCGCCTTCTCGATGATACCCAGGTCCTCCGCCAGGTCGATGATCTCGCCTTCCCTGCTGATCCCCTCGTTGTAGATGATGTCGAACTCGGCCTGTTTGAAGGGGGGTGCCACCTTGTTCTTGACCACCTTGACCCGGGTACGGTTCCCGACCACGTCGCCGCCGTCTTTCACCGCACCGATCCGGCGGATGTCCAGCCGCAGCGAGGAATAGAACTTCAGGGCCCTCCCTCCGGGCGTGGTCTCCGGGTTGCCGAACATGACCCCGATCTTCTCGCGGATCTGGTTGATGAAGAGCAGCGTACACTTGCTCTTGCTCACCGCCGCCGTGAGCTTGCGCATGGCCTGGCTCATGAGGCGGGCCTGCAGCCCCACGTGGGAATCTCCCATCTCCCCCTCGATCTCCGCCTTCGGCACCAGGGCCGCCACCGAGTCCACCACCACGATGTCGATGGCCCCGCTCCGCAGCAGCGTCTCGGCGATGTCCAGGGCCTGCTCGCCCGTGTCGGGCTGAGCCACCAGCAGGTCGTCGATGTTCACGCCCAGGCGTTCTGCGTAGTCCACGTCCAGGGCGTGCTCGGCGTCGATGAACGCCGCGGCTCCCCCCTTCTTCTGGGCCTCGGCGATGATGTGCAGCCCCAGCGTGGTCTTGCCCGAGGACTCCGGGCCGTAGAGTTCCACGACCCGTCCCCTCGGGATCCCCCCTACGCCGAGGGCCATGTCCAGCGTCAGGGACCCCGTACTGATGGCCGGGACGGTCTCGGGACGGGAGTCCTTGCCCAGGCGCATGATGGCACCCTTGCCGAACTGGCGCTCGATCTGCTTAACGGCCATCTCGATGGCCTTCTCTTTGTCCTTCGCTACATCTGCCATTGGAATCTGATCCTCCCCTGCCTCGTCGTCTGCTCCACATCTCGCGGGGGGTCTCCACGGAGGGACCTCAGCATACAGCCCGCGCTCGGTCCCGGCAACCTGCTGGACACGCCGCGGGCCCGTAGGTTTTCGCTTTTCTTTCGCTTACCTTAGTATAGACGTCTGACAGCCCGGGGAAAGCCCCGAGACCCCCGGCGGCCCCTCAGCCCAGGCGGGGAGCCTCCAGTTCTTCATAGACGGCCCCCTCCCGGGTGAGCGTGCTCTGGTAGAGCACCACCCTGTCAACGGTCCAGGAGGCCGACGGCACATCCCAGCCGGCTGCCGCCTCGGCCACCGCTCCCCGTCGGCCGGGGGCCTTGATTCGGCCCAGTGTCAGGTGCGGGTGGAAGGTGCGACGATCCGGCTCGAAGCCCAGGGGCTCCAGTACCCGGTCCACCGCCTCCTTCAGGTCCTGAAGGTTCCCGCTCCCCTCTGACACACCCACCCATAACACCCTCGGCCGCTCGAGGTTGGGGAAGGCCCCGACCCGGTCCAGCCGGACAGTGAAGGGGGCGACCTCCCCCGCGGCACGACCCAGGGCCTCCCCGATGGCCGGGACCCGCTCCTCCTCGACATCGCCCAGGAAGAAGAGGGTCAGGTGCATCGACCCGGGGTCCACCCACTTGATCCGTCCCGCCCCGGGGCCGACCTCCCCGGCGAACTCCGCCAGGGGCCGGGTCACCTCCAGGGGAACGGGCACCGCTACGAAGATCCTGATGCTCATCGGGGACTCACCCACCCTCCCTCATCTGTCTCAAGGCCCTCCGACCTCCTGCGCAGCATGTCCAGGGCAGCGGCCGCCGACCGTTCCCGGATGACCCGACGTCCGCCCACTCCGAAGCGGAAGGTACGCACACGGGTATCGGAGGGGCCGGCACATCCGATGCACACCGTACCCACCGGCTTCTCCTGGGTACCTCCGGTCGGGCCGGCGATGCCCGTGATGGAGAGAGCCCAGTCGGTGCCCGCCCGACCCCGGGCCCCTTCCGCCATGGCCCGGGCGGTCTCCTCGGAGACCGCTCCGTGCTCCGCCAGGACCTCTTCCGGCACCCCCAGCTCTTTACGCTTCGCTTCGTTCGAATAGGTGATCCAGCCTCCGAGGAACCATTCCGAGGCCCCGGGCACGTCGGCGATCAGACTGCCCAGCAGCCCGCCGGTGCACGACTCGGCCACCGCCAGGGTCTGGGACCGCTCCCGCAAGGTCTCCCCGACGTGTTCGGGGAGTCCCTCTCTGCCCCTGCCGTAGAGGTAGTCGGCCCCCCCCTCCCGGATCCTCTCTTCCGCCGTGTCCAGGAGCCGTTCCGCCTCCTCGCTGTCCCGGACGGTGGCGGTGACGTACATCGACACCCCGTCGGGGCCCGGCAGGTAGGCCAGCCTCACCGAGGGGCCCATGTCCTCCAGACCCCCGATCCGGTTGAAGAGGTCCGACTCCCCGATACCGGTGGTGCGGTACCAGCGACGGCGTATGACCGTCCCCGGAAAACGCTCTTTCAGGACGCCTTCCGCCCAATCGTGGTAGAGCGCCTTCATCTCCGGCGGCACACCCGGCAGGGCGAAGACCAGCAGGTCCTCCCGGCGGAGGAGCAGCCCCGGGGCGGTCCCCACGGGGTTCACGCGGTATTCGAACCCCTCGGGCACGAGTGCCTGGTCGAGGTTCACCTGTGAGGGGGTCCGGTCCCGTTCTCGGAAGAAGGCCCTGACGGCCTCCTCCACCTCGGGGATCCGCTCCATGTCCGCCCCGAAGTGGGCGGCCAGGGCGGGCTTGGTGCGGTCGTCCTGGGTGGGACCGAGGCCGCCCGAGATGACCACCACATCGACCCCGTCCTTCCCCGCGGCGGTGAGTACCTCCCGGATGGCCGCCTCTTCGTCCCCGACACTCACGGCCCGGTCCACCCGGATACCCAGGTCGGAGAGCCGTCCGGCCAGCCATGCTGTGTTGGTGTCCACCCGCATGCCGTTCACCAACTCGTCCCCGACGGTGAGTATCCAGCACCGGGCGGATGTCGGGGCCGCGTCTTCCATGCTCATCCCTCCGATCCGCGGGTTCATCCGGTGCCCATGAGGGCCAGCACGAAACGGGCACCCAGGTTGGCGTAGACGCCGGCGACGAGGTCGTCGACCACCACACCCCATCCCCCGGGAAGACGCTGGGCATGGTCCCCCGGAAAGAGCTTCGAGATGTCGAACAGCCTGAAGAGGGCGAAGGCGAGGACCACCACGGGCCACTCCCCCGGAAGCCCGACCATCGCCACCGCGAAGCCGGCGAACTCGTCCCAGACGATGGCGCCGGCGTCCTTCCCCAGGTGCTCTTCCGCCCTGCCGCAGAGGGGTATGCCGACCGCGGTCAGGATCAGTGCGACCACCCCCCCCGTCAGCGGGTCGGAGATGGCGAGTATCCCCCAAAAGATGGCTATACCCGCCGTGCCCGCCGTACCGGGGGCCCCGGGCGCGAAACCCAGCCCGAAACCGGCGGCGGCCCAGACCCCGACGGTCAGGTCCCCTTTGCGGGTCTTCAGGCTCATCCCTGTTCGGTGTCGGAGGCGGAGAGGGGCAAGGTGCGGCTGTCGGCGGTGAAGTAGCGCACACCGGATATGATCGTCAGGACCACCGCGGCACCGAAGAGGAGCTGGATGAGAAGATAGACGGAGGTGGCGCCGATCCAGGCCGAGGGGAGGCCGAGGTCGCCCATGACGCGGGCCGCGGCTTCGAGGACCATGACGGTGATGAGGGTGGTGAGCTGGGCGACGGTCTTCCACTTGCCCGCCCAGGCGGTGACCACCTGCCGTCCCCGTCCGCGATGGACCATCCGCAGCAGGGTGATGACCACTTCGCGGATCCCGATGACGTGGACCAGCCAGATGCTGAACCACACCCGGGACGCCCCGGCACCCGAGGCACCCCAGTAGAAAGCGCTCAGGACCAGGAACTTGTCCGCCAGGGGGTCCATGAACCGACCCAGGTCGGATTCGCTCCCCTGCTTCCGGGCATAGTAGCCATCCAGGGAATCGGTGATGCTGGCCGTCACGAAGGCCGCCAGAGCTATGATCGATCCCGATGTGGTGCCCTTGAGGGCCTGCCAGAGGAAGATCGGGACCAGGACCAGGCGGAGGCCGGTGAGGGCGTTGGGGAGGGTCCAGACCTTCATGGGTCCACCCGGGTCCTGGCCTCGATGGCCCGGGAGATGGTATGTTCGTCGGCGAACTCGAGGTCGCCGCCCATCGGTATCCCCCGGGCGAGCCGGCTCACCTGCACGCCGTGGGGCTGGACGAGCCGGGTGATGTAGAGGGATGTGGTGTCGCCGTCCAGGGTGGGGTTGTTCGCCAGGATGAGCTCCTCCACCTCACCTCCCTGGACGCGATCCAGCAGTTCCTCGATGCTCAGATCCTCGGGTCCGACCCCTTCCAGGGGGTTGATGGATCCGCCCAGCACATGGTAGCGCCCCCGGAACCCTCCGGCACGCTCGATGGCCAGCACGTCGGTGGGGGTCTCCACCACGCACAGCACCTTCTCCGAGCGCCGGGGGTCGGCGCATATCTTGCACAGTTCCCCCTTCTCCGAGAGGTTCCTGCACCGGGGACAGAAGCCCACCTTCCGGCTCACCTCTTCCAGCACGTCGGCCAGACGTCCCGTCGCACCCTCACCCGCCTTCAGCAGGTGGAATACCAGCCGCTGGGAGGTCTTCCTCCCTACCCCGGGCAGACGGGTGAACTCCTCGATGAGGGCTTCCACGGGGTCGGGAAGAACGCTCATGCGGTCCCGCCCCGGCCTAACCCTGCCCCAGCAGGTTGCTCAAGTCCATCCCCGGGGGGAGGAGGCCGCCGGAGAGTTCGGACATCTTCTCCTGCGCCTCCTCTCCCGCCGCCCCGGCCGCGCTGGTCACCGCCGCCACGATGAGGTCCTCCAGCATCTCCACATCGCCCTCCTCCACGGCCTCGGGGGCGATCTTGATGTCCACCAGTTCCTTGTGACCGTTCACGAAGGCCGTGACCAGACCGCCGGCCGCGGTACCCTCGACCCGGAGTTCCTTCAGCTCCTCCTGGACACGGCTCATGCTGGCCTGCATCTCCTGGATCTTCTTCATCATGCCGCCGCCTAATGGGTTGCCCATCTTGCTCCTTCACACTCCTGGCGTTCTGCGGGTCATCATGCGCCCGGACGGCCGCCGGGACCGTCCTCGAGCCGCGCGTCGAACATCTCCACGATCTTCCTGAGGTCCTCGTCCTTCGCGGTCAGCCGTTCCAGCAGTTCCTCGTTCATCTCCCGGGAACCATGGTCCCCACCGCCCGGTCTCGGCGGGGCCTTCTCACAGTGCACACCGTACCCATGCCCCACGATGTCCCGGGTGACCTCGCGGATCAGGTCCGTGTGCCGCAGCACCGTGTTGATGTGGAAGTTGTGGTTCTCTCCCCGGAAGGCGAGGATGATCTGGTCGTCCCTGATCTCCTGCAGCTCCCCCTCCCCCAGGAAGACCGCGAGCGTGACCTTCCGCTTGTGGATCTCCTCCAGGATGGATTTCCAGTGGGCCTTGAGCACTTCGAAGTCGCGGCCGGACCCGTTCCCCCGCTTCTCCTCCCCCCCCTCCTGCGCCTGCTCGTACTCCCCGTCGGCCTCGTAGACCTCAGGGGGCGGTTCGGGACCCCGGTCCCGGAGCAGCCGACCCTGGGTGTCGTCCTCCTTCGACGGCGCTTCCCGGGGCTCGGGGGGTACGTCCGCTCCCGGAAGCTCCTCTCCGCCGCCGTCCGACCCGCCCTTCGCGGATGATCCGACACCTTCCAGCTCCCGGTCGATCTTCCCGAGCAGCTCCCGGAGGTCCACCGATCGGTCCATCAGGACCAGGCGGATGAACACCGATTCCAGGGCGATCCACGGCTGGGTACTCTCCCTGAGCTGGTGGGCCGCGTCGATGACGTACTCCAAGCGGCGCAGGTAGTCCTCCAGCTCGAAGAGATCCCGGGTCTCCAGGTAGCGGTCCCGCTCCGACCCGGGGAGCGTCTCCAGGCCCGCCTCTCCCGCCACCGAGGCTGCTACCAGGTGCCGGAGGTGCTCTCCGTAGCCCAGCATGAACTCCCGGGGATCCTGCCCCTCGTCGGCCAGACGGGCAGCGAGGGAGAGCGCCGCCGCCGCGTCTCCCTCCGCACAGGCCCGTGTCAGGGTGAAGAGGTGGTCGGTGTCCACCGCACCCAGCACATCCCGGGTGGCCTCCAGGGTGATCTCGGTCCCGGCGAAGGCCCGGACCTGGTCCAGCAGGCTCTCCGCGTCCCGCAGGGCGCCGTCCGCCTTACGGGCCATGAGGTTCAGTGCCTCCTCCTCGGCCTGGATCCCCTCCTTCTCACAGATCTCCCGGAGTGTGTCCGTGATGGCCGCGACGCCGATGCGGCGGAAGTCATACCGCTGGACCCGGCTGAGGATGGTCGGCAGCACCTTCCCCGGCTCGGTGGTGGCGAACACGAAGACCACGTGGCGCGGGGGCTCTTCCAGGGTCTTCAGCAGCGCGTTGAACGCCGCGTTGCTGAGCATGTGGACCTCGTCGATGACGTAGACCTTGTACCGCCCTTCCATGGCCGCGTACCCGATGGTCTCCCGCAGCTCCCGGATCTGGTCCACGCTGTTGTTGCTGGCCCCGTCGATCTCCTTCACATCGACGCTGTTGCCCCGGGCGATGGCGGTGCACGCCTCACACTCACCGCACGGATCGGCGGTCATCTCATCCGCGGCTTGGCAGTTGAGGGCCTTGGCAAGCAGGCGGGCGGTGGTGGTCTTCCCCGTCCCCCGCGGGCCGGTGAAGAGATAGGCGTGATGGATCTGCCCGGTGCGCAGCGCGTTCTGGAGGGTCCGTGTGACGTGGTCCTGTTCCACGACGTCCGCGAACGTCCGGGGGCGGTACTTCCGTGCGGTTACCTCGTATGGCGTCTGACTCATGGGCAGGTATGGTAGCGAGAGTGAAGGGGGCCGTACACCCGCCGTCGAAGGCCGTCTCCCGACGAGGACATGGCAGCCGGCTCCGGCCAGGCAGCCCCGCGGCGCCCGGACACGACCACCTACCGCTGCTCCCTTCCGGGCCTGACGGGGTTCGGTGGGTGTCCGTCGCGCGGGACCCAGCCCTCGACACTGCTTACCATGGACACGCCGGGTGCGGCGCCCCCTCGAGCGGGGATCCGATCCGGCTATAGCGGGTTGCCGGTTCAGGGAACCGCTAGCTCCCCATCTGGTACGGCCCGAAACCGTCCGGGCTTCCTGCCCGGTGAGAATGAGAACAGCGTGGCGGAGAGGGAGGGATTGTCGGCTCCGTCGACATCCCGCGCCTCACTCCGTCCATGCCAATCGATGCCCGATGACGATCGATCGAAAGGTTCAGTGGCGGAGAGGGAGGGATTCGAACCCTCGGTACGGGGAAACCGTACACACGATTTCCAGTCGTGCACCTTCAACCAGCTCGGTCACCTCTCCACATCTCCCAGACTGCGCAAACTAGGTCGACAGCAGGGGGGTGTCAATGACGCGGGGACCGATCCCGACCCGTTCCCGCGGGCCTTCTCGACCCTAGACGATACCCACCGAGACGAGGACCCCCGTGATGAGCATCAGGGCCCCCACCAGGATCCGGATGGACCTGAGGGTGGTCTTGTGGAGGAGCTGCCGGCCGATGAAAGCTCCCAGGAAGGCCGAGAGGGTGGCGACCACCAACATGGTCAGGTTCCCCCGGGTCGCCACGGTCTCATAGCTGCCGGTCAGGAAGGTCATCCCGTAGACGGTCAGGCGCGTCACATCCACCAGGATGGCGCAGGCGATCCCTGTGGCGATGAAACCCTCCCTGCCCAGCCCCGCCTTCACCAGGAAGGTGGCCCGCATGGCACCCTGGTGTCCCGATATCCCTCCGAAGAACCCGCTCAGCGCGCCTCCCAGGGGCAGCAGTCTCCGGCCGATCCTCAGGTCATGGAGCGAGGGGAGCAGGTCGAAGAAGGCGAAGAAGAAGATGAGGACACCGATGACCAGACCCGCCGGGGTGATGGCCGCATCACGCCCCATGAAGGAATACACGGCCAGCGGCGGGCTGCCCTGCAGCAGGTCGAGCATGCGCGCGCCCGCGTAAGAGGCAGCCACTGCAGGGAGTCCGAAGACCGCGACCACCTTCCACACGGTATAGCCGCCGATGAGCGTGAACTTGAAGATGTTGTTCAGCAGGTGGACGACGGCCACCGCGGCCACGGCTACCGCCGGCGGGAAGACGATGAGGAAGAAGGGGAGCAGGAGCGTGCCCAGCCCGAAACCCGAGAAGAAGGTCAGGCCGGATACGAGGAGGGCACCCAGGCCGACCAGGATGATCAGGAGCATCGTGTCAACCTGCCCAGTTCAGTGGCGTCCTGCCTGTCGGTTCGTGAAGGATCCGAGTCGACCACGAAGATAGGGGACGCCTGCGGCGGCCTGCAACGTCCCGGTCGCCGCTGGACCAGAGCACGAGCAGTCGATCGGGATCCTCCCCGGCCGCGGCCGGGAAGGAGATCATGGTGCCGAGACCGATGAGGCCTGCAAGCAGGAAGCTCGCGGCCGCCAGTCCCATGGGGATCAACCTGCGGTTCATCGTACCCCCCGTTCCTCGGGTCGGCCTGCCGGACGTTGTCCGGCAGCCGTTCGTCCGACTGCTGAAGTCCTGCCTGCCGGGTGTCCCTGCACTAGAAGGATATGATCTCGTAGCCATCCACGGCCAGTCTCCGCAGACTGGGATGCTGGTCATGGTCGCCCAGGAGCCTGACCCCCGCCGCCTTGACCTCCCGGGTCACCCGCCTCCTTGAACTCTTTGGCTGTCTCCAGGGCGTTGGAGACGCGTCCCATGTCGGCGTGGCTGTCGGTACCGGCCAGTACGAGCACTGCGAGTTTCGGCATACCCTCTCACTCCCTTTGATGTCCGAAGAAGTTGTCATCTGTCTTCAGAAGTTGTTCTCTCTGAAGAGTACGTGCACGTGGCAGCCCGATCCTTACAGGGATCCGAGAGGGCCGGCTGCTCTGGAAGATCACACCAGCAATACCCGTCTTAACGGATGAGGAGACCATCGTGAAGGTCGACGTGATCATCATAGGGAGCGGCCAGGCGGGCAGCCCGCTGGCCACCCGCCTGGCAGGTTCGGGACAGCAGGTCGTGCTCATCGAGAGAGCCTACCTGGGAGGGACCTGCGTCAACTATGGCTGCACCCCCACCAAGACCATCATCGCGAGTGCGCGGGCGGCCCACGCGGCGCGAGGCGCCGGCCGTCTGGGCGTCGAGACCGGACCAGTGAGCGTGGACTTCGAGGCGGTCATGGCGCGCAAAGACCGGATCGTCGAGCAGTGGCGATCGGGCGTGGAGCGGAGCATCGAGAGCGAGGATGGGGTCCTCCTGGTACGGGGGCACGGCCGGTTCACAGGCCCTTCCACCGTGGAAGCGGACGGCCGGGTGTTCACCGCCGGGACGATCATCATCAACACCGGTGCACGGGCGGCCCTCCCACCGATCGACGGTCTCGCTGATGTGGAGTGGATGGACAACGCGGACATCCTGGAGCTCACCGCCCTGCCCCCTCACCTGCTGATCGTCGGAGGCGGATACATAGGCTGCGAGTTCGGTCAGGCCTTCCGCAGGTTCGGAGCTGAGGTGACGATCGTCGGCCGTCCGCACCACCTGCTGCCCCGTGAGGACACCGAGATCTCCCAGGCCCTCGAGGAGGTCTTCGATGCCGAGGGGATCGACCTCCGCCTTGGGCGGACCGCCCGGTCGGTGCGGCCCGACGGTGACGAGATCGTGATGAGCCTGGATGACGGATCCGAGATCCGGGGCTCCCGCCTGCTCATCGCCGCCGGCCGGCGGCCCAACACCGAAGATCTCGGCTGTGAGGAGGCGGGCGTGGAACGAGATGAACGCGGCTTCGTGGAGGTCGACGAGTACTACCGTACGTCCGTCGACTCGATCTACGCGGCAGGCGACGTGACCGGGGGCCCTCAATTCACCCACACCGCCTGGGACGATCACCGACTGCTCTTCGATGTCCTGGTCGACGACGGGACCCGGGGACGGGACGACCGCCTCATCCCCTCGACCGTCTTCACCGATCCGCAGGTGGCCCGGGTGGGCCTGAACGAGACCGAGGCGGAGGAGCAGGGCATCGACTTCGAGGTCGCCTCGATGCCCTTCGGTCACATAGCCCGGGCGATCGAGGTGGACGAGACCGCCGGGTTCATGAAGGTCCTCATCGACCCGTCCACGGAACGGGTCCTTGGAGCGTCCATCGTGGGCTCGGAGGCGGGCGAGCTGGTCCATATCTTCACCGCGCTCATGGCCGCTGACGCCCCCGCCCGGACCATCGTCGAGATGGAGGCCGCTCATCCGACTTTCGCCGAGGGTATGCAGTCCCTCGTCATGAAGCTGGACCGTTACCGTCTCTCCTGATCGGGTCCCGCGGCCTGGAGGGGCGATCCGGCTTCGCCGATCCGTTCCTGTATGCGCCGGGGGGCGGGGGTACCCCGACCGCCTCTGCCCCACAGTGCCCGCAGCCACACTTCCACACTGCGCATGGGACAGAGGTGGGTGCACCAGGGAGCGGAGAGGAAGAGGGACCCCACCAGGACCCCCCCGAGCAGCAGCCACTGCAGGGTCGTCCCGGTCAGGGTGAAGAGCGCCGAGAAAGGCTCGTAGGTCACCGATGCGGGCTGCAGGGTGACCAGGGCAGCGAAGGCGAGCGCGAACACCAGCAGGTTCCGCCCCGCGGCAGCGGCCCGCGCAATCCTGACCGGCACCTTCAGACGCATACCCCCGATCACTCCCACACAGCGCTGAGTTGCCCCGAAGGGACAGAGATAGACGCAGTAGAAATTGCGCCGGTACAGCAGGGTCGTGAGTAGGAAGGCCCCGGCGAGCAGATAGAAGACGAGTTCGGTCCGGGGGTCGGGGAAGAAACCCGAGGCCAGGGAGGTGATCTTGGCAAGGGTGATGGGGGAGGCCTGCCAGAAGCCTATCACCACGAGACCTGTGACCTGCGTCAGCCACCGAAGACGGCGGCGTCTGGTGCCGCCGAGCCTGGAGGCAGCGATCGCGGTGAAAAGGAGGAGCAGGACGACGATCTCCGCCGTCCCGAACTCGAACGGTCTGGGGTCTCGCGGGACCTCTCCCCCCAGACCTTCCCGGACGACGGCCGCCAGGGAGGAACGCACCCCTTCCACCACCGCCCCGCTCGAGCGGGTGGCACCCGTGATGCCCGTCACGGCCTCGTAGTCCTGATCGACGTTCTCGTAGCGTCTGCCTCGGACCTGATCGAAGTACCGCTCGGGACGCAGGAGCCGGAAGAAGATAGGGGTCTCCCGGTGCTCCACCACCCGGCCCCCCACCAAGCGGCCCAGGGTGTCGATCCCTGCCGCCACCAGCATGGGCCCGCCGTATCCCTGCCCTTCTCCCACCCCGGCCCACCCCAGCAGTCGGCCCTCGCCGTCCAGGACCCGCCAGGCCTTCCCGGCGGCTTCGACCCTCTCGGCCCCCGGGAAGAGTTCCTGGAGGTGCGGCGCGAGTTCCAGCGATCGATGCGATCGGCCGTACCACAGGGCACCCGCGAGCAGGACCAGAACCGCCCATGCGATGACCCGTCGGTATCTAGCCGTGCTTCGTCGTTCCGCCATCCGCCGCTCCCGCTCCCCGCACGATCAGACGCCTCACCCCCGCTCCGGCGATCACCGTGAGGGCACCGAAGAGGATCCCGCCCCGGAGGGCGGCGGTGGGTTCCCCCTCACCCAGGCTGGTACCCACGAAGGCGAAGGTGAAGCCGGCCAGGGCGAGCCAGACGATGAACACCCCCCACTTCCACCACGGCATGGGGATGCCGCGGTCCTGACTCCAGGCCCGTACTCCGGCCACGACCACCACGAAGAGGATCCCCTCGACGAACCAGAAGGCCCCGCTGCGGAAGAACTCCATCATCCCTCTCCTCCCAGTTCGATGAAGTCCTCCGTCTTCAGCCACCACGGCGGTTCCCGGTACGAGGCGTTGCTGCCCCCCAGGGAGGGTATGTAGTACTCCTCGGGGTCAGGACCGGGGTAGAAGCTCTTCTGCATGGCGGTGAGCGCCCGCTCCGAGATACCGGTGGGGTCGTTGGCCGTCACTTCCAGGGCTCCCTTGTGGAGCCAGTTCGATTTCCGGGTATACGGACAGCAGGCCACGCAGATGCGGCACCCGGAGCTGCCCAGATTGGAGTTCCAGAAGTTCTGGCATCTCGCGGTGTCCAGTTTCCAGCGCCGATAGCCCCGGATCTCCACCTTCTCACCCATGGGGATGGCCCCCGAAGGACACATCTCCGCGCACACCTTGCAGTGGTTGCAGAAGTCCTGCACGCCGAAATCGATGGGCTTGTCCGTCTTCATGGGGATGTTCGTCGTGACCACCGCCGGACGGAAGTTGAGGCCGAGTTCGGGGGTGACGCAGATCGATGGGCGCGCCTGTTCCCCCAACCCGGCGTCGATGGCGATCGGCGGTACCATCAGGTCGTAGCTGTTCCCCGGGATGTGGGTCCGGGCGGGATAGCCCAGGCTCTTGATGAACTCGGCCAGCCGGGTGGCGATGATCCGGGAGCGGGAGTACGCGTCGTTGGAGGTGCCGTGCGTGGGATTGGCGTACATGGCGTCCCACTGCATCGGAGTCCCCACCACGATGGCGTATTCCCAGTGGGCCGGGACCTCCATGGGCACATCCGGGTCCTCCCAGCCCCTCCCCCTCAGCGGGTTGAGGTAGACCCAGTCGGGGTTGAGCTTCGTGATGCCCACCAGGGTGGACCCGAACTCGTGGGAGACCTTCTTGATCAGCTCCGCTGTGGCCGCGGCATCCTTCAGCTTCACCGGCTCCACCACTCCCCCGTATCGGCCGCGGCGGGGGAAGTCCGCCTCCTCGGGGGGGCCGCCGCTGCTCCGCGGTCCTGCGGCCCCCATGGCGTTGGCCCAGGCGATCGCCAGCAGGAACCGGTCCCCGTACTTCTGCCGGTCTTCCCGGAGCTTGGGTATGACTTCCTCGATGTTGAGGATGTCCAGTTCCAGGTCCTGGGGGTGCTTCTCGTAATAGGCCTTCAGGAGCTCGTCGAAATCCCCGGTTCCGTCGCGGACACCGGGGTACTGCCGCATGAAGCGGCTCCGCCGCTCGAAGATGTTGCCGGTCCGGGCGTCCACCCGGGCGGTGGGACCCACCCGGATGTAGGTGGGCTCCTCCACCTCGTACCGGGCCCGATCGAAGTGCTGGCTGGCTCCCTCCTGGTTCTGCCATCCGGAGGTAGGAGGCCGGGTCGGTGCCCGCCGCGTACCCGAACAGCCCGAGCCCAAGGCCCCCGGCCGCCGCGCCGGCGGCGCCGGAGTACTTCAGGAAGGCCCGTCGGCTGAATCCCCCTCCCGCCTCCGCTCCGTCATCCGACCTGGGGGGCAGCCGATCCTCCCGGTCCTCGTCTCCTGGACGCATGTCCATCCTCACTCTCCTGGGTTTTCCGGGTTCACATCTTCTCGCGTGCCGTGATCGTCTTGTCTCCCTCCCGCTTCCAGAACTCCGCGGAGAGGAGCTGCCTTCCGTACCCGGTGGCCTGGTCCAGTCGGACCATGATGCGCTCGGCCCCGCGGATGCGGGCCTCGACCGCCTTGCGCACCATGCAGCGGAGCCAGGAGTCGTTGGGCTTGTTGAAAGGGCACACACGCTTGCAGTTCGAGCAGCTGAAACCGTTGAAGTCATAGCATCGGTCCACCATCGCATACCACTTGAGCACGCCCGGGTTGTTGGACCGGGAAGGGCCCGACCAGGTCCGATCCCCTCTGCTGACCGACTCGCTGGGGCACTCCTGGGCACAGAGCATGCACACCTCACAGAACTCGGTGACCCCGAAGTCGATGGCAAGGTCCGGTTCGAGGGGCATGTCGGTGATGACCTTCGCCAGCCGCACACGGGGACCGTACTTCGGCGTCACGAGCAGTCCCATGCGCCCAACCTGGCCCAGGCCGGCATCCACCGCCATGGGGACGCTGGGGCCCACCCCGTTCCCCGCCGGGAGCACACGGTATCCCAGAGCACGGATGAACTCTGCGTGGGTGGAAGCGGTGACCGCCATGCGTGAGTATCCGTTCCCGGTAGCCGCGGATCACCCCGCTCACCCCCTCCCAGTCGTACACACCGTCCGAACCGGCGTATCGCCAGGAGGCAGCCATCAGGGCATAATCGAGGCGGGTCTGGTCCGGGTCCCTCTCTCGACCTCCCCGACCCCCCTGGAACACGAGCCGGAACGAGAGAACCCACCAGACGGCGGTGATGAAGCCCAGAAGGCTCGCCATGACCGCCGCGCCGCGGAACATCCCTTCACGCACCATGGCGGCCGCCGCCTCAAGGGTGAAGACACCGAGGCCCACCCCGATGAGGAGAAGCAGCCACCCCCACCAGCCCACCTGCGATCAGCTCGAACATATCCGATCCGTCCTTCCCGTCGGTCGGTGGAGTGTCACCGCGTGGGCATTATCACGAATATCCAGACCTGTTTCTCCTAATACATCACGGCCCGCCGTCTCCCTCAACCGATTCCAGGGCGCTCTCATCCTCCGTTCCCTCCTCTGCCCGCCGCGGCGATGATTCGGGAACCGGAGACATCCCCGCCGAGGAACACTTCCCGGGAGGTCCTCGAACTCAGACCGGACCTCGATGCCGATGAAGTCGTACATGCCTTCCGCACGGTCGTGGGCCGATCCCGACGTGAGGCGGCGGGCATGCTCCTGGAGGCGTTCGACCTGTCGGTACCCGCCCGGGAGCGCATGGAGGAGTTCGCATCCCTCGCGGCGGTCGCAGACCCGTTCCAGGGCGTGCGCGAGCCCCCGGTTGACGGCATCCAGGCAGCCGGGGAGGTCCTCCGGCTCCTTCTCGAGACGACGTGCGGTGAGCAGATAGCTGCTCGTCCAGCTCGCTATCCGCGTAAGGACTCTGGAAGGTATCATCACGCACATTCGGCTCCCGGGTCGATTCGAACCCTGCATCCCTGTAGTCTGTGAGCCGGGGAGGCCGTGAAGGAACATCCCTCACAGCAGGGCCGGCCGGAGTTTGCCCGGACCATCGACACACGGAACTTTGACCGAACCAGGAGGAGGCCCAATATGGAATTGGGCATGATAGGATTGGGACGCATGGGTCTGAACATGGCGCGACGCCTCACCGGGGACGGGCACCGGGTGGTGGGCTGGAACCGGTCCGAGGACGCCATGCGGGAAGCGGAGGAGCACGGGATCGAGACCGCGGACGACATCCCCTTCCTCGCCCGGGCCCTGGGCACGCCTCGGGTCGTCTGGATCATGGTACCCGCCGGCGACCCGGTGGACCAGGTCCTCGATACCCTGCTGCCCCATCTCACCGAGGGGGACGTGGTGGTGGACGGGGGGAACTCCCGCTACACCGATACCCTGGTACGGGCCGAGCGGCTCCGGGAGCAGGGGCTCCATCTCGTGGACACCGGGGTGAGCGGCGGGATCTGGGGACGGAAGGAGGGCTACGGACTCATGACGGGAGGTCCCGAGGAGGCTGTGGCACGCGTGGAACCCGCGCTCCGTTCACTCGCCCCCGCTCCGGATGAGGGATGGGGCCGCGTCGGGCCCACCGGCGCGGGCCATTTCGTGAAGATGGTCCACAACGGCATCGAATACGGCATGATGCAGGCCTTCGCCGAGGGCTTCTCCATCATGCGCCACAAGGAGCGGTTCGGACTCGAGCTGGGGGAGGTCGCCCGGATCTGGCGTACCGGGACGGTGATCCGCTCCTGGCTCCTGGACCTCATCGCCGACGGGCTCGCGGAGGACCATACCCTCGAGGGGATCGAACCGTGGGTTGACGATTCGGGGGAGGGACGCTGGACGGTGTTCGAAGCGGTGGACCTGGACGTACCCGCCCCGGTGATCACCCTGGCCCTGCAGATGCGTCTGCGATCCCGGGACACGGAGTCGTACGCGGACCGGCTCCTGGCGATGATGCGCAACCAGTTCGGCGGTCACGCCGTGAAAACGGGAGAAGAAGGTTGAGCGGGGGGACCGAAGACCATCTCTTCATCATCCTGGGAGCCACCGGGGACCTCACCGGCCGCAAGCTCCTCCCCGCCCTCTACCGTCTGGATCAGGGCCCCCTGGCCTCTGCCCGCGGCCGCATACTCGGAGTGTCCCGGAGCGGGCTGCGCGACGAGGACTTCCGGGAGCGGTCCGTCGACGACCTCACCGCCGCGGGTGTGGATCTCGAGGACGCGAGGGCATGGACCTCGGAGAACCTCTTCTTCCAGACCGCCTCGGTCGAGGCGGAGGATCACCGGGCGCTGAAGGAACGCATCGAGGCCCTGGAATCCGAGCACGACCTGCCGGGGAACAGGGCCTTCTATCTGGCGCTGCCCCCCGGCGCCTTCGAACCCGTGCTGGACGCTATGTGTGAAGGGGGTCTGAACACCGCTCCGGGATGGACCCGGATCATCCTGGAGAAGCCCTTCGGTCGCGACCTGGCCTCGGCCGAGGAACTGGATGCCCGTCTGCATCGTGACTTCGACGAGGATCAGATCTACCGGATCGACCACTACCTGGGGAAGGAGACGGTCCAGAACCTGCTGGTCTTCCGCTTCGCCAACCCCATCTTCGAGTCCCTCTGGGACCGGGAACATGTGGAGAGCGTGCACATCACGGTGGCCGAGGACCTCGGGGTGGGCACCCGGGCCCCCTACTACGACGACTCCGGGGCCCTTCGGGACATGGTCCAGAACCATCTGACCCAGCTCCTCTGCCTAACGGCCATGGAGGTCCCCGCCCGGTTCGATTCCGAAGCGATCCGACGGGAGAAGATCAAGGTGCTCCAGTCGGTCCGCCCCATCGACCCGGCGGAGGTAGTCCTGGGCCGCTACGAGGAGGGAACGATCGGCGGTGAACGGGTCCCGGGCTACCTGCAGGAGGACGGGGTGCCCGCAGAGAGCACCACCGAGACCTTCGCCGCCCTGCGCCTGGGTATCGACAACTGGCGCTGGCAGGGGGTCCCCTTCTACCTGCGCACCGGGAAGCGGCTCCCCCGCCGCCTCACCCGTATCACGGTGACCTTCCGTTCCGTCCCCGTCTCCCTCTTCGGGGAGCGGGGCGAGGCCCCCTCGTCCAACGTCCTCGGCATCAGCCTGCAGCCGGACGAGGGGTTCGACTTGGCCTTCGAGGTCAAACGCCCGGGAGAGGGGATGCACCCGGTGACACAGCAGCTCGGCTTCGACTACGAGAGCGCCTTCACCTCGCTCCCTGATGCCTACGAGACCCTCCTCCAGGACGTCGTGAGCGGGGACCAGACCCTCTTCGTCCACACGGACGAGGTGGAGTCCTCGTGGGCCCTCTATACCCCGCTGTTGGAGGCCGACCTCCCCCTCCGGGGGTACGGCGCAGGAACCTGGGGACCCGAGGCCGCCCGCCGGCTCGCGGCCGACGCCGACCACCCCTGGCCCGAGGACACCGAGGAGAGGGACTGATGGGGATCGAGGTACGCACCTTCGAGGACCTGGAGAACCTGAGCCGTGCCGCCGCGGATGCCCTGGGGCGATGCCTGCGCGAGGCCGGTCGCCCGGAGCGCGATCTCCACATCGCCCTGAGCGGGGGGTCCACACCCCGGCCCCTCTTCAGCCTCCTGGCTCGGGGGGTCGGCGGACCCTTCCCCTGGGAGCGGGTCCACCTCTGGTGGGGTGACGAGCGGCTGGTCCCGCCCGACCACGAGGCGAGCAACCACCGGATGGCACGGGAACTCCTCCTCGACCGCGTGGAGATCCCCTCAGCGCAGGTCCACCGGATCCGCGGGGAGGCGCGCGATCCGGAGGCCGAAGCGGAACGCTATCGGCGGCTCCTGCAGGAACATCTGGGGGAGGCGGGTCCGGCGTTCGATGTGGCCCTCCAGGGGATCGGGGAGGACGGCCACACCGCCTCCCTCTTCCCCGGGACCGAAGCCCTCGAGGAGCAGACCCGGTGGGTCCTCCCCGTCCAGGCCCCGGAGGGCGCGGCGGTCAGCGGGCGGATCACCCTCACCCTCCCCCTCCTGGAGCGTTCCCGGCGGGTCTGGTCCCTCGCGGCGGGCTCGAACAAGAGGAAAGCGGTACGATGCCTCCTCGACCACCCCGGAGGGGACCCGGCCTGCCCGGCCAGCATGCTGGCCGGACGCGAGGAGACTGTGCTGTGGGCAGACAGGGCGGCGCTTCCCGGACCATGCGTGCCATGTGCATTAGGTTCCACGTCATGAACTGGTGTTGCGGTTCGTGAAATCGTTCTCCGGACCGCCCGAGCCGGGATCGAGGTACGAGAGGCCGGGCCCCGCCTCTCCGATCCATCCTGCGTCGGCCCGGGGCGGTATCACGTATCCCAGATGCTGCAGGGCGTAGAGGATGCTCATCTCCGTCTCCGCTCTCTGACTGTTCGGTAGAGAACCGTGGATTCAGCCTGCCGCCTCAGGGCAGCGGTGAACCCGGCGCAGGATCGGTGAGGCGCTCCAGGACCGGCCGCCACTCATCGGGGATCGCCCAGTCCTTGCGGTAGACGATCCGGCCCGAGGTGTCGATGATGAAGGCACTGTTGGGGGCACCCCCGTACGCCTTTCGTACCGCGTCATCCATCTCGTCGATCGCGATGATGGTCGTGATATCGAGATCGGAACGGCTGCGGCGCGCCAGTTCCCTGCGCTGCTCCATCGTGGTCGGCTGGTCGATCTCCTTGAACATGAGCTGGTTGGGGTGTGCCTCGCGCTGGTAGAGGATCACGAAGTGCACGTCGTCTCCGTACTCAGCCTTCAGGGACTCGACGGATGCGGCCCGCATCCGGAAGGGAGGTCAGGTGAAGGAGCCGAACTCGAGCACCACGGGCTTCTCGGCCCAGGCCTCGCTGAGCGTGAACGTCTCGCCTTCCAGGGTCTGAAGCGTGAAGTCGGGTGCGACCGCACCCTCCTCCGGGGCGTTCTGCCAGAACCGTTCCAGGCGCGGAAGCCGTCCCTAGGCCCCGGCCGGCAGGACCGAAGCCGCCAGGAAGAACACCGCACCCATGACACCCAGGACCCATCGTGCCGGGGTCGCTGTCTGCATGATCTCCTCATTCTGTCTCTCGGACATCTCCCTCCCGGGAAGATGCACCCGGCTCCTGTAGAGCCGTAGCGGTACAGCGTAGTACGCAGGTCCAACGTGCGGAAGCGGCTTTCTCCTGTAATGGGTCCCCACCTCGTCGCACACACGCAGTGTCCCCGGACGATCAGAGCCGGGTATGCAGGACCGGCAGAGCCGGCCTGCCCGTGCATTCCATGAACTCCACAGAAGAGGCGATACAGGATGAACCACACGGTCCGATCTCCACGCAGGATGACGGTGCTCACCGTCGCGATCACACTCTCGCTCGCAGGACTGGGCTGGGCGTTCGCCCGCTCCAGCCCCGGGGTCGAAGTCCAGGCGGACGGCTCGGTCCAGGAGGTCCTGAACCGGCTGCAGAAGATGGTCGCCGACAACGGGATGATGGTGATGGGTGAGCTGCACCAGGCCAGGAACAGCCTGAGGGAATGCCTCGAGGAGCACGGTGTCGAGAGGAGCCGGGCATGATGACATGCAGGGAGGTCTCGGAGCTGAACGGCACCGGGCAGATCGAGGAGGCAGGGGTGCTCACCAGGGTCAAGGTCCGCCTGCACCTGCTCATGTGCCGCCACTGCCCCGAGTATGCCCGGCAGCTGCGCATCATCCCGGAGCAAGCCCGAGTACTGTTCGACAGGGACGTCGAAGATGAGACCGGGCTGGCCGAGCGTGTCGAACGTCGTGTCCTCGCTGACGGGGAGGAAGAGGAGCGGGACTGACGAGAATCCCGAGCCCCGGTACGTCGATGCGTCCCACCGCTGAGAACCGATGGAACGCATCCAATACTGGCGGAGGGGGAGGGATTCGAACCCCCGGAGGCCTTGCGACCTCAACGGTTTTCGAGACCGCCCCTTTCAACCACTCAGGCACCCCTCCGCACGAATCGTCCATCGAGGAAGAATCATCAAGGTGAGCGCGGCCCGGGGGCGGTGCAAGCGCTTTGTGGATGCTGCTCCGGCTCGACTAGGGAATCGGGACATCCCTGCGGAAGTTCCGGTGCCGGCGCATCGCCCAGACTACGACTGCAAGCAGCACCACCGTCCCGGCCACCCCTCATCCATGTCGAACAGAACCCTCGCCGATCCCCGCAGGGTGAGATCCTGACTCTGCCGTGTCCGCAGCGCGTGCAGTTGCTGACATGCAGCCGAAGCTTGCGTTCCAGGCTCGCCTCACCGGTACCCCCGTCCACACCCGCAAGGGCCCCTTCGCCTCGGATGTTGTTCCACTGCCTGTTGCCGCAGACCGGGCACTTGAAGTCGGTGGGGGGACCGGTCAATGGGGCCATGTGACCTTCCTTCTGCACGCGAGTGGTCCGTTCCGCCAGCCGCCGGCACGGGTGCGGGGAGGTCGTCCTCCTCCCTGCTTCGGCCGCATCTGATAACACGGTCTCCAGCGCCCAGAGTTTCGGCCGGATGGGCGGGCACCGCGGGTGTGCATCGGGTTGTCCGGCCTCACGGGAGCGGGTACAGTTGCCATGCCCTGTCCTCACTCCGGGTCCCTTTGCAACCAGGGAGGTGGACCATCATGACGATGAGCCCACGCGTGTGTGCCGTCCTTCCCCTCGCCCTTACCCTCTCCCTCATCATGCTCACCTCCTGCGATGAGTCCACCGGCCCCGCGGGCGGCGATGTCCCCGGGTTCGTCCTGGAAGCGGAGGTCGCCGTCGGCGAGAACCCCCGGGCGGTGACCGCGGCTGGGGACCACTACGTTGTGGCCAACCGGTACCAGAGCCTCATGCTCATCGATGCGGCCACCCTGACGGTGACGGACACCCTGGACCCGGCGGGGTTCTTCCCGACCGAGATCCGGTACCACGCGGCGAGTCAGACCCTGGTGGTCACCGACGATGCCTCAGGTCAGGTCCGGTGGGTCGACCTGCCCGCCCTGACCATGACGGATACCCGGACGATCCCCGCGATACACGACCCCTTCTTCTCGAACCCGGCAGGGCTGGACTACGACGCGGACAACGATCGGTTCTATGCGCTTGAGACCCGCGGAGGGACCATCGCCGTGATCCCGCGGTCCCCCGGACCGGTGGACACCGTCCGCTACCGTCCCCAGGCTGAGGGCTCCTACTCCATCGAGGTCGGGCTGGCCACCGCGGTGGACGAGGCCCTGGACCGGCTCTTCCTGACCAGCCGGAACGAATCGAAGCTGTTCGTCTACGAGACCTCCGGTATGACGAAACTGGATTCCCTCACCGCGGAGGACGGCGTACTGGGCATCAACTCGCTCCTGACCGATGCGGCGAACGGACACCTCGTACTGAGCAACCAGCAGGCGGTCGCGGTGGGCGGCGGACGCTATGAGGGCACGCTCGACATCTACGACGGAGCCACCCTCGAGTACCTGATGGGCGTCCCGGTACCCGACTACCCCGAGGAGGGGGGGATGACCTGGGTGACCGAGGGTTCGTCCATGGCGGTCGTCTCGGGGACATGGCTGATCGAGTTCTCGACACCCGATTACCAGCGGCTGCATGCCATGGACCTGGAGAGCGAGGGGACGCGTGTGGCCTACGACCCGGTACGCTCCCGCTTCCTCGTCACGTTCGAGGATGAGGACGTGGTCCGTGTCTACACCCGAGCCCAGGCGGTTTCATCCTACTGACCGGAAAGGGTGGCGGGACCTACAGGCCCTGGAGCCGGAGCAGGACCGGGGAGGGCTGCGGCTCCGAGCTGCACGGTCACCACCGCCATGAGGGCCGCCGCCGAGGCGGTCACCGCATCCGGTTAGGCGGCGAATCCCAGCTTCAGGAAGAGACGTACGATCTCCCGGTGTGGTGTCATCGTGCCATGTTCTGGCATGTAGGGTCGTGGAGGCGGTCCCTGCGGTGTTGCCCCGGGGGCCGTCGCGTGCGCATGCTATAGAAAAGGGATACCGGTAAGCCACCCGAACCGCCGGCCGGGAACATCATGGACATGGAGTCGATCCGAGAACTGCTGGATGACCGATCCCTGGAGCGGGTCGACCTCTCCGACCGGATCCCCACGGCCGTCGCCCTGGTCCTGGCCCCGGACGCGGAGGATGCCCTCTGTGTACTGCTCATCAAGCGAACGAGCCGGTCCGACGACCCGTGGTCCGGTCACATGGCCCTGCCCGGGGGACGGATGGAGGAAGGGGACCGGGACCTGCTCGTGACGGCCATCCGCGAGACGAACGAGGAGACCCGTATCGGGCTGGAGGAAAGTCACCTGCTGGGCGAGCTGGCCGACTACGAGCCCGGGAACCCCCTGCTCCCCCCCGTGGTGATCCGCCCCTACGTTTTCGGGATGACCGACCGGCCCGAGGTGGACGAACACCCGGACGAGGTGGACAATCACTTCTGGGTCCCGCTCCACGACCTGGCACCCCGGCGGACCTCGCGGGTCATCGAGGCCCGGGGCCACACCCTGGAGGCCCATGGGTTCCCCGTAGGTCCTCATTTCGTGTGGGGCATCACCGAGCGGATCCTCACCCCGTTCTTGCATCTCATCGGCCACATGGACTGAGTCGGCCCCGGGGAAGCTGATGTCCCGGCCCATGGACCCATATAGGTAAGAAGGGGGACCCGAGGGCCCCCCTGCCGGGATGCTGATCGGCTGGATACCGGGGTTCAGCTCGCCCTGGGTGTCGGTCCCATCCGCAGCTCGGTCTGGACCGATTCCCTTCGGGGCATGACCTTCATCTCCCGCTCCCAGAAGAAGGCGGGCTTCCCGAAAGCCGGTTCCAGGTGACTGAGCCAGGTCGCCTCATCGTCGTACCGGGCCAGGAAGGATTTGCCCGCCCACTCGGGGTTCCGCCCCCGGAGCATCATGAGCTGGAAGTATTTCTCCCCCCGGATCTCCAGGGTGTCAAGGAGCTGGACCTTGCCCGGCATCGCACTCATCGATGGCCCCCGCATGGTGCGGCTGAGCCCCGAGATCCTGCGGTACGCCCGCCGGAAGATCCGAAGAGCCCTGGCCAGAGGGACCTCGAAGTAGGCCTTAGGACCCGTATCCCGTTCCACGAACATATAGTAGGGTACCAGCCCCTGGGCGGTCTGGTCCGTCCACATCTCCGCCCATATGGTCGAGGAGTCGTTCACGTGACGGACCAGCGGGGCCTGGGTACGGATGACGGCCCCTGCACCCTGGAGCCGCCGGATGGCCTTCACCACCTCCGGAGTGGAGAGTTCCACCGGGTGTGAGAAATGAGCCATGACGGCCGGGAGACGTCCGGCCTCCCGGATCTCTTCGATCAGGCGGAGCAGGTCGTCCGCGTCCTCTCCCTGGGTGAAACGGAAAGGCCAGTAGGAGAGGGCCTTCGAACCCAGTCGGATATGACGGATGTGCTCGAAGTCCTCGCCCAGGAGGGGTTCGATGTAGTCCCTGAGATGCCGGGTCTTCATGATGAGGGGATCACCGCCGGTGAACAGGACATCGCTCACCTCGCTGTGTTCCTTCAGGTACGCGTGGAAGAGTTCGGTCTCGCGCGCGCTGAATTTCATCTCCTGGTCCCCGACGAACTGTGCCCACCGGAAACAGTACGTGCAGTATGCGTGACAGGTCTGTCCCTGGCTGGGGAAGAACAGGACCGTGTCCCGGTACTTGTGCTGAATGCCCGGAAGAGGGATGCCGCGATATCTAGGCACGTTGTGCTGCATCTGGCCTGCCGGGTGCGGGTTCATGCGCTTCCGGATGGCATGGGCAGGAGCGAAAAGCTGCCTGGCAGGAGTGTCCTTCCGGACCAAATCGGCCATCCCGGCGAAATCCTCGTCCTCCAGCATCCCCCGCTGGGGGAAGGTGAGCTGGAAGATGGGATCGTCCGGAATGTCGTCCCAGTCGATCAGTTCGTTCACCACGTAGGCATTGGTCCTGAAGGGGAATACGGCCGACACCGCCTTCATGGCGAGCTGCGTGTCGCCGTCCAGCCGCCGTACCTGCGGGAGGGAATCGAGGTCCCGGCGCAGTATGGGGCGGTACTTGGTATACTTGGATGAATCCATCGGGCTGCTCCAATCCAGCTGAGATTCGGTGAACTCCTGGGTCCACCCCCCCCTTTCGCGGGTCAGCTTCCGAAACACCTCGAGGCAGACCCTGAGAAGGGGGACCTCGATGCCGATCCGATCGGAAGCGTGATGAATCGGTGGGCGGGACACCCGCCGGCCGCCAAGCCTGGGGCCGGGGATTCGCGTCCCTGAGCACCCACCAAATTAGTACAGGTGGGTCCGGTCTTCCAGCAAATTCCCCGAATTACTGAACGGTCATTCACTTTCTGTCGCCGCCGGACGGCCCCCTCTCCATCCAGGAGGTGCGGACCATCGTGCTGTCGTTCGAAGAACGCCCCGGTTCCCCTCCCTGGATGCTGGAACGGGTGGCCCGGGACGGACCGCGATGGCCTGCGGAGATACGGGTCGACGTGGTGGCCCGGGTGCGCAGCCCCGACGGGACCGTCCACCTCATCCGGGCCCGCAACCAGAGGGTCCACACGGTCTACTGAGGCAGCGGGGCCCTCCGCACCATCCGGATCAGCTCCCCGAAAGCATCAGGCTGAGGGAGAGGCTCCAGTCCGGAGCACCTTCGGTGAGTCCGATGTTCAATCCCGCCAGCCAGCCCTTGCCGTCTCCTCCCATCACCCCGTACCCCACACCGGCCTGCACCGGCCCGGGCAGGCCTTCGACGATGGTCTGGGCGGCTGCCACTTCCAGAAAGAGGCTGCGGGTGTGACCTCCCAGGGGTCGGAACCATGAGACCCTTCCGCTCAGGGGGTCCCTGTACTCGGCACCCGCCGGGTCACCCAGGACCATGTAGCCTCCCGAAGCGGTCAGGAACCCTCCGGCGGCCGGCAGGGTCAGGGTCGCCTGACCTCCTGCGTCCCACTCCCCCGTGCCCAGGCCCTCGCTCTCATCGGCCAGGGGCGCCTTTACGCTGCCGGAGAACCGGAAAATGGTGCTCCCGGGCCGGCCGAGCAGGCGGTAGGACCCGGAGAGATAGAGGTCCCCCACCCCGGTGACCGAGGCGGCGGAGGTGGTGGTACCGCCGGGCATCATCCCCCCGCCCGTGCTGCCGGAGCCGCCGGTCATGTGACCGGGCTGGGTCCCGTAGCCGGTGTAGGTGAGACCGGAACCCCGGAAGGACACGATCCCCACCGAAGCACTGAGCCCCAGCCGGTCCAGGTTCCATCCCCCGGCGAACCCGGCCGTCAGTGCGCTCACGTCCTGGCTCAGTTCGAACCCTCCGGAGCTGTAGCCCAGCGAGGTCCCGACCCACCAGGAACCGTTCATCCGTGATGGACTCCCCATCTGCTGGGCGCCGGTGGTGCCTGCGGTCGCGAGTATAAGCAGAAAGGCGGCGGCCCCGGAGACCGCCGCCCCTGCAGCAGTCGGTCGGCGCATCAGCGGAGCGGAGGTTCCTGGGCCCCGCCGGCCTGTTCCTGGATGGCCTGCATGGCCTTCTTCATCGCCTCGAAGTGCTCCATGAGGGGCTCCATGTGCTCCTGCATGGACTGCATGTGCTCACCCATGCCCTCCATCTGCATGAACTGCTCGTTCTGCATCAGTTCCTGCATCTGACCGCTCATGCCGGATGCGGCCTGGGACATCTGGTTCATGGACTGCGCCATGGCACGCATGGGTCCGCTCATCATCATCCCCATGGTACCCGGGCCCATGCGGTTTCCCATCATCCGGAAGTTCCGGGCCATCTCGCCGTACTGCTTCGACAGCATCTGCATGTGCTCCTGCATGTGCTGCATCATCTGCATATGCTGCTGCATGTTCTGCATGTGACCCTGCTGGCCCTGCTGCATGTGCCCCTGCTGCGCGAAGGCAGGCGAGGCCATGAACAGGACAGCCGCCACGGCTGCCGTGAATCGCTTCATCCTTCATCCCTCCCGATAGGACTGCTGGTTGCGGTCGGTCGTCATAAGCTGCTGAGGTCGGTCCTGCGTATCCGTGTCAATATCGCTGCTGCTGCATGAAGAGAGGATGAAGGAGCGATGAAGAGGCATCTTCAGTCTTCTTCCAGGGCCTCCTTCCGCTCCTCGAACTCCTCCCGATCGATCTCCCCCCGGGCGTACCGCTCCTTGAGGATCTCCAGGGGGGTCCTCACATCCTCGGTGCCCGTGCCCATTCCGCCCGGCCGCTCCCCGCCCCTCAATGCAGCGAGGACGCCCCAGACGACGGCACCGAGCACGATGATCCAGAACAGCCACATCCACCCTCCCATACCCCACAGGCCCCATCCGTGCATGACGCAACCCCCTGTTCGATCTCGTGTGTGAATCCGGATGAGCAGGCACATCGGGCGGGCCATCCGGGAATCTTTTGCTCATCCACCTTCATCTGCAAGTAAAGTGATGTTATTTGGGATGTAAACCGTTGATACAGAGCATAAAGGGGGAGGGACGAACCGAGGTACCCCGGCACCGAACCCTGCCGGCAGACCACAAGAAAATGTCCGACACCGGAGTGCATGCGTCCTCAGCTGCTGCTGCTCAGGTACCTCTCCGGGGCTTCCTCGAACCGTTCTTTGCAGACCGGAGCACAGAAGTAGTAGGTCTTCCCCTCGTGCTCGGTCTCTGCGGGGGCGCTCCTCGGGTTCACGGTCATGCCGCAGACCGGGTCGATGACGTCCTGGGGGCCGGTCCGGTTCACAGCGGTCCTCCTTGCTGGCGTGGGCACGGGATCCGGTGCAGGTGGACCGGCCCCGAAAGGGTCACTGGGTGGAGGATATCCAGCCGGCATAAAGGGGGGATGAAGAACCGCTGAAGGGGGCTTTATCGAGCTTCACAGCGGCTTCACCTTCCGTTCATCCCCCACTCCCCATATTGCGCCCAGCATGAATGGAACGACTTCGACAGGACGAACCCCAGAAGGAGGAACGAACGATGCGTAAGATCACGAACCGCATCACAGCCCTGGCAGCGGCGGGCCTGTTCATCGCAGCCCTCGCCGGCACGGCCTCGGCCCAGATGCATCAGGGAAGCAGCGGCATGATGGGCATGCACGGCAACACCGGGCAGACCCGGACCCAGACCCAGCAGGCACCCTGCAGCATAAACGGAGCCGGCGGGATGATGGGCGGCATGGGCATGATGGGCGGTACGATGGGAATGCACGGCGGCATGATGAATGCGGCCGGTATGCACACCGCCGACCCCCTGCCCCGAGCCGAGTCCCTGGGACTCGAGGACCGGCAGGTCCAGCAGCTCCGCACCCTGCGTGAGGACTTCAGGAAGAAGCTGGTCCAGGCCCGTGCCGACGCTTCGAAGGCGGCCATCGACGTGCAGACCGCCCGGGCAGAGGGTGACCTCTCCGCCCTGGAGGGTGCCCTGAAGGAGCAGGCGGCCCAGCAGGTCGAACTGCAGCTCCTGCAGGCCCGCCACCAGCAGGACGTGAAGGACGTCCTGACCGAGGAGCAGATCCAGAAGCTGGACGAGCTCCGCGGTCAGATGCATGGTCAGGCCGGCGGGATGGACGGCATGCACTCCACCGAAGAGGGCATGGCCGGGCCCGGCGGCTCGATCCACGATGCCCACCACCCGCCTCGCGACAAGTAGGGACCGCGACGCGCGGGAGGTCCATCTGAAACGAAGGCTGCCTCAGCCGGCAGCCCACCCGGAGGGGAGCGGAGAAGACGCCGTTCCCCTTCCTTTGTGCAGCAGGTGGCTGCGCCGTCCCGGTCGGGGGAGGCTGGAGGAATCCTCTTGCTCCCCGGCCGGGAGGCGGCTAAGCAACGGGTAGCCCCAGACGACGGAGGCGGTGCGATGCATATCCTCGTGGTGGAAGACGACCGGAAGGTGGCTTCCTTCATCAAGCAGGGTCTGGAGGAGGAGGACTACACCGTGGACGTCGCTCTGGACGGGGAGGAGGGGAGCATCAAGGCGGCGGTGGGCGAGTACGACCTGTTCGTACTCGATGTGATGCTTCCCGAGCGCTCGGGCTACGAACTGGCCCGGGAGTTCCGGAGGGAGGGCTCGGAGGTCCCGGTGCTCATGCTCACCGCACGGGATGCCACCGAGGACGTGGTCCGGGGACTGGACGCGGGGGCCGACGACTACCTGACCAAGCCCTTCGCCTTCGAGGAGCTCCTGGCACGGGTCCGCTCCCTGCTCCGCCGCAGCGGTGTGGACCGCTCGAACGTCATCCGGTACGAGGACGTGGAACTGGATCATCGCAGGCACAAGGCCCGGCGGGGGCAGCGCGACCTGGACCTCACGCCGAAGGAGTTCCAGCTCCTCGAGTACTTCATGCTGCACCCCGAGGAGGTCATCAGCCGGACCGAACTGCTCCAGAAGGTCTGGGAACTGAACTTCGATCCCGAGAGCAACGTGGTGGACGTGCATGTCGGCAACCTGAGGCGGAAGCTCTCGGGCGATGACGATGAGCCGATGATCGAGACCGTCCGCGGCGTGGGATACCGGTTCGGGTGAACAGCATCGATCCATCCGCAAGGGTCTCCTATCGGGGGCTCCTGACGCGGCGCTTCGCGCTTCTCTGGGCCGCCGCCTTCGTGGTGATCGGCCTGACCCTTCGAATCGCGCTGGGAGCGGTCCTCCTCCGGGAAGTGGACCGGTCGCTTTCCCTGGTCGCATCCCTCCAAGCCAGTGCCGTCGCCGAGAGCCCCCCGGAGCGGATGGAACTGCGAGAGTGGGACGTTCAGGAAGATGAGGCACTCCAGCTCCGGCACATACTCTGGCGCATCCAGGTGTGGGACGAGTACGACCGCGTGGCAGTGCGGAGCGAGAACCTGTCCGGGACCCTCCCAGGCTATCAGGGCGACCTGGACGAAGTACGACGGGGCGGTCCCACCTTCCAGAGCAACACCGGCATCGCCCCCCCCCTCCGTCAGGTCTTCTATCCGCTTCAGCGGATCGATCCGCGGCACGAAGGCCACGTCATCCAGGTCGCCGTATCCCTGGCCCCCATGGAGCGTACACTAAGCCGGATCGATTCCCTCCTCATCCTGCTGGGCGTCACCGGGGTGGCCATCGCCGCCCTGTTGAGCTGGTCCACGGCCAGCCGGGCCCTCCAACCGGTGGAGACCATCGTACAGCAGGCCGCTTCCATCGAGGCCCCTACCGAGGAGGCCCGCATCACCGCCTATGCGGGCACCCGGGAGTTCGCCGACCTGGTCCGTGTCCTGAACGCCATGCTCGGCCGGCTCCAGCAGGCCTACGAGGCCCAGCAGCGTTTCACCGCCGACGCCAGCCACGAACTCCGCTCGCCCCTGACCGCCATCCGCGGGACCCTGGAGGTAGGACTGAGGCGGTCCCGCTCCGAGGAGGAGTACCGCCGGATCATGGGGGACGTGCTGGAAGAGGTGGACACGATGCAGGCCCTGGTGAACGACCTGCTGGTGCTGGCACGGCAGGATGTCGGGGTGCTGAAGCTGCAGGAACAGTCGACCTCGCTGGATGATCTGATCGGTGCGGCGGTGGACGTGATCCGCCCCTCGGCCGAGGCGAAGGACATCACGCTCCGGGTCCGGGCTGTGGGGGACGAGGTGAAGGGGGACCGGGGCATGCTGCGGCGGGTGCTCGTGAACCTGCTGGACAACGCGGTGCGGTACGGTCCGGCGGGAAGCGAAATCGAAGCAGGGGGGGAGCTGGAGGGCGGACGGTACCGTCTCTGGGTGGAGGACCAGGGCCCCGGGGTCCCGGAGCGGGACAGGGAGCGGATCTTCGAACGCTTCTACCGGGCCGACCCGGCGAGGACCGCCGGCGAGGGATCGGGCCTGGGTCTGGCCCTCTCCCGTGCCATCGTCCGCGCTCACGGTGGACGGATCCGGGTCGAGAAGGGGGAGGACGGGGCCCGCTTCGTGGTGGAGCTCCCCGTCTGAGGGGGGTCGCCTCCCCCATCATCCTCCCTCGAGTACGCTCCTGCGGTCACGATACTCCTCGGTCCCGATCTCACCCCGGGCATACCGCTCCCTCAGGATCTCGAGCGCGGAAAGGGCGGTCCGTCCCTCGTGGTAGGGGCGGGAGGCCCGCCGCCCGGCAGCGATCGCTGCGATCAGGATGAAAGCCAGGATCGCGATCCAGAAGATCCACGTCCCCCAGCCCATCCCCATCAAGCCGTAGTGGTGCATCATCACCTTCCTCCTGAAGTGCATCCGGGGATCCCCTCCCCGGTCGTCACTCTGTATCTGTGCGTCAAGGTAGGCGAGCGGGGATGAAACGGGCGTGAAGGCGGGGTGAACCTCCGTCCCATCCCGGCTTCAGCCGTGCTTCATGCTCGCTTCATGCTGCCTGTCCCATCCTGCGTGTACGCGAGGCGCCGACCCGAATGAGAGGAAGGACCGTGCACGCTCATACGAAAGACGATCACGCTGCCCATGACGCACATCAACAGGAAGGCGGGTGCTGCGGCGGTCACAGCGTGAAAGCCGCCGGAGGCGGCTGCCACGGCCCCTCCTCCGGGGACGATGACTGGAAGCGCCCCTGGCGCATGGTCGGGTATGTGGCCCTGCTGGCCCTGCTGTTTCTCTCGGCCCTCTCGTTCCTGGGCCTGGTCCCGGAGAGCCGGGGCGCGGTCCAGGATCCGGCCGGGGTGGAGGAGGTCGCACCCGACCGGGCCTGGGAACAGGTGAAGGACTCGACCTCGTTCGAAGAGGACCTGCCCGATCCCCTCGTGCTCCGGGCGGTGGGGAGCAGCACCCACTTCCGCGGCTACCTGGGAGAGGAACTCCTGGTCCACGGACACGGGGATGCGGCCCCGGACGGCGGCGCCGGTCTTCGCATCGAGGGGACGGGCACCCTGCGGCTCCGTGCCCTGCGCATCGTGCCGATCCGGGAGTGAGACTGCCCGGCCAGGTCCAGCTCCTCTTCAGTCCGGGCGTACCGCGAGGATCTTCTTGAAGATGTCCAGCCACAGGTCGGTGACCTCGAGGAGCTCGAATCCCGCCTCCTCCACACGCTCTACGGTCCGTCGGTTGATGTTGGCGCCGTAGATCGTCACGGGGATGGGATTGAGGAGGTCGATGAGGGGGCCCCAGCGAGGCCGGGCCGCAGCCTCGTTCCGGTATTTGCGGCGGATCGAGAGCTCGATCGCGACTGCCTATGGTGGTGTCATGCATCCCATCGGGCGCTACGTATGGGCGATTGGAAACTCGCAGCCAAAGACTATCCCCAACACGAATGGGAGTTGTACGATCTATCCACCGACCGCTGCGAAATGAAGGATCTGGCCTCGAAGTATCCCGACCGGGCCGAGATGATGGCCAAGCGATGGGAGGCCATCGCCGAGGGCTTCCGCAAGGACCTGAGCGGATAGTTCGGCGTCGAAGCGATCTCAAGAGGTTGCAGGTACGGCACCGGGGGGGGTGATAGCTGGCAGGGTGGAAATCGGCATGTAAAATGGACCCAGCTCGGGGCCGAATTGGGACCCACCTGAGGCGTACTATATCCGCGCTTGTGGCGCCG
>JAWOFN010000004.1:0-17232 GCA_046497505.1 bacterium | reverse complement strand
GTGGGGAGTGCCAGCCTCGCCACCGCCACCGCCATCAGCATCCTGAGCGCCACAGGGAACCCCCGGGCGGTGCAGGAGGGCGTGCTGTGGGCCACCCTGCTCATGACCGCCCTCCTCCTGCTGGTGGGGGAGATCCTCCCCAAGTCCTTCGCCATCGAGCGCTCTGAGCAGCTGGGCCCGGCGGTCTCCGGGCCCCTGGCCGCCTTCACCACCCTCATCCGACCGCTGCGGGCCCTCCTGGAGTGGATCAGCGGCGTGCTGACCAGGCCCTTCCGCCATGGAGGGCTGGCCGCCCCCAAGCTCTCGAGCAGGGAGCTGGCAACCGCTGTGGAACTGGGCCACTACGAGGGGGTGGTGGATGCTTTCGAGAGGGAGATCATCAACAACATCCTGGAGATGGAGGAGCGGACGGTGGGGGAGGTCATGACCCCGCGGGTGGATGTGGAGAGCCTGGAGACCGGGACGGAGATGGATGAGTGGGTGGAGGCCTTTCAGGAGACAGGCTTCTCCCGCCTGCCCGTGGTCTCGGGTGACCTGGACCACGTGGTGGGGGTGCTGTATGCCAAGGACTACCTGGCCGTCCGGGCCCGGGGGGGGGGACGGCCCGCCCTGGAGGACCTGATCCGGGAGCCCTTCTTCATCCCCGAGAGCATGAAGGTCCTGGAACTCCTCAGGGTGTTCCGCCGAGAGGGTCTGCACTTCGCCCTGGTCATCGACGAGTACGGGTCGGTGGAGGGGGTCGTCACCATGGAGGACCTCCTGGAGGAGATCGTCGGAGACATAGCGGACAGCCGGGACGAAGAGGAGTCACCCTTCAAGATGCTGGCTCCGGGCGTAGCGGTGGTCTTCGCCGGATGGGACCTGGAGGAGTTCGCCGGGGCGACCGGCTTCACGCTGGAGGACCCGCACGCCGAGACGGTGGGCGGGTGGCTGGTGAACCGCCTGGGGCGCATCCCCATGGCAGGGGAGACCGTCACCGTCCCCCCCTTCCGTGTCCACGTGCTGGCGGCAGGACCCGCCCGGGTCCTCTGGCTGCGGGCGGAATGGAGGACGCGGTGAGCGCGGCCCTCCTGCTGGCCATCATCGTCGTGGGGATCGCCGGCTCGGCGTTCTTCTCCGGGGCCGAGATCGCCATCATCTCCAGCAACCGGCTCCGGATCCATCATCTGGCCAGGGACGGGGACCGGTCGGCCGGGACGGTGCTCCGTCTCCTGGAGTCCCCGCGGAAGGTGGTCACCACCACCCTCCTGGGGACCAACTTCTTCAACGTGGCCACCGCGGCGGCGGCCACAGGTCTGTTCAGCATCCTCATGGAGGGACAGGGAGCGGTGGTCGCCACGGCGGTCATCACACCCCTCATCCTGGTGTTCGGCGAGATCTTCCCCAAGACGCTCTTCCGGCAGTATGCGGACGGGATCATCCTCCGCATCGCCGTTCCCCTCGACCTGGCCTACAGGCTGCTCACCCCTCTGATCCGGCTCTCCGAGTGGTTCACGGTGGCCGCCCTGAAGGCCGTCGGTGCCGGTGCCGACCGCCAGACCCAGCTGGTGACCCGGGAGGAGATCCAGCTCCTCCTCTCCGAGGGTGAGCGTCTGGGGCTCCTCCGGTCGGAGGGACGGAAGATGATCCACAGGACCTTCTCCCTCTCCGAGACCCGGGTGAAGACGGTGATGGTCCCCCTCGTGGAGGTGTTCGCCCTGGAGGAGAACACCCCGCTGGACGAGGCGCTGGTGAGCATCACCGAGCGTGGGCATTCCAGGGTGCCCATCTACCGCGACCGCATCGACAACATCGTGGGCATGCTCTACGTGTTCGACCTGCTCGACCCCCCCGTCCCGAGCACGGTGGGCGAGATGATGCACCCTGCCTACTACGTCCCGGAGACCAAGGGTCTCCAGCAGCTGCTCCTCGAGATGAAACAGAGCAGGATGCACCAGGCGGTGGTCGTGGACGAGTTCGGCGGTGCCTCGGGCATCGTGACCCTGGAGGACGCCCTGGAGAAGATCGTGGGAGAGATCCGGGACGAGTTCGACCGGGTCGAGCCCCCCTCCGCCACCGGGGGGGAGGAGTGGAGCATCGTGGATGCCCGTCTCGCTTTGGACGAACTGGAACGGCGGGTGGGGGTCTCCCTCCCGGAGGGGGACTATGAGACCCTGGGCGGATACCTCACCGACGCTTTCGGGAGGATTCCGGAACCGGGGGAGATCCACACGTTCGGGAAGTGGGAGTTCGAGGTGTTGGACGCCACCCCCCGGAGGATCGCGCGTCTCCGGGTCCGCAGGCGCAGGACCGACGGGGCCTCCCTCCGCCCCTCCTGACGGCGCTCCGCTTGCGGAAGGTCGACGGGATGCTTAGACTGCGCTCTCTCATGTCCAGCCGACGAATCATAGCTGCCGCCCTCCTCGCGACCTGGTGGCTGGCCGTAACCCCGGCTGAGAGCCTGGCCTGGGGCCCTGCCACCCATATCTTCCTCTCCGGTTCCCTGCTGGCGGGGGCCGCGGGCCTGGCTCCCGCTGTCCTGGACCTGCTCCGCAGCTATCGCTCCGATTTCTATGAAGGGAGCGTCTGGGCCGACGTGGTGGTGGGGAAGCGCTTCGCCGAGGCGGCGGCGCACTGTCATGCCTGGCCGGTGGCACAGGAACTCCTCGACCGGGCTGCAACGGACCGGCAGCGTGTGTTCGCCCTGGGATATCTGGGCCACCTGGCCGCCGACACGGTGGCCCACGGTCACTTCGTGCCCCGCAGTCTCATGCTGAGCAGGATGCCCGAGCAGTTCGGTCACCTCTATTGGGAGCTGCGGGCGGACGGTCTGCTGAAGAGGACCTGGTGGGACCAGGTGGAGATACGGGTGGCCGAGGCGAGTGAGGAGAACAGGACCCTCCTCGAAGAGGTGCTGCGGCCCCCCCTCTTCTCCTTCGAGGTCAATCGGGTCCTATTCGAGAGCCAGCTGGCCTCCTACCGGCTCGATCGGTGGTACCGTCTGATCACCCGGGTCGAACAGTACGCGCGGTGGCCCCTCACCGGTCCTCCCATGGAGCGCTTCCATCGGGAGTCGATACGGCGTATGGTCCGTATCGTCGGGGACCCGGGATCTCCCGAGGTCACCGCCCTCGACCCCACGGGCGGGAGCAGACCCCGCGCGAGTGTCGAGACACGGAGGGAACTCCGCCGTCTCATCCGAGCGGGCGATCTGAGCGAAGGAGTGGTACGTCGCGCCGCGGACCGGATGGCCCGCGGGATGAGCCTGAACCAGCGAGGGAACGATGCGGCTTAGGATGTGGTCCCGGCCGGCCCTGCTGGCGGTCCTGCTGGCAGCTGTGGCGGTAGGCTGCGGCGGTTCGGCCGACGACCGTGAGGAGATCCGGGCCCAGAACGGGGAACCGGACAACACCATGAACGTGCCCGGTCCCACCGCCGATCTGGAGATCTGGATCTATGCCGATTACCAGGGGAGCGGTGCCAGCTACTGCTATCAGTTCGAGCAGAGCCGGAACGTCTGCGGCGGCGAGGAGCGCTGGTATCTGAGTGCAGAAGGCACGGGACTGTGCAATCTTTACTTCGAGGACCCTTCGGCCGGTTCGACCGACGGCCGGGCTACGACAGGTCCGGAGGCCGGCGGAATCCTTCCGTGACGGGTCCGGACATGACCGCGTGAACAGGAGGAGCATCCGGTGGAGGTCCTTATCGTCCACCCCCGCAGCGACAGTATGTTCGAGAAGATCGTCCTGCGGAGCGAGAAGCCCAGCGTGGTTGCCTTCGTGGACAAGTCGCTGGTGAGCATGCAGGAGTACATGAAGATCGAGGAGAGCTTCCGGGCCACCGGGGCCGACTGGTGTCTCTTCGGTCTCGCCTACATGGAAGATGTCCCGAAGATCGTCCGCAACTTCTTCGACGAGGACAACCTCGGCAGCATCATGTACCTCTTCATGAAGCCGAAGGGGAAGATGCTCCCCCCCGCCATCGAGGGGTTCATGCCGGCGGAGATCCTCAAGGAGCAGGTGGAGCGGCTCCGCGAGTTCTCCGATGCACCCGAAGAAGAGGAGTCCGGGGCGTGAGGAGCGGGGGCCCCGCGGTCCCGGCCTCGTTCCCCCTCCTCCTCCTCCTACTACTCCTCGCTCTTCCCGCCGGACCTGCAGCGGCCTATCCTCCCCAGGACACTCCTCCCACCCGCGTGAGCTTCCGCCTCGACGAGAGGGACGCACTGCTGGCATCGGGCGACTGGGTGCCGGCGGAGGCGGACCTCCACATCCGGCTCGACCTGCCCGAAGGTCGGGGCAGGGCGTTCCGTCTGGAGGTGTACGTGGTGGACGGGGGGGAGCGGATGCTGGTGGAGGTGCCGGGGATCCAGGAGCGGGAGGGGACCACCCGGAAGTGGGTCCATACGGTGGTGGACGCGGAGCAGGCCCGGAGGGGTCGGTGGATCTGGGGAGGCACCTTCCGGAACGGGGACCAGGTGGTCATCCAGTGGCGGGATGCGGACAGCGGCGTGGTGGCTCCCCACCCCGTGACCCTGCATGTCGTGGACCGTTTCGGAGGGCGGCTCGCCTTCGCCACACCCGTCTCGGTGGTCTTCCCGGTGACGGGGGAGGCCACGCTGGCGGCCAGCGCGGGATTCTCCTTCCGATACTACCGGGTCACCAACCGTCCCTTCTGGCGTTCCCTGGACGGCATCGGGTTCCCGGCCGTGGGGCTGGCCTGGGCCCGGATCGGCGGGGAGAAGAGCATCCTCTACAGCATCGGATTCTCCATGCTGGAGGATCAGCTCCACATCTACTACGGCGGATATCGCAACGAACTGGGGGCCAACAACTTCTGGATGCTCGGTCTGAGCCTCAAGACGAAGGACCTGATGTCCGCCGCCCGGAAGGCCCTCCCCTGAGGCCCCCCGTTCGCGGACCGGGCGATCGTTGACCGGACGGTGTCTCCCCGATAATATGTGAGCCTACGTTCACATGATGGGGGAGGCGGACGGCTCTATCAGCGCGCAGCAGGGCACCGTTAAGGCGGATTGGGGACTCAGGGGGGTGAGCTGCGCGGACTGTGCCCGCAAGGCGGCGGCCGAGGTACGAACGCTCCCCGGGGTAGATGAGGCGGAGATCCAGGTCCTCTCCGGCCGCCTGGTCATCACCTACGATCCCGCTTCCCTGGAACGGGATCATCTCCGGCGGGTCCTGGACAGGGAGGGGATCGAGCTCCGTGAGGACGCTCCCTCCCCGGTGACCACCGGTATCGCCCCCAGACGTCCGGCCCTTCCCGAAGCACAGACCTGGACCAGCAGACCCGCCCGGCGCACCTACCTCGCGGGTGTCTTCTTCTTCAGCGGCCTGTTCCTTCACCTGTTCACCGGCGACCCGGCCATCCTGTCGGCGGGTCCCTGGTATCTGCCCCTCTCCGGCGTCTTCCATCTCGCGGCGGCCGCCGCGGGAGGCTGGAACTTCTTCCCGGGGGGTATCCGTTCCCTCCTCCGCCTGCGCCTGGACATGCAGGTGCTCATGTCCATCGCGATCGTGGGCGCGGTGGCCCTCGGTGAGTACGTCGAGGCCTCGGCCATCGCCTTCCTCTTCAGCCTGGCCGAGCTCATGGAGGACTTCGCGGTGGACAGGGCCCGCAACGCCCTGCGCTCCCTCATGGCGATGGCCCCCGAGAAGGCGAGGGTGCAAAGGGGGGGAGAGGTGGAGGAGGTCCCGGTCGAGGAGGTGGAGGGGGGCGAGGTCCTGCTGGTGCGGGCGGGGGAACGGATCCCCCTGGACGGTACGGTGAGCGAGGGACGAGGCAGTCTCGACCAGAGTCCGGTGACCGGGGAATCGATGCCGGTGGAACGCTCGGAGGGGGAGGAGGTATACGGGGGGAGCGTGCTCTCCGACGGCTACCTGGAAGTCACCGCCTCCGGAGGCTTCGAGACCTCCACGCTCCAGCGGATCATCCGGCTCATCCAGGAGGCGGAACAGCAGAAGGCACCTGCAGAGCAGTTCGTGGACCGCTTCGCCCGCTGGTACACCCCTTCGGTGGTAGGAGTGGCGGTCCTCATAACCGTCGTACCGCCCCTCTTCTTCACCCAGCCCTTCACGGTCTGGTTCCTTCGGGCCCTCATCCTCCTGGTCATCGCATGCCCGTGTGCCCTGGTCATCTCGACCCCCGTCTCGGTGGTCTCGGCCCTCACCGCCGGCGCCCGGAACGGGGTGCTGGTGAAGGGGGGCAGGTACATGGAGGCCCTCGGAACCGTCCGGACCATGGCCTTCGACAAGACGGGCACCCTCACACACGGCCGTCCCCGGGTCGTGGAGGTCCGCGGGTTCGGAGGGAGCGAAGAGGAGGCGCTGCGCCGGGCCGCAGCACTGGAGGAACGCTCCTCTCACCCTCTGGCCCGGGCCGTGGTCGCATTCGCCGGGGAGGAGGGAAGGGGGAGGACGCCGGAGGTGACCGAGTTCGAGGTCCTCACCGGTGAAGGTGTGGAAGGCAGGGTGGACAGCACCCGCTATGGAGTGGGACGTCCCGAGTGCTTCCGGCTCGAGGGCGAAGACCGGAGCGTGGTGGAGTCCATGGAGAGCGGGGGGCGGACCGTGATACTGGCGGGACCTCCGGGCGGGGCTCCCGAACTCGCCATCGCCCTGGCGGACACGGTCCGGCCGGATGCCCGGGAGGCCCTGCGGGAGCTGCGGTCGATGGGGATCCGGCTGATCATGCTCACGGGCGACCGGGAAGGGACGGCGCGTTCGATCGCCGCCGAACTGGGGATCGACGAGGTCCGTTCCCAGCTGCTCCCAGAAGAGAAGGTGGAGGCGGTCCGGGAGCTGAAGCTCGACGGTCCGGTGGCCATGGTGGGCGACGGCATCAACGACGCTCCCGCCCTGGCCCTGGCCGATGTGGGCATCGCCATGGGCGCGGCGGGGACCGACACCGCGCTCGAGATCGCCGACGTGGCCCTCATGGCCGACGACCTGAGCCGCCTCCCCTACGCGGTACGGCTGAGCACCCGGGCGGTACGGACCATCCGACAGAACATCGGGGCGAGCCTGATCATCAAGTTCACCCTGGCCCTCGGTGTCTTCCCCGGCCTGGTAAGCCTCATCACCGCCGTGCTCGTGGGCGACATGGGGGCGAGCCTGGGGGTGACGGCCAACGCCCTCCGCCTGGTCCGTGTCCGGCCATGAGGACCCCCGTCGACGATAATTCCGACCAAAATACTCCGGTTTTAAATTGACTTCACCCTGCCGCGCTCTAGCTTTGAATCAGACGAGTGCATCGTCCGGAATCGGAACGGTACCGAGGAGGCCGTGTGGCCCTGTTCTCGTTCCGCTCGGATCGCCGGCAGCCGGAAGCGGCTCTGCGCAACGTCAGAGACGGGGACGGCGACCGGATCCGGCGGATCCTCCAGACAGCGTTCGAAGATGAGAACGAGCGGATGGGTATGCGCACTACCCGTCTGCCGGTCATGACCGACCGGCTCCTGGGTCACTATCTCTCCCGGGCCCCGCAGGTCTCCTTCGTCGCCGAGGCACGGGGAGGTCCGATCGGGTTCTGTCTGGCATGCCGCTGGGGGGATGTGGCATGGCTCGGTCCCATCGCCGTCCTGCCGCCGGTACAGGGGAGAGGAGTGGGTCGGAGGCTCGTGGAGGCCTCGGTGGCCGCCCTCCGTGACCGGGGTGTGAAGACCCTCGGGCTGGAGACCATGCCGCGTTCCTACAGGAACCTGCAGTTCTACACCGAGCTCGGCATGGCTGTTTCCGGGATGACCTGGGATGTCAGCCGGTACTACGGGAACGACGAAGGGGGGCCCGAACCGGTGCTGGGACCGGGAGCGGGGGTGGGACTCCGCTCGGTGGCCGAATCCTCCGGTGGTGAGCGCGGACGTCTTCTCGAGGAGGTCACCCGTCTTTCGAAGCGCGTTTCCGGGGCCCTCGACTATGCCGGTGAGGTGGAGAGGACCCTGGATCACCGGCTCGGCGACGCTTTCGTGGCCTACACCGGGGAGGTCCCCTGCGGGTTCGCCCTGGTGCATACCGAGCCGTATGCCCGGGAGGAGGAGCCGGGTACCGGCCGGGTGAACGTGGCGGTGGCACTCCCCCTGGAAGGGGAGGAGACTCCGGGACGCGCGCTCATCGCGGCCCTGGAGAGGGAACTGATCGGGGAGGACATCGAGGCCCTGATCTTCCGGGTCCCCTCCGCGGAGACCAGCATGGTGAGGTGGCTGACCGGATCCGGATTCCGGATCAGCCATTCCGACGCCCGCATGTGCTTCGAGGACCTGCCTGAGGAGCGCCGGCCGGACGTGCTGCACCTGAACAAGTGGGAGTAGGTGGCGGGCGTGAGCACGCATATACAGGAACTGACATCCCGCCCCTCCACGGATGAGGCAGAGGCCCGCCTCCTCCTGGTAGGCAACCCCAACGTGGGGAAGAGTGCCATCTTCGGCCACCTCACGGGGAGCTACGTCACCGTATCCAACTATCCCGGCACCACGGTGGAGATCACCAGCGGCACGGCGAACCTCGCCGGCCGGCGGTGGGACGTGATCGACACCCCCGGGATCAACACCCTCATCCCCCAGTCGGAGGACGAGCAGGTGGCCCGGGACATGCTCCTGGAGGGCCGCTACGAGGCGGTGGTCCAGGTGGGGGATATGAAGAACCTCCGACGGATCCTCCTCATCACCCTGCAGCTCGCCGAGATGGACATCCCCTTCGTGCTGGCCCTGAACATGCAGGACGAGGCCCGCAGCGCGGGGATCGACGTGGACGTGGAAGCGCTGTCCGGGATCCTGGGCATCCCGGTGGTGGCGACCATAGCCACCCAGAAGAAGGGACTCTCCGCCCTGGTGGACCGTCTCGATCGGGTCTCCACCAGCGATTGGGGATGCTCCTATCCCGCCAGTGTCGAACGGGCGATCTCCGAGGTGGTGCCGCTCCTCCCCGCCGGACTCCCCATGAACCGGCGTTCGGTGGCCCTCATGCTCCTGGCGGGCGACGACACCCTGCGGAGCTGGATCTGGGAACAGGTCGATGAGGACGCCCTGGACCGGATCGACGAGGTCGAGGCCCGTCTGGGTCGCGAGTATCCCAACGGAGCGGGCTTCGCCATCAACCAGGCACGCCTGCGGACCGTGGATCGTGTGATGAAGAGGGTCTATCGGCAGCAGGAACGGAAAGAGGGGCCGGCCTGGCTGACCCGGCTGGGACACCTGGCCGCCCACCCGGTCTGGGGGATCCCCATCCTCCTGGCGGTCCTGTATGCGGCCTACCAGCTCGTGGGCGTCTTCGGGGCCGGTACACTGGTGGACCTCCTGGAAGGGGGTTTCTTCGAAGGATGGCTCAACCCCCTGGCCACACGCCTGTTCGAGACGGTCATCCCCATCCCCATCGTGCGGGAGTTCTTCGTGGGTGAGTATGGGATCATCACCATGGCCCTCACCTACGCGGTGGCCATCGTACTCCCCATCGTGGGGACCTTCTTCGTATTCTTCGGTGCCCTCGAGGACTCGGGCTACATGCCCCGGCTGGCCGTGATGGTGAACCGCATCTTCCGGAGGATGGGACTCAACGGCAAAGCCGTACTCCCCATGGTGCTGGGTCTGGGCTGCGACACCATGGCCACCATGACCACCCGGATCATGGAGACCCGCAAGGAGCGGGTGATCGTGACCCTTTTGCTGGCCCTGGGCGTACCCTGTTCGGCGCAGCTGGGTGTGATCCTGGGCATGCTGGGAGGGCTGAGCTTCCTGGCCGCCATGATCTGGGTCGGCACCGTGCTGGGGACCCTCTTCCTGGTGGGTTGGCTCTCAAGCAAGCTCCTCCCCGGTGAGGGCTCCGACTTCGTCCTTGAACTCCCTCCGATCCGGATGCCCCGTTTCGGGAACATCGCGGTGAAGACCATGGCGCGGATCGAATGGTACCTGAAGGAAGCGGTGCCCCTCTTCATCCTGGGGACCATCATCCTCTTCGTGCTGGACAGGCTGGGAGCGCTGGTCCTCATCCAGGAGGGTGCCAGCCCCCTGGTCCAGGGGGCCCTGGGTCTGCCGGCCAAGGCCACCGACGCCTTCCTGGTGGGGTTCCTGCGCAGGGATTACGGGGCGGCCGGGCTCTTCGACCTCTCCCAGCAGGGACAGCTCGATCCGATCCAGACTCTGGTCTCCCTCATCGTGATCACCCTCTTCATGCCCTGCATCGCCAATTTCCTCATGATCATCAAGGAGCAGGGGATCCGCACCGCCCTGGCCATGGCGGCCTTCATCCTCCCCTTCGCCATGGGGGTGGGGATCCTGATGAACCTGCTGCTCCGGGCCATGGGACCGGGGGTACTGGGATGAAGCCGACCGACCGGAGCGAACGCGCGAAGCTCTCTTCCACCATCCGGCACTGTCCGCTGTGCGGGTACGACTTCACCGAGGACGAGCACGGAGGATGTCCTTCCTGTCCGGTGAACCAGTATTGTAACGTCCTTTGCTGTCCCAACTGCGGATACGAGTTCGTGGAGGAATCGTGGGTGGTCCGCAAGTTCAGAGACATCAAGAGTCTTCTGACCACCTCCAGCGGTGATGAGGAGGAGGCTGCCGGGGATGCATAAGTTCGGATTCAACACCTGGATCTCCGAGGAGGAGCGGGAACTGGAGCACCTCCTCCACCTCCTCTGGACCCTGGAGGAAGAAGGGGACCAGAGCCGGGAGAACACCGAGTCCCGGTGGGAGCACGAGAGCCCCTTCCAGGGGGTGCTGGACGAGGCGATGGATAAGGACCTCGTCCGCGTGGCCAACGGGGACGTGCTCCTCTCCGAGTCGGGACGTGAACGCTCCCGCGAGATCGTCCGACGGCACCGTCTGGCAGAGTGTCTGCTGAGCGAGGTGCTCCTGCTGGAGGAGGACCAGTACCAGCAGAGCGCCTGTGAGTTCGAGCACATCCTGGGGCCCGAGGTGAGTGACTCCATCTGCACCCTCCTGGGGCACCCTCCGGTCTGTCCCCACGGCCGCCCCATACCCCGGGGCCCCTGCTGCAGCAAGTACCGGGGCGAGGTGAAGCCCCTGGTGGTCCGCCTCACCGACCTGGCCCCCGGGGACGTCGGCAAGGTGGTCTTCATCTCCACCGAACGCTCCAAGCGGCTGGACCGCCTGGGGACCATGGGGCTGAACCCCGGCACCCTGGTCAAGCTCCACCAGCGCAAGCCCACCTTCATCCTGGATATGGGGGAGACCCAGCTGGCGGTGGATGAGGAGATCGCGGGAGAGGTGTATGTGAAGAAGATGGGATGCAGTTATCTCAAGTGAGCGGCGCAGAACGGGTCTCCGCCGCGATCCCTGCGTTGGGTCCGTCGGGTCGGTCCTCTCCTTCACGCTGGACCTGCCCACCGGTGCCGCCATTGTGGTCACCTTCGGGACGGCCCTCATCATCGTCCGGCTGCTGGTACCCTTCTGGCGCCAGATGCAGCCGGAGGAGACGAAACCGGTGGAGGTGTAGCGAAGGTCGGGGCCGTCGGATACCTTAACCCTATGCCTCTTCTGACCCGGCTCCGTCCACCCCAGATCCTGATCCTCGCGTTCGGGTCGGTGATCCTGCTCGGGACCTTCCTGCTCTGGCTGCCCGCGGCGAGCGTCTCCGAACCCCTCTCTTTCGTGGACGCCCTCTTCACCGCCACATCCGCCACCTGCGTGACCGGGCTGATCGTGGTGGACACGGGCAGCCATTTCACCCTGTTCGGTCAAGCGGTGATCCTGGTCCTCATCCAGCTGGGCGGCCTGGGCATCATGACCCTCGGCACCTTCTTCATGTGGATGCTGGCGGGACGGGTGGGGATGCGCGAGCGGGACATCATCGATCGCACCCTCAGCGGCGGCGTGCAGAAGGACCTGTGGTATCTGCTGCGCAGCGTCCTCCTGCTGACGGCGGTGATGGAAGCCGCGGGAGCGCTCCTCCTGACCCTGAGGTTCGGCCGGTACATGCCCTGGTCGGAAGCGATGTATCATGCGGTGTTCCACAGCATCTCGGCGTTCTGCAACGCGGGGTTCAGTCTGAATGCCGATTCCTTCATCGGTTATCGTACCGATCCTGCGGTGAGCCTGGTCCTCATGGCACTCATCGTCATGGGAGGCCTCGGATTCGCGGTGCTGGTAGACCTGCGGAGGATGGTTTTCCAGGGTCGGAGGGGTACGGAGTCGGCCAGGCGGCGTCTCACCTTCCATACCCGCATCACCCTGACATTCACCGCTATCCTGATCCTTCTCGGAGCCGCCGTCTTCCTCTCGCTGGAATGGGGGAACACACTCGGGGATGTGGGGGTCGGTCACAGGGCGCTGGGAGCCTTCTTCCAGTCCATCACCGCCCGTACGGCGGGGTTCAACACCGTATCCATCGAGGCGGTCTCGAACGGGTCGCTTTTCCTGCTCATCCTCCTCATGTTCATCGGCGGCGCGCCCGGCAGCACCGCGGGCGGGATCAAGATAACCACGTTCGGCGTGATCGTGACCATGGCTCTCAGCCGTATCCGGGGCGGCCGGGACACCCAGCTCTTCAACCGGCGGGTGCCGGAGAAGACCGTATCCGGGGCTTTGGGTATCGCGGCCCTGGGCATGGCTGTGGTGGTCGTGTTCACGTTCCTGCTTGTGGCGGTGGAGACGGGGACGGACAGTTTCCTGGATGCGCGGGGTGAGTTCGTGAAGCTGTTCTTCGAGACCGTGAGCGCCTTCGGGACCGTGGGGCTCTCAGCGGGCAGCACCCCGGAGCTCTCGTCGGCGGGGCGGCTGATCATCACGGCACTCATGTTCATCGGACGACTCGGACCGCTTACCATGGCCGTTGCAGTCTCCGCCCGCGCCGGGCGGCAGACCTACCGGTACGTGGAAGAGCAGATCATGGTGGGGTAGAGAATGAAGAGTTTCGCAGTCATCGGTGTCGGCACGTTCGGATACTTCCTCTGTCGCTCCTTCGCTTCGGCCGGGCACGAGGTGATGGCCATCGATACCGACGAGCCCTCCGTCGAACGGGTCCGGGACATCGCCGCCAAGGCCGTCATCGCAGACGCCTCGGACCGGAAGGCCCTGGAGGCCCTCGGTCTGAGCGAGTTCGAGGCGGTGGTGGTGAGCCTGGGCGAGCACATCGACGCCTCGGTCCTCACGACCCTCTACCTGAAGGAACTGGGGGTCAAGCAGATCGTGGTGAAGGCCATCAGTGCCGACCACGGGAAGGTCCTGGAAAGGGTCGGGGCGGATGAGGTGGTCTTCCCCGAGCGGGACATGGCTGAGCGCGTGGCCTACCGCATGGGGAACGCGGATGTTCTGGAGTTCATCCCCCTGGAAGGCGACTACAGCCTCATGGAGTGGGCCCCGGACAAGGAGATGGTGGGGAAGACCCTGGGGGAGCTGCACCTGCGTCGGGATTACAATGTCACGGTCATCCTGGTGCGGCAGCTCGTCCCCGAGGGTGTAGAGGTCGCCCCCGGGGGTGATTTCATGGTGAAGGACTCGGATATCCTGGTCGTCCTGGGGCAGGACGAGGATCTGAAGAAGATCCGGGGCCTTTGATCCTGCGAAGGGACCCCTCACCCTGCCGATCGGACCACGTCCCTCACGATCCAGCTCGGCCCCGGGAGCCCCCCCCGGCCCGGCCAGGATGCCTCCGCACCCAGACGGAGCATGTGTCCCCAGGGGTCGGGCAGGGAGTGTCCCTCCACCCCTTCTCCGGTCTTCACCGCCCCGGAGAGTTCTCCGGGGCCGGTGCGGGATATCTCCCGGCTTCAGCGGCCGCCCCGGCCTCCGCCGGACCGTTCCAGCTCCTTGGTGCGCTCGAGGTGGGTGACGCCTTCGGTGATCCAGTCCGGGGCCTCCTCGCCCTGGAGATAGTGACCGAACCAGGCGTCGATGCGGCGGTGGTAGTCGAGCTGGTTGGGTTCCTGACGCAGGCTGTGGTTCTCTCCCGGATAGACCAGCAGCACGAACTGCTTGCCCGCCCGGCGGGCGGCGTTGTAGAGCTCGATCCCCTGGTGCCAGTCCACCGCGCCGTCCTCGTCGCCGAACGCCACCAGGAGCGGGGTGTCCATCTGCTGGATGTTGAACAGCGCCGAGTTGGCCATGTAGGCCTCCAGGTCCTCCCAGAAGGGGACCTCCATCCGACCCTGGCTGATTTCGAAGATCCGTGCGTCGGTGCCCCCGGTGTTCCAGTAGATGGAGAGATACATGCTGATCAGGTCGGTCAGGGGGGCCCCGGCCACCGCGGCGCTGAAGAGGTCGGTCTGTGTCACGATGAAGGCGGTCTGATAGGCTCCCCATGAGTGGCCCACCAGCCCGATGCGCTCCTCATCGACCATCCCCATCCCCACCACCTCCTCCACCGCCGGGACCACGCAGTCCACAGCCGAGAGTCCCGGGTTCCGATCCCGGTAGACGATGTCGGGCTGGAAGACGAAGCAGCCGTCCTGGGTGAACACGGTGGTGTTGTAGGGACTCCGCTCGGAGGGGACGGTGTAGCTGTGCACCATGTTGGATCGGATCTCGTAGATGTAGGTGATCATCGGGTACTTCCTGCCCGGCTCGTAGTCCGCCGGGTAGAAGAGGGCCCCCTGCAGGCGCTTGCCATCCCGGCTCTCGAACTCCACCAGCTCCGAGTGACCCCAGGCATACTCGTCCTGGAAGGGGTTGGTCCGGGTGACCTGCTCCGCCCCCTCCAGTCCCGGACCGGCCACGAAATAATCGGGGGAGTCGTCGAAGTCCTGGATCACGTAGGCATAGACCTCCTCGTCCTCCGCTTTCGTGAGCCTCGCCACGTTCTTATCCAGGAGGACCAGCTGCTCCACCGGCCGTCCGATCCGCATCCGGGCGTATCCGGACTGCTTGGTCCACTCCCCGTACAGGCTGAGGTAGAGATACTCGTCCGGGTCGATGTACTCCTCCTCCCGGTCGAGACGGACGTAGCGGTGCCGGACCTCTTCCTCCGCTCCCCGGGTGAGGTTCACCGCCCGCCTGCCGTCGGGCCGGACCTCCCAGATGTCGTATTCGTCGTAAAGGAGCACGCTGCGGTCGTCCTCTGTCCAACCGGCGTAGCGGAAGGGAGGCTTCTGCTCCACCGTGTGGTCGTCCTCGATGTCCACGAAAGAGGTGGGCACCTCTTCGGTGATGTTGGTGTAGGTCTCCTTCTCGATGTCGTAGGTCCAGTAGTGGTCGTCTTCCAGGTAGAGGAGATAACGGCCGCCGGGACTGGCTCCGAAGAGATACTGGAGCTTCTCCTTGATGATCTCACGTTCCCCGGTCTCGATGTCGACGAGGTAGACGTCGTTGTAGACCGGACCGAACATGCGTTCTTCTTCATACGGGCTCTGATCGGTCCCCACCGCCCGCTTCGTTCCGTCGATGGGGGCGATCCCCTCCACCTCGTCATCCCCGAGGCGGACGAACGAGTCATCCTCCAGATGCCAGGCACAGAGGAAGTTCTCCTGGCGGAACCGCCTCTCCCGGACCTTCTGCTCCGGGATGATGTCCACGTCCTTGGCGTGCCAGACTTCGACCCCCGCAGGCTCCTCCTCGTCCTCTTCCTTCGACTCCGTCGAGTCGTCCTCGGCCTTCTTCGGTTTGGGGTCCCAGGCCTGGATCCCGAAGAAGAGGGTCTCCCCGTCCTCGGTCCATCGCAGGGACCGGAAGTCCACGATGCGGGTGTCGACCGGGAACCCCTCCTGGTCCGAGGGGTCGAACAGGTGCCGGGAGTGACGCCGAGCCGTCAGGTCCTTCCAGGCGATCAGGCTGTTGGAGTCCTCGTAGTAGTCCTCGTCCTCCAAGACGCGCATCACCGCCAGGTCGTCATCTTCCTCCCGCCAGCGCAGACCGCGGTACGCCTCCCGACCTGAGGCCAGGGTCCTGAACATCCCCCCGGCGGGGTCGTAGACCTGGACGCTGTGACCGGTCGCGTCCCCGGTGGCCACGATCATGGCCAGCAGGTGACCCTCGTCCTGCCAGCCGTGCTCCGCGACACTCCCGAAATGGGTATCGATGCCGGAGTCCAGGTCCCGGACGATCAAATCGGAGGTGCGGGGCCCATCGTCCCCCCGGTTCGACGGCGGGTAACCCTTCAGGGCGATCCACGTGCCGTCCCCGCTGAAGTCGAATCCGGCGATCTCCTCGATGACAATCTCTTCGCCGGTGGTCAGGTCGAAGAGGCCGAGTCTGTTGTGCACCGGCTTCTTTTGCTTCTGGAGCCGCTCCCGCTGGTCATCGGAGACGCCGATCAGATAGGCCAGCCACCTGCCGTCCTCACTGAAGGCTGGGCGGGTGCCGTAGGGGACCACCTTCGTGGAGTCGCCCTGCATGCTCCGGATCCTCAGCTCGTCCTCCCCGTTCGTGCGGCTGATCGAGTAGACCAGCCATCGGCCGTCGGGGGCGAGCTGGCCGGAGCCGAGCGATTCCCACTTGCCGTAGTCCTCGGGGGTGAGGGTAGGTTTCTCCTGTGCGGCGGCGGATCCTGCCAGGAGCAGCAGCAGGGTAAGGACCAGGCCCGGGAAGCGGTTGAGGACGGTGCGGCGCATGGGATCCTCCAGGTCGTACGGTTCGCGAAGAGGTCATTACGAGACGCAGTCTAATCCCGGGCCCGGTGTCTGTCCACGCCGGGCAGGGAGGATGGAGACCACGCGGATACAGCCTGATACGGGCGTCGAAAGGCAGGGGTGCGATGAACAGACCGGTCCTCATCTATGACGGAGCGTGCGGGTTCTGCACCTCCAGCGCACGCTGGATGCGTTCGCTGGTGGGACGGGAACGCCTGCGGATCCAGCCGTACCAGACCTCAGAGGACCTGGAGCAGTGGGGTCTGAGCAGCGGCCGTGCTTCGAAGGCGGTGTGGCTCGCCATGCACGACGGCATCCTGTACGGCGGTGCCGAGGCGGTGAACACCGCGCTGGCCCTGCGGTGGTGGGGGCGTCCCTTCCTCTGGCTCTACCGGCTCCCCCTCGTCGGCCGCACCGAGGATGCGGTCTACCGATGGATGGCCCGGAACCGCGGTCGGCTCCCCGGGGGGCCTGCCGAAACATAGCGACCGGGCGCCGGCCGCCCCCCGGCAGCTGCGCCCGGTCTCGGGCCGGGCAGTGAGGCCCTACCGGTCGCCCGAGCCCGTTCCCCTCACTGGCGTATGCAGCCGTTCCATCGACCGCCAGCTACCACTTCCAGTAGAAGGTCACGAAGAACGAGTTCTCCGCGTCGGCGTTGCCCACCGTCTCCGAACGGAAGTTCGGTATGATGCTCAGACCCTTGCCTGGCATGTAGTCGACGCC
>JAWOFN010000001.1:0-33741 GCA_046497505.1 bacterium | reverse complement strand
CAGCTTCCCCTATTTTGTTTGATGGAGCTCCTGAAATAATTGGCTCCTGCAATCCGGAGGTGGGACCCTTGCATGCACGACCCCGGGATACGGGGACCGACCCCGCCTCCCTTCCTCTGCGCCTGGAGCGAAGGGCGGCGGGTGACCTCCTCAGCAGGATGCTGGCCGCCCTGCGCCTTCAGGCCGGAGCGGACGCGGTGTGCCTGTGGGCCCCCGCCCCCGGAAGGGAGACCCTCCACCTCTTCGCCTCCGACCCGCCCGACCTCCCCCTGGGAGAACATCTGCCCACCGCCGCCGGCCTGCTGCTGGAAGCGTGCGAGGAGGGGGCCCTCCGCTGGGTGGAGGGACCCGCCTCCCGGCCCGACTTCGAGCATCCCCCCCTCATGATGGAGCGTCTCCGACCCCGCGCAGCGGCGCTCCTCCCGGTGGGAGGGGAGGAGGAGGGAGCCCCCGCGGTAGCGGTGGTCTACCTCTCGGTGCTTCCGGAGGACCCCGCCCCCCTGCTCTTCACCTGGGCACGCTGGGCCGGACTGCTGGATGTGTTCCTCCCCTCCGGGAGGGGGGAGGGAGGCGGCCGGGCCGCCCCGACCCGGCCGCTCGAGGGGGAGGCCGCGGCACGGGCCGCCCGCCCCCCCGACCACGACCTCCAGCAGGCCGCCGCCGGACTCGCACGCAGGGTACGGGAGCGCCTGGCCTCGGTCCCCTCCTCCCTGCTGCAGGCCCGAAAAGAGCTGGAGGAGGACCACCCCGCCCACCGCTTCCTCCAGTACGCCCGGGAGGGTGTGGAGGGCGCCTCCGACTTCCTCGGCCGGGTCCTGGCCTTCGCCGACGACGGGCCCCTCATGGTGGAGACGGTGAGCATGGCCGACTGCGCGGCCGAGGCGATACGTTCCATCCACACCCCGGACACACGGTCGGTGAGGGTACGGGGCATCCTGCCCCAGCGACTCCCCCGGGTGCTGGCGGACCGGGTCCAGGTGGTGGCCGCGGTGGCCGAGCTGATCCGGAACGCCGTGGAGGCGGCCCCCGAGGGGACCGAGGTGGTGGTGGAGCTGGAGGAGGCCGAAGGGGGGATCCGGGTCAGCGTGACGGACGAGGGGACGGGCATGGGTGCGGAGACGGTCCGGCGGGCCGTGCGTCCCTTCTTCAGCACGAAGCGGCCGGACCGTCACGCCGGTCTCGGTCTGGCGGCGGCACAGGGGATCGTTCACCGCCACGGAGGTGAACTGTCCCTGTCCAGCAGTCCGGGTACCGGCACCCGGGCCCGGCTCCGGTTCCCCCTGGCGGGCTCACCCCCCTCGGGCGGAGCCTGATCGCGGGCTCAGGCCCCCTCCCTCCCCGAAAGTTCCTCCACTTCCTCCAGCACCTGCTCCGGCCCTTCCTCCTTGGAGACGTGAGCCGCCGCAGCCCACGACCAGAAGTGCTCCCGGTAGCCGGGGGCGTCACTGTATACGATGATGGGGATCTCCGGATGCTCCAGGTAGCACTGGGCCATCAGCTTGATGCCCACGGGCTGGTCGGCCGGATGGTCGGGCACCTCCTCCATCAGGTCGATGATGATGACCTGGGGGGCCTCCTTGCGGAGGTACGCGTAGGCCGACTCGGTCTCCGTCACCCGGTCGACCTGGTATCCCTTCTCTTCGAGCGCGCTCGCCAGGGTCCCGGCGGGACCCTCCTCGCGATCGATCACGAGGACTCGGCTCATGTCGCGTTCCTTAGACGGGTTGAACCTGCAGCGCTCTCCGCCAGATGCTGATGGCTCCGCCCAGCAGGACGAGGACCACCCCGATCCACAGCACGTTCATCAGCGGCTTGCTGCTCACCTCCACGGTGAGCAGCCCGCCGACGGCACGGCCGTCGATGGGGGTATCGGCATCGGTGTAGAGCAGTGTGACCGCGCCGTTGTCGGCATCCAGCGACTGGAGCTGGAGCTGTCCGCCCACCTCCTCGGGCAGCGGAGCCGCTCCGCCCGCCGAACGGTCTCCCACGGCCAGGCGCGGGACCACCGTGGTGGAACCCTCCGCCCAGGAGACCTCGACACGCGCGCCGATCGACGCGCCGGTCATGTCCGCGGCCTGCTCCTCATCCTCGGCTCCGTGAGCATCCATGCCGCTCATGTCGAACGCGCGGAAGGTGAAGCGCACGCCGCCGACCTCTTCGGCAGCACCCTTCTCCAGGGTGAGGATATCCCCCTGCCCCGCCATGGCGTCCTTGGGAGGCAGATACTGGGCCGGCGCCAGGTAGAGGTCTCCGGTCATCCGCCGCTGGATGTGCGGTTCGGCCCGGACCATCATCTGACCCGACCCGTACATCTGGTAGAGCTTGGGACGGAGGACGGTCACCTTCTCGCTCCCCGGCTCACGCATCTCCACGATGGCGGACTGCTTCCCCTCCGGCTCGTCCATCCATCCCTTGAAGGTCAGCTCCGATCCCATGACCTCCCGGGGGGTGTTGTAGGGGAGGTCCACCTTGCGGGTGGTGCTCGCGGTGGCCGCGACCACCGCCACCAGCATGAGGGCCACCCCGATGTGGGCGACGTAGCCGCCCGCCAGCCGCCAGCCCCCCTTCATCAGGGCCCGTTCGAAGACGACCAGGTTCGCCGCCAGGGCGAAGACGCTGGCGGTCGCGAAGATCAGGTAGAGGATCCCCTCCACCCCCATGAGGGAAGCTCCCCAGGCGCCCAGCAGGCCCAGGAACGCCGCCGCGATGATCGCGTTGCGGCTCACCGTGCCCGTACCCCTCCAGCGCAGGAGCACGCTGAGGCCGATGCCCAGGGCCAGCAGGATCCCCAGGGGCAGGGTCACCCGGCCGTAGAACGAGATGTCCACCGCCGCGTTCCCGCGGCCGGCGAGGCTCGAGATGATGGGCGCGGAGGTGCCCAGACCGATCATCACGGTCATGGTCACCAGGACCACGATCCCCACCAGGACCAGGACCTCGCGGCTGAAGAGGGGCTCGTCCACCGCCTCCGCCGCCACCTCCTCCCGGGCTGAGAAGAGGGCCCAGAAGCCGTATACGAACACCCCCGCCAGCCACGCTCCGAGGAACGGTCCCACCGTGCTGGTCCCGAAGGTATGGACGCTGACCCCTTCCAGGACACCGCTGCGGGTGAGGAAGGTGGAGTAGATGACCAGCCCGAAGGTGAGGACCGCCAGGACGATGTTGGTCTTCGCCAGCTTGTTCCGCGTGCGCTGCAGGAGCAGGCCGTGGAAGAGGGCGGTAGCGGTGAGCCAGGGGAGCAGGCTGGCGTTCTCAACGGGGTCCCAGCCCCACCAGCCGCCCCAGCCCAGGACCTTGTAGGCCCAGAAGCCGCCCATGATGATGCCCGCCCCCAACGCGAGCCAACCGACCAGGGCCCACGGCAGAGCGTGCCGGACCCACCCGTCGTTGTTGCTGCTCCGACGCAGGCTTGCGATCGCGAACGCGAAGGGGGCGGCCAAGGTCGCGTATCCCAGGAAGGTCACCGGGGGGTGGATGGCCATCCACGGATCCCGGAGCAGCGGGTTCAGTCCCGCACCGTCCGCCGGCACCTGGGGCATGACGGCGAACGGTGCTGAGATGAGAGTCAGGACGATCAGGACCACCACCTGGGGGAGGTAGACCTGCATGACGGGGGCCTCCCACCGGCCGGCCCGCCAGTAGAGGGCGAAGGCCACGATACCCGCAAGCATGGCCCAGAGCAGGAAGCTCCCCTCCTGACCGGCCCAGAAGGCACTGATCACGTACAGGGTGGGGAGGTCGTTGCTCACGTTCTGGTAGACGTACTGGATGCTGTAGTCGTGGGTCCAGATCAGGCGCATGAGGACACCGCCGGCGACCAGCAGGGCCAGCGAGCCCAGCACCACGGCCGTACGGCCCCTCGGCAGGGCGTTCGGGGATCCCCTGTCGGCCCGCCAGTAGACGAACCAGGCAGCAAGAAAGGCAGCGAGCGCTGTGATCAGCGCTACGATGCCGAGGGTGGGCAGCAGCGAGTCCATGGTGGGTCCAGCTCCTCAGGTGGCGACGCGGCGGCCGCCCTCCTCGACGGCCGCCGCCCGCGGTACGGACTGCTCGGGACCGCTAGAAACCCCGGCGGATCCCGAAGGTGATCAGGGTCGCGTCGTAGTCATCCACCTCGTTCGCGACCTGGTTGAGCGAGTACTGGCGAAGGTCCAGCAGCAGGGTGAACGAAGCCAGGTCCTTCGCGATCCCCAGGCGGCGTGAGAAGCGGTAGAGGGGCCACTGTCCGGTGGCCCGGTACCAGGAACCGTCCGCCTCGATGTCCAGCCCTTCCTGGACCTGGTAGCTCAGGCCGCCCACCACGCCGTAGGTGACGTCACGGTAGGTGAAGACCTGGGGTCCGGGGAGCCCCTCGTTCGAGATGGGCACCGTCACGCCCACCCGTCCGCGGGTGTAGTTGATGAAACCGCTGAGGCCCTCGATCCACGGGAGCGAGGAGGCCCGCAGGCCCATCGTTCCGTTACGGAAGTCACTGACCCGTGTGTTGAAGAAGTAGTGCGGGTCGGACGGATCGTGGGTGTAGTAGCGGAACGCTTCACCCCGCTGGTAGCCCAGGGTGGCGGTCAGCCAGTCGTTGGGCATCAGGCTCAGCGAGGCCCGGCTGCTGTTCCGGTCCGTGGGCGAGATCCTGGTGAACGGGTCCTCGATGTCCCCCACCCGGTGACTGAGGCGGAGCTTGAACCACTCCTGCCGGTCGTAGGTGAAGCCCCCGACCCAGTCGGCGGTGATGGTGCCGTGGTCCTCCGCCGCAGGGCCGGTCTCGTCCCAGTCCCGGCTGATGTTGGCGCCGCCGAGGTCCACCGAGATGCCCCGCATCGGCTTCCAGATGGCCCGTGCCATGATGCGCGTGGTGCTCACCGTGGTGCTCACCAGCGTGTTGGAACCGGAGGGGTCCCAGGCGCCGTCCACCTCGTAGTCGGTCTTCCGGACCGAGACGTCGCCGGTGAGCCTCAGGGGCAGGGGGAGCGTCATCCCCGCGTCCAGTATGGTGAAGGAACGGTCCAGGCTCCCCGAGGCGGTGGTGCTGGTGCTCTTCGGCTCGCCCCGGTAGTCGATCCCCTCGGTGACCTCGGAGAGCGTCTTGTCCACGCTGCCCGAGGAGGAGGAGACCCCGAACCTCACGTTCGCCGGCCCCACCGGCACGGCCACGTTGGCCTTCATCACCGGGAGGCTCCCCTCGTCGGTGATGAGGTGGCTGTACTCGTAGAGGGTGCTGGAACGTCCGTCCAGTCCCAGGCTGGTGTCCTCGATGGCCGCCCCGTAGGTGTTCTCCAGGCTGTAGAGCGTGTAGGAGAGATCCACGGCGGCGGTGAGTACCGGGATCGAGGTGGCGATGGTGAAGGCATCGGTGGTCTCGTCCACCGGCGAGAGGGCCGCGTGGCGCTCCCGCTCGACGTTCCAGACCTGGTTGTTCATGCCCTCCCTGCGGAACCGGTCGTACCGCAGGTTGATCCGGGGCAGCTCACCCAGGTCCAGGGCCAGGTCGGCGTACCGGCCCCGGCGGGTGTAGTCGTAGGGGAGGCCTTCCAGCCCGTAGTCCTCGACCTGCGTGCCGGTGGTGTGGACGTACCGGGCGTTGTAGCCGCCGAAGGTCAAGCGGACCTTCTCCCGGTCGAACCAGCCGTTCAGGGTGGAGACGGGGTCGGTACCCCATCCCTGGGCCTCCACACCGTAGCTGCCCCCCGCGAGCTGCCCCTTCAGGGCCGCCCCCAGCAGGGCCGCGCCGGCCTGGATGTCCCAGTCCTCGTCGTATTTCGCCTCGTGGTTGCTCCCTCCCGAGAGGGAGAGCGTCCGGAGGCCCAGGTTGAGCCAACCCGAGGTGCCGCCTTCCTGCGCGGAGACGGTCCGGGGCGTCAGGGACGCTGTGACCGCGATCGCGAGGGCGGCCGCTGTGATCTGCTTGATGCGCATGGCCGATCTCCTCTCTCTCCGTTAGCGCCGGAAGAACAGGCGATGGGTGTCACTGCCGTGGATCGCTGTGTGGCAGTTCGTGCAGTCCCGATACCTGGGGTTCGCGATGTTGTGGGACGCGGGCACCCCGGTGTGGCACTGGATGCACAGTTCCAGCGTGTCCTGGGTCTTCAGCATGAAGCGGTTCGCCGAGCCGTGGGACTCGTGGCACGCCACGCACCCCTCCACCGTACCGGCGGGGTGGTCATAGACGAAGGGTCCCCGCTTGTCGATGTGGCACGAGGCGCAGAGCTCCCCGTTCACCATGGTCTTGTTCAGCATGGCGTTCTGAGCGCTTCCGTGGGGGCTGTGGCACGTCTCGCAGCCCAGCAGACCGTTCATCCCGTGGGCACCCCCCAGACCGTGGCCCTCGGCCGCGGCGAAGCGGGCCTCCACGTCCTGGTGACAGGTGTAGCAGATCCCGGGGGAGGCGGCCTTGAGCAGACCGATGTCGGTCTCCGAATAGTGGACGCTGTGGCACTGGGTGCAGCTCACCTCGGCGGCCGCATGCTCGCTCACCATATCGTAGGCGTGCTCGCGGGAACCGGCGTGACAGGCCAGGCAGGTCTTCGCCTCCACGAGGAACCCCTCGGTCCCGTCGAAGGAGGTCAGTACGAGCTCCAGGTCCCCGCCCGCGTCGGCATGGGCGAGACCGGGCCCGTGACAGGCCTCACAGGTGATGTCTCCAGCGGGATGTCCCGCCTTCATCGTCGCACCGGCGTGGGAGTTCGCCGTGAACGCGGTGGCCACATCGGGGTGGCACATGGCACACATCTCGGTGCCCGCGTACTGATCCTGGGTACCCGGGGCGGGACTCCAGGGGAGCACACCCTGCTGGGCGGCGCCCTGGAGACCGGGTACACCGGCGATCAAGACCCATACCAGACCGACGACCGAAGCAGCCGCTGCCGTACCGGCCAAGCGGGGCCTTCGATACCATCGGTTCGTTGCCATCACTGTACCCTTTCTCGTGCTGTCGGGAGGCCGCCGCCGGGGCGGCGCCCTCCCGATCTGAGGGTTCGGCCAGCCGGTTCAGGAGCCCGTCGGTGTGTAGTCGTCGATGGCGTCCTGAAGCAGCTTCTGGATGTAGTCGGTGTTGTGCACGCCCAGGCTCCCCTCACTCTCCGCGACCTCCAGCACATACTGGGCCCGCTCGTACGCCTCGGTGGTCTCGTCGGTGGGACCGGAGGCGTCGATCTCGGCCTGGAGCTGGTCGATGAGGTCCTGGGTCTGGGTCTGCACACCGTAGAGGTCGAAGTCGACGGCCCCGACGTGGCACCCGGCGCAGGCCCGCACCTTCGGTGCGAAGGTGTGACCCGTGCTGGCACCGGTCGCCGGATTGAACGCCTCGCGGACGACGTGACAGGTGATGCACGCCTCGTCACCCAGCGCGGTGGTGTGGGCCGAGTTCGTGTAGGTCTCCCCGGGATACTCGAAGCCGAGTTCCCCGAAGTAGACCTCCCACGTGGCGTGGTGCACCGTCGAACCGGGCATGGCACCCTCGGTGTTGTGGCACTTGCCGCAGAGGACGTCCTCGCCCAGGGGCAGCCGGAGCTGACCCGGGTTCTCCCGGCTGTGGGAGTCGTGGCAGGCCTGGCAGGTGATGGCCACCGGGTCGCCCACCACGTGGCCCGGGTCGCCGCTCTTCACCCACTCTGCGAAGGACTGGGCCACGTGGCACTCGGCGCACTCCTCGTCGGTGGCGACCGAGAGGCCGTAGTCCGCCCCCGAGACGTCCGCCTCGGCGTGGGCCGACTGCGCCCACTCGCTGAGGTAGGGGTGGTGCGCACCCTCGTGACAGACGCCGCACGTCTCGGCGACCCACAGCTCCTGGTCCGCCGGCACCAGCACGTCGGTGGCGTCGGGGTCGATGGAGTTGTGCTGGCTCGCCGGACCGTGACAGGTCTCACACTGCACGTCCGCGTAGAGCATGGTGTCCGCGCTGGCCTCTTCCCAGGCCTCGTCCGCCCCGTAGATCTGCTCGTTTCCGTCCCAGCCCGTAGTATGGCAGGGGAGGCAGGAGGCGTTGGCGTGGTCGCTCGTATAGAGACCGTGAAGTGCCCGTGCGTGGCCGGTCTGACGCCAGTTCAGCGTCTCCTCGGAATGGCAGCGGATACACGTGGGGTTGTGGGCCTCCGCGTCCGCGTAACCGAGGTAGTTCAGACCGGCCGCCAGCCCCTCATCCAGGTCGGGGCTGGTGGGTCCTTCGTCCTTCTCGCAGCCGCCAAGCAGGGCCAGAGCAGGTACGAGGAGGAAGAGCGCGCACACCCGCTTAAGGTGTGTCATCTCGTGCATGGCCGACTCCTCTTAGGATGCACCGCGGCTCCCGGGCCCTCCCGGGCAGGAGGACCCGCGACCGCAGCGATTCGCTTATGACTCAGTTCCCCGGGTAGGGGTGCGAGACCAGCGGGAGTGCCTCTTCGTAGTCGAAGCCCTTGAAGGTGGGGCTCTTCTCGTTGTGGCACTTCACGCAGGTCTCCTCGTCCGGAACGATCAGGCCGTTCGCGAGGGCCTTCTCGTGGTCCCGCATGATGGTGATCGACTTGTAGGCGCTGCCGGGACCGTGGCACGACTCGCAGCCCACACCTTCTTCCTTCTTGTACGTGCCCTCCTTGCGGGAGTCGGGAAGTCCCGCGGCGGTCACGTGGCACTCGAGGCAGGCCTCCGCCTGCTGGGGGTCACCGCTCACGCCGGCTTCCTGGGCCACTTCGCGGGAGTAGTCGCTGGCCAGGGTCTCGTAGGCCTTGGCGTGCAGCGTGCCCTCCCACTGGCCGAACTGGTTGCCCTTGGCGGGACTGCGGTGGCACATCTTGCAGCCGTCCACCCCCACGTAGTTGTATTCCTGGGTCAGGTGGCCGGGCAGAGGCGAGAGCTCGCCGTCCGGCCCCGATGCCGCATAGGATGTACTCATGATGAGCACGAGCGGGAGCACGAAGACGACGGCAGTGAGCACGATTCGGCCGATTTGGGAGCAGAGACTCCGAAATTCGGACCGGTTCATCTCGGTAGCGTGCATGGTGGGCTGACTCTCCTTGTCTTACTTCTCTTTAAGAGCGGCCGCTATGTAGGCCTTCTTGGCGTTGACAGCTTCGGCAAGATCCACGAGCGAGGTGCGGCGGAAGTAGTCGAGCACAGCGGTCCGCACACCCTTCCACATGTTGTGGAGGGGGCAGGGTTTCTCGTCCGAACACTCCGCGAGACCCACCGCACAGTGGTCGTAGTTCGAAAGGTCGTCCAGCGCCTCGACGATCTCATAGAGGGTGATCTGACCGGCGGGACGCGCCAGGGCGAATCCGCCCGTGGGCCCCTTGTAGGAGTCCAGGACCCCGGTCTTGGCGAGGGTCTGCATGATCTTCGCCAGGAAATGGGGAGGCAGGTCCTCCTGCTCGGCCACCTCCTTGATGGGTACCGCCGTACCCTCGGGCTGCTGGGCCAGGTAGGTCAGAGCCCGTATCGCGTATTCACAGGAGCTGGAGTATATCACCGGTCGAATCAACACCGCCTGGGGCGCCTCAAAAAAAGGGTTATTTCGGACTGTCTCCTCCTATATTGCTAGGAAGGCACGACATGGGTCAAGGTATTTTCGGACCTGTTGGTATTTTTTTCCGGGGACCCGCTTCCCCCCTCCACTTCCAGCTCCCAGCGGTGCCGGAAGTAGTCCTTCATCTCCTCGAACTCCCCGGCCATCTTCTCCACCAGCGCCTCCGCCTCGCTGTCCTCCATGTCACGGGTGTGGTTCACGTAGCTGGCGACCCGGGCCAGGTAGAGGGGGGTCATGATCCGTACCAGGGTGTGCCGGTCGCTCCGCCAGCAGTGGTACATGGTCATGAAGTCGTAGACGATGCGGTTCCAGGTCTCGTGGGGGAGATGGAAGTCCCCCTCCGAGACCTCGGCCAAATCGGCCAGCCGCTGCACGTCCTGGCCCTCCTTGAGGATCTTCTCCCAGAGGGCCCCGTACTGGTTCCATCCGTCCCGGTACCGCTCGATCATCGCCTTCACATCCACCTCGATGGACACCGGTTCCCCCTCGATCGGCTCGCCCACGATGGGGACCTCCTCGCTCCCCTCCACCTCCTTCCACGACTCCGTGTAGAGCCCCGCCATCTCGAAGATCGTCCCCACCACCTGCTGGAACATGCTCCCCAGCGACTTGGCCGGGTCCTTCGGGTCGTGGATCTTCACCCCCAGGCGGGCCTGGACCACGTCCAGGTCCTGGACGAGGGCGGAGATGGTGAGCCAGATGTCGATCCCGAACCGCCCCACGTCGGTACTCCAGACATCCTGGTCCTTGACGAAGTCGATGAGTTCCTGGCCGAAGGCGAAGTCCCCCCCGATGGGCTGGCGGATCCGTTTCCCGAAGAGGGAGCGGGTCACGAAGTAGACGATGTTGTTGGTGATCGTCCCGTCCCACTTGTAGCGCAGGTAGTGGGGGCCGACGAAGTCCGCCTTCCCCTCCAGGACCGGCGTGACCAGGTTCTTCACCCACATGGGCGTGATGCTGCGCAGGTCGGCGTCCAGCATCACGCATGCCCTGGCATCCAGGAAGTCCGCGGCCTCCAGGATCTGCCGGAGGGCCGAACCCTTCCCGGGCACGCCCCGGTAGATCCCCACCAGGGTCTCCACGTACGCCCCTGCCTGGACCTCACGTGCCGCCTCCCGGGTATCGTCCGTGCTGCCGCCGTCGGAGACGAGCACCGCGGACCGGGCATCGGGGAAGTGCTCGTGGATCCCTTCGTTCACGGTGCGGACCACGTGGTCGACGGTCTCCTGGTTGTTGAAGCAGGGGATGCCCACCACGATGTCCGCCCGGTCGAGGGACTCCAGCCTGCGCCGGATGTCCTCCCGGATGGCGGATTCGAACCTCCGAGGTCCGGATTCCTGTACCTCTTCGGTTCCGCGAGTGCTCTCAGGACCCTTCGTTGTCATGTCTCACAGCCTCGATGAGCATTTCGTGTATCTCCGGCATGGCGTCCGCCACCCGGCTCCAGTTCGGTATCTGCGCGTTGCCCGTGGGATCCTCCAGGAACATCTCCCCGCCGATGCGGAGCCCCTCGCCGAAGGTCTCCACCGCCAGCCCTTCGCTGTGCCGGTCGAAGGTCAGTCCGTTGATGGCCGCGTCCCCGGCGAACTTCATGATGGCATCCTGGGCGTTGCGCAGGTAAGCCACCTTCAGACTCCGGAAATGGCCGTCGTTGAACACGACCCCCTCGGCCGCCAGCGTGTGGAAGATGCTCCGCGCGATGTCGATGGCCATCTTCAGCAGACCCTTCTCGGGGTCCTCGGGGGAGAGGGGCTGGTGCTTGTGCTCGTAGTTGTCCGCCAGGTCCACCTGGCATACCCGCTTGTGGGAGACGTTGCAGAAGACCTCGGCCAGGGTCCCCACCTCCAGCCCCCAGCCGGCCGGGATCCGGTTGAGGCGGGCAAGGTCGGTGGTCATGGCCACCTCCCCGCTCAGGGGGTACCGGAAGTCGTCCAGGTAGACCAGGAAGGGGTCGTGCCCCAGGGTCTCGATGAGGGCCCGGACGATGGGGGAGACGAAGAGGCGGGTGACCCGGCCGTACATCCGGTCGGTGATCCGTGCGTAGTATCCCTTGCTGAAGTCGTACCCCAGGTTCCGGTTCATGATGGGGTAGACGAGGCGGGCCAGCAGGCTCCGATCGTAGCTCAGGATGTCGCAGTCGTGGAGGGCGATGACGGGGGCGTCGTGCTTGCCCAGGATGTAGCCGTAGGCCAGCCACGCGGAGCGGCCCTTCCCGTCCTCTCCCACGAAGAGTTCCTGCTCTTCCATGGCGTGGAGCACCTTCTGGATCCGGGGCGAATCCACCCAGATGACGTTCACCCGCTGGGGGAGGTCCTTCAGGAAGTCCTGGGCGTAGTGGAACTCCTCCTCCCCCGCCCTGCCCAGGACCAGCACGACCTGGTCCACGTAGGCGGCCCCCTTCAGCTCCTCGACGATGTTGGGGAGGGCATCCCCCTCGAACTCGCGGAAGAGGGCCGGGAGCACCAGGGCCAGGGGGCGGGTCTTCGAGAGTCCCTCCAGTTCCTCCTCGAGCTGGGAGAGCTTCAGGTCCCCCAGACGATGGAAGGTGGAGATCACGTTGCTCTGATGGAAATCGGCCATCTCAGAATCCTCCCGCAGGTTCGGAGTCCCCGCGTTCCCGTCGTTCCAGCCGCGGGCCCATCACCTCGGCCCATCCTTCGGGACCCTCACCCCGGGTGAGGATGAGACCGGGGGCCGAGATACCCCGGGCGTGCGTCCCGTCGTGCCGCTTCACCAGTACGGGTGTGTCCACCTCCCTGAGCATCTCCGCGTCGTTGTAGGAATCGCCCAGACCGATGGTCTCCGGCCGCTCGCCGTCGGCCGCCTCGTAGGCGGCGGTGACGGCCCGGACCGCGTCCCCCTTGTGGTGCAGTCCCTGGAGGCTGAAGAGCCGGTCACCCAGCGTCACCACCAGTCCGCGGGCAGCGGCGGCCTCCCTGAGGCGGTGGAGCCACTCCATGCGCCGCTCCTCGTCCCCCCCCCCCGGGTCCTCCACCACGAACGGTTCGGTGAACTCGCGGTCGGCCGCCCGCCGGGCCTCGTCCACCGCCAGTCCGAGCCTCCTTCCCACCTCCCCGTCATCCATGCTGCTCATGCCCCGCAGGGGCAGTCCGGTCTCCTCCGCCAGTCCGCCGAGCGCATCCTCCAGGCGGGAACGGGGCGTACCGAGGACCAGGGCCAGGAAGGTCTCCTTCCCCCCCGCTCCCCCTTCGACCTCCCGTACCCGGGCCCCCAGGTCCTCCGCCGCGTCCTCCGCCTCCGCGGCGACCGGGCTGTCCGCCGGGAAGAGGGCGGCGGCCCCGTTCTCCACGATGAAGGGGTCGGACAGCCGGAGCCGGGCCCGCAGGGGGACCACCTCCCCCCGCGTCTTGGATGTGGCGATGATAACGGGGATCCCACGTTCACGGCACTCCTCCAGGGGTACTCCGGCCTCATGGATGCCGTAGTCGGAGTACTTGAGGAGCGTCCCGTCCAGGTCGGTGAAGATAAGAAGGTCCATATACATAGAAGGAAGTCCCCCCCGCCCCCTTCCGCAAGAGAGGAGCCCGCCGCGGCCCTCCGGCCCCACCGTCCCGAAGGCTCACCTTGACCCGGCGGACCGCCCGGCGTACATCAAGGACATGATCCCGCCTCCTCCTTCGAAGACCGACCGCACCGATCCGCTCCGGAGGGCGGGCGCCGGCCTGACGGCCGCCCTCCTGGTGGCCCTGGCGCTCGCCCCCCCCCTCGCGGCACAGACCGGACCCGGAGGGGAGGTCGGGAGCAACCTGCACCGGGAGTACCCCCGGGGTGCCTGGGCGGACAGCGTCCGGCGCCTCGACCCCTTCGCCTTCCGGTTCCGCAGGGCCCTCTTCGACGTCACCGAGCGGGCGCGCCTCAACCGCCGGCTTGCCTCGGCGGAGGGGATCCAGGCCCTGGGCACCCCGGATGCCCCCCTCGCCGTGGAGGGCACCTACCGGTTCCCGGTGCTCGTCGGGAGGTTCGGGGCACCCGACGATGAGGAACCGCATCCCATCGCCGATCTGCATGAGAGACTGTGGTCACCGGGCTACTCGGGCGGCGGGCACCAGGGCTCGGTACGGGACTACTACCAGGAGGTCTCCTACGGGCTTCTGACCCTCACCGGCGACACGTACGGCTACGCCGCCGCCGACTCCTCGGTGGACCGGTACCGCGACGCGAGCGGTTCCGACGCGGGGTTCGGGGAACACATGATCGATTGGGTCGACGAGGTGATCGACGCCCTCGACCCGGTGGTGGATTTCAGCCGTTTCGACGCCAACGGCGACGGCTTCGTGGACACCCTGGTGCTGGTCCACAACATGGCGGGTTTCGAATGCGGGAACCTCCCGGCCTCCAGGAAGGGCTTCTGGTCCCATCGCTGGAACTACTACTCCATGAGCTACTGGTACCGGGGGACCGCCGCCTACCGCACCACCGATGACGGCGTCCTCATCGACGACTACGTCATGCAGCCCATGGTCGGCTGTGACGGGAGCAGCCTCATCCCCATCGGGGTCTTCACCCACGAGCTGGGTCACGCCTTCGGACTCCCCGACTACTACGACACCGACGGTGCCGGTTCGGGGGGCGAGAGCGAGGGCCTCGGCCACTGGGGACTCATGGCGAGCGGGAACTGGAACGCTCCCTCCAGCCCGGCTCACATGTCGGCGATCTCGAAGGCGGAGATGGGATGGGTCGACCCGGTCGAGATCAGCACGCGGGACACCCTGGGCATCCTCGTCCCCCGGGTGAACGACCACCCCTTCGCCTTGAAGATCCGCTCCGAGGCCATGGCCCCGGGGGAGTACTTCCTGGTGGAGAACCGCCAGGCGGTGGGCTTCGACCAGCACCTCCACGGCACCGGGCTGCTGGTCTACCACGTGAACGAGACGGTGAGCACGGCCAACCGCAACCCCAGCGACCTGCGGTGGGCCGTGGAGCAGGCCGACGGTCTCTTCGACCTGGAACGGAACCGGAACCGGGGCGACGCGGGGGACCCCTGGGCCGGCACGACCGACTCCCGATGGTTCTGGGGCGGGGGGGTGCCGTCCAGCGACACCCGGTCCCGCGTCGAGAGCCACGTCGAGCTCATCCTCCGGGAGAGCACCCGCGACACCATGTCCGTGGATATCCTGAGTATCCCGCGGTTCACGCTCCTCGGGCCGGCTCCCGGCATGAGGGTGAGGGACGGGGACGTCACCCTCCGGTGGGAGGAGTACGAGCCCCCCTTCTTCTGGGGGGAGGTAGCCTACGAGGTCCAGGTGGACTCCGACCCCGATTTCCCCGACCCCTACCTGGCACCGGGCACCTCGGGGAGCCTCGAGCTGACCGCCTCCCTGCCCGAGGGGCTGACCCACTACTGGCGGATACGGGCCCATGACGGAGGGGAGAACGCCCGGTTCAACACCTTCGGACCCGGCAGCTTCACGGTGGACGGCACCCCTCCCCGCCTCCGCCTTCGTCCCTCCCTCTCGGCCGTCGACGCGGACGAGCTCACCATCGTGGCCGAGCCCTCCGAGTCCCTCGATACCCTCCGCGCGGAGCTGGACGGCATCGATCGGGTCGCGGATCGCCTGCCGGGGGACGCGGGGTGGGTCTTCACCCTGCCCCTGGGGGGAGAGGGTCCGAGCACGCTGACCCTGGATGCCGTGGACCGGGTGGGCAACGCGTCGACCGTCGAGCATGCCCTCCGTCTCCAGCGGGTCCGGGGCGATCGTTCCCACCTCATCAGCAGCGGCTCCGGCCGTTTCGAGGCGCTCGTCCCCTCCGGGGCGGTCACCGGTGAGGGATGGTCCATCCTGCTGGAGAGGACGGGAGGGTCGGGAGGGGCGGATGAGAGCGGGGATACCCTCCTCTCCCCGGTCTACTGGCTCAGCCTCCCCGAGCTGGCCCCGGACAGGGGGGTCGAGGTCAGGATGGCCTGGTCCGCCGGGGAACTGCCCGCCGGCCACACCCCGGTGATCTGGGGGCGTACGGGCGATATGTGGTCACCCCGGGTGACCGGGAGCGACGCGGGGGGGCGTACGGCGGTGGTCCGGACGGCCTCCGGCGGCTCCTTCCAGCTCCGTTCCCGGGCGGCCGGCGAGGCCCACACCCCCGGCCTCCCGGCGCTGGCACCCCCCTGGCCCAACCCGTTCAACTCCTCCACCCGGATCGCCTTCGACCTGGCCGAGGAACAGACGGTGAGCCTGGAGGTGTACAACAGCCGGGGGCAGAAGGTCCGGGAACTGACCTCGGGGGTCTATCCCCCGGGCCGGCACGTGGTGACCTGGGAGGGCCGCGATGGGGCCGGGAGGCGGGTGGCTTCCGGCATCTACCTGGTCCTCCTCCGCACCCCCGGGGGGGCCTGGAACCGCAAGGTCACCCTCATCCGCTGACCTCTCCCCGGCCTCAGGGGACTCCGATCGACTGCGCCAGCCCTTCGATGACCTTCAGCAGCGCCTCGGCATAGGTGGGATAGAGCTGTCCGTCCACCGACCATGTCCCGGGGTCCGCCGGATCCAGCCCGTTGGCCGGGTCGAGGATGTCCACCTCCGACTGGGCGTCGGGGTAGCCGGACGGCCCCATCCGGTAATAGGCCTGGGCCCGGATCAGGCGCATGTCCTGGTGATCGATGCTGCTCCGATGCGGGAAGCTCCAGGAGGCATCGGCGGTGAGCACCATCGCCGCCCGTGACACGCACTGTACCAGGTCCGGGAGGTCCCGATACACCACCGCCAGGCCGGCATGGGCATCGGGGGTGGAGAGCCCGCTGCTGTTGGCGGCGGACAGTGAGGCGGCCGCGTCGGAGAGCTCACCCAGGAAGGCCCGGGTCCATCCCAGGCCCAGGTGCGCGTCGGCATGGCCGCCGTCGAAGTCTAACGCCTGCTGGAAGCGGCTCGAAGCGCCGGCGTAGTCCTCCGCCTCGAAGGCCGTCCATCCCTGCACGGTCTCATGGACCACGGAGGTGGCCGTGACCTGGACCGGTCCGGCCTGCGAGCTCTCGTTCCCCGCCTCGTCCACCGCCGATACGGCGAAGGAGTAGGTGGTCCCGTCCGCCAGGCCGCTGCTTATGGTGAGACCGGCCTCCTCCGGTTCCTCCGCCAGCGGGTCCATGGACGTCGGACTCGTCCCCTGGTAGACGCGGTAGTGGGAGAAGTCGTCCGCGTCCGAGGCGTTCCAGCTCAGCGTGATCTCCCCGTCGCCCGCCGCGGCCGTGAGCCCCGTGACGGCATCCGGCGGCGTGGTGTCCGGTGCCTCACCGCCCCCGCAGGCAGCCGCCGCGAGGAGCCCGAGGACGAGGATCCCGGCGGGGAACGCGCTCGGTGTCTCGATCCGCTTGTTCTTCCTCATCGTGATCCCCGTCCCTCTATTGGAGGAGCATGATCTTCCGGGTGAACATCTCCCCCTCGACCCGCATCAGCACGAGGTAGATGCCCGTGGACACCCTGCGCCCGCCGTCGTTCCTCCCGTCCCAGGTCACCACCTGGGCGCCCGCGGGCCGCTCTCCGCTCAGGAGGGTGCGGACCCGCTGGCCCCGCACGTTCCGTACCTCCAGCTCCACGTGGGCCGATCGGGCCAGCGAGAACCGGATCTGGGTGGCGGCGTTGAAGGGGTTGGGATAGTTGGGCTGCAGACCGTCCTCCAGAGCGGACACAGCGGTCTCCCCGGCCGATCGCTGGAGGCGGTAGGTCCCCAGCCGCTGGATGGCGGCCTCCACCGTGCCGCCGGCCGCGTCATGACGGGTCCTCAGCGGCACCCATGCTTCGTCGGTCCATCGGGCGATCACCAGCGTCTCGGGCTCGGGCACCGCGTCCCCGCTCCTCCGATAGTCGATCCTCAGAAGGGCTCCCCGGGCCAGCTCCCTCCCTTCGGGCAGCAGGCGCCAGACCCGGCCCCCCTCCTCCGGCAGGGCCGCGCCCTCGCCATCCGGACCCCCGGTACCTGCCTCCGTCCCCTCCCACCGGGAGGGGTAGGCGATGACGTACTGGTCCTCTTCCACCGCCCCGGCCGTCATGTGGAGCTGGATCTCCCCGCCGGCCGAGACGAGGGTCCCCCCCGAAGCGGCCCGGAGGAGCTGCGCGGTGAAGGGGACGGTCACCGTGGTGTCGTTCCCCGCCAGGTCCCTGCCGTACACGCTCACGGTATAAGAGCCGGAACCCGCCAGTTCGTAGTCCGCGGCGAAGAGGGACCCGCCTCCGGTGGTCATTTCGGTCAGTTCCAGCGTATCGCTGTCCACCTTCGCGAGGGGCTCCTCCGCCAGGACCTCGGAGGGAGCGAAATAGAGGTCCAGGTAGTTCGAGAGCACCGTGTTCTGGAGGATCCCCACCGTGAAGGAGGGAGCGATGACGTCGTCCGCGGCCAGCACGCTGTCCGCCGCCGCCTTCACATCCATCTTCCCGTGACCCCACGTGTAGTTCGTCGGTCCCGTGGTGCCCGTGTAGGCGTCCTCCACCGCCGAGGCGGTGAGGAGACCCTTGACCTCGTCCGAGGTGAGGTAGCCCCTGATATCGAAGAGGAGGGCGATCGCACCCGTGACGTGGGGGGCCGACATGCTGGTGCCCTGCAGCAGCAGGTGTTCCCCGTCCTGGGTGATCAGGGAGGCGGAGGCGCTGGCGTCGGCCGAGAGGGCGGAGGCGATCTGCTCCCCGGGCGCCGTGATCTCCGGCTTCAGCCGGCCGTCCCGCGTGGGACCCAGGCTCGAGAAGGCGGATATGTCGTCCACCACCGCGTTCGGATCGGTGTAGTCGTTGTCGTCGTAGGCGGTCCAGTCGGCCTTCGTGGCATAGGAGCCCACGGTGATGGCCTTCTCCGAGGTGCCCGGCGATCCCACGCTGTAGGTGCCGTCCGAACCGGGGGCGAAGGCACCGACGGCGGTGGTGCTGTAGTAGACCCACATGTCCACGGCAGCTGCCCCGGAGGTGGATTCCAGGAAGATCCACCAGCTCCCCGGTTCCGGCAGGTTCGTGCTGTCCAGCTCGTCGGAGAGGAAGACGTAGAGTTCCTTGTCCCCGTTGGAACTGGTGAAATCCGGGTTGTAGGCGTAGACCGACCCGCTCTCCTCCTCCTCGGTGCCGCTGTAGTAGGGCGTGTAGGGACCGTAGAGCAGGCCGCTGGGCGACCGGAGGGAGAGGGTGAGGGTCGCCGCACCGTCGTGCCAGAAGGTCATGCCCACCTGGTCGTTGCCGGCTCCCGCGATCGAGTCCGAGACGCTCGTGCTGACCATGACCTCGATGGAGTCCTTCGCCCCGGAGGCCAGCATCAGCTGGTCGTGCACCTTGTCGTTCCCCGAGTTGCCCGCCGAGGTCACGACGGCCTTCCCGATCCCCACCGCGTTGTCGATGGCCACCTCGTAGGCCCGGGTCCCGTCATGCGGCCCGTAGTGGCCCCCCAGGCTCAGGTTGATGACGGCCGGCTGGCCGAGGGCATCCGCCCTCTCGAAGGCCCAGGCGATACCGTCCATGATGTCCGCCGAGCTGAAGCTGCCGTCCCCCCCCTTCACGATGAGGAGGTCCGCTTCGGGAGCCATGCCCACGTAGCCCCCGGCCGCACGGCCGTTCCCCGCGGCGATCCCCGCCACGTGGGTCCCGTGTCCGCTTATGTCCCGCTCGTCCACGACACCGGCCGGGGATCCGTCCAGCTCGTCATCGAGGTCCGCCTTCGTCCACTCGGAACCGTACGTATAGCCGCCGGGCGGGGTGCCCGTGTTCCCGGTCTGGTCCCACAGGTAGAGGATCCGGGAGGTGCCGTCGTCGTTCCGGAAATCCTCGTGGGCATAATCGATGCCCGTGTCGTAGACCACCACCAGCGCGTCGGAGCCCTTGTAGCGGTAGGAGCCGCCGTGGACGATGTCCGCCCGGGTCTCCGGCACGCTGAGGTCCAGGGTGGGATAGAGGATCTCCGAGGCCTCCAGCCGCTGGACCCCCGCGGACCCGGCGAGGGGCCTGACCCCGCTCTTCGGGACCCACGCGCTCACCACACCGCCCAGTTCCCCGGTCACCTGCCCCCCCGCGGCCCGGACGGCCGGGGCGGCCCCGCTCCCCCGGACCAGGACCCTGAGCATCGGCTCGACGTCCCCGGCCGCGTAGCGCACCGAGGCACCGGTGCTGACGGGGACTCCGGCCCCCCGCCGGAGCAGGCCGGGCTGCTCCTGCTGCTGTTCCAGCTGCTGCAGGGTGAGCCGGAGCAGTCCCCCCATGCGCCCGGATCCTCCCGGAGATTCCTGGGCGGAGGGACCGGAAGGGAAGAGCAGCAGGGCGAAGACCGCCAGATACGCGGGCAGGTACGACCTGGATCGTCTCAAACCGTCACCTCACAGGCGGGGGCTCGGACGGTGTGGGTGCGTCCCGATGCTCCAGTTCCACATGCACGACGTCCGGGAGCACGGCCACATCGACCACACGCTCGGGGCGGAGCGTCAGCGTGGCCACCGGGCCGATCATCGACCCGACGACCGCCCAGCGGCTGAGCCGTTCCCGGTCCTCATCCGTCCCGTCGTGGTCGAGGCGTACCGACACGCGGATGTACTCGCCCAGGGGTTCCCCCGGGCCCTGACCGCTCAGCGCCATCCTCAACCGGCCGTCCAGCTTCGATCGGACCTGGGGGTCGTCCAGGGAGGGCCGGGGGGCGGCACATCCGGCCAGCAGGAGAGCGGAGAGAAGGACGGCCGGCAGGATGAGAGCGGCCGGCCTGCGGGTCGACGGTGGGTACATGGATCCCATCCATGTGGAAGATGGAGGATCGGACGAGCCCGGGCGACTCGTGATACGGATAGCCGCTAGGCTAGGGTCCTCCGGCCGCGGAGGTCAAGCCCCGCGCCCGACGTATCGTACCATATCGTACGCCTTCGGGGTCGTGAGGGGCTCCCCGCCGTACCGGGCGGTACGCACGGGAGGGAGGGCCGGGGAGGAGCAGGAGGCTCGAGGATCGGCCGCGATGGACCTATCGTGTTGCCCGGCAGGGCATTACAATAGGCCATCTCTCCACCCACCTCGAGGGTCGAGAAGTGGCACGATGCTTGCGGTACATTAGGGTGCGAAGGACATGCGCGCGATGATGGGGCGCACGACGGTCGGGTCCCCGACGCGGCCTCCGATCTCGAAGCCTCAGCGAGGTAACACGATGGAACGGCACAGGCCGAAGATATGGGAGAGAGAACCCGGCGGGCTCGTACTGGTCCTCGTAGTCACCGCCCTGGCGGCGGGGACCCCCATCCGCGAGGTCCGGGCGCAGCCCGCCGGTCCTGAACAGGTAGCGGAGGTCCTGGAACAGGCCAGGACCCTCTACGAGGAACTCCAGCCGCTGGCACAGCGTATCGGCGATCCCTCCCTGATCCAGCGGATGCAGGCCCTGCGGAGCCAGTGGCAGGTGGCCCGGGGTCACTTCCAGGGCCGCCGGTACCAGGTGGCGGGCCGCCTCGCCCAGCAGAACCTGGACCGGATGCGGGAGATCGCCTCCGCGCTCCGCCGCCTCAGCCAGCGCCTCCCCTACTACGACCGGCTGGCGGAACGGAACCGGGAGATACTCCGCCTCTTCCAGCAGACCATGGGACCCCGGGCCCCCCAGGAGGTCCAGAGGCGTCTCACCCTCTCCGCCGACATGGTCGAGAGGGCCGAACGGGCCCGGGGCGGCGGCCGGGTGATGGAGGCCTTCCGCCTCATGGAGCAGGCGGACGGGATGCTGCGTCAGATGCTCCGCCGGATGGACCGGGGGGGACTCACCCCCGAGGCGGTCGAACGGGAACTCCGGGAGACCGAACGCCAGATGGAACGCCTCCAGGCCCTCCCCGAGCTGTCGGAGGGCGCGGCGGATGCGCTCGAGCGGGCGGACGCGCTCCAGGACGAGGCCCGTCACCACCATGCCGCGGGACAGTTCCGACAGGCCCTCAGCCGTACCCTCACCGCCCGCAGTGCCGTACGGCTCGCCCAGGGGCTGGTGGGGGGCGGACTCACCTCCGAGGAGGTGACCCGGGCCATCTCCCACGCCGAGGAGGTCATGTCGACCTACTCGGAGGCGGCGTCCAGTGAGGCGGCCGGGGTCGCCGATCCCTGGAGGCAGGCCCGGCGCATGCTGGAACAGGCCCGGGAACGGTTGGAGGCGGGCCGGCTCGCGCCCGCCCTGGAAGCCGCCCAGTCCGCTGCGAAGCTCGCCCTCACCGCCGCGCGTCGGGCCGGGCTGACCCCCGGCGGCCCGCCCCCGCCGGGGCCGGCTGCCTGAGGGATGCTCCCATCCCTCCTCAAGAGTGCCATCGGAGCCCTCCCTCCGGGACGGGGCCGCACCCCCCGGGGCCTGGCCGCCGCCGCGGCCGCAGCGGCCGTGCTGTGGTATCCTCCCGGGGCCGCCGCTCAGCAGGCCGCCCCCCCCAGCCTCCCCCCGTTGGAGGCGGAGGTGGGTGTCGGGTACGACTTCTTCTCCCACAGCTACTCGATACTGGCCGTGGACACCACCAGCACGGTGAGCGAGGGAAGCACCCGTCTGGACCTCCGATACACCCCCATCCGGCGCGGGGAGCAGGTCCTCGGGTTCGGCGACCGCCTCTACCTCAGCGGCGAGTACCTCTACAACGTCCTCTCCGCCTCCTGGCGGGACGGTATGGGTATGGGGTGGTTCTGGGACACCGAGGCGCGCTGGGAGACCAAGCGGTTCGGCGAGGACGGCCTCGCCCTGAACAACGACCACGATGCCCTCCTCGGTTCCCTCCGAGCGGGCTGGCGGGGGAGCGGTCTCTCCTCGGTCCGGTTCCGGCTGGCCGGCGAGTACTTCGACTACGACCGGAAGAGCAGCTATTTCTACGACACCCGTACCCTGGACGGGACCCTGCGGTTCAGGGCCGGGAGCTGGACGGGACCCTTCGGGGGCATCGACCTGGGGGGGCGGCGCCGGACGGTCCCCGATTCCACCCTGCTCGAACACACCGAGGCACGCCTCGACCTGACCGGGGGGTGGGCCTTCGATTCCGGGGGCGAGGTGGAACTCATCCTCTTCGGCGAGCAGCGGGACTACGACCGGGAGAGCGCCCGGCCGGACCGCCGCTGGACCGGGGGCCGGCTGAGGGGCCGCCTGGACCCGCTGGGCAGGTGGGGGAGCTGGCTCCGCGCCCGCTATGACCGCCGGGACTACTCCCGGCAGACCCTGGTCTACAACGACGACAGCGAACTGCGCATCGCCGCCGGACCCGCCTGGCGCCCCGGCCCCTCCTGGGAGATCCGGCTGGGAGCCGGTATGGCGTGGCACCGCTCCGAGACCGTCACCGACACCACCTACGTGGACCTCTTCGGTGTCACCCGCCTGGTCGATTCGTGGAGCCAGCCCTTCCTGGACCTGGAGGTCAGCCTCTTCGCCGAGGGGGGGGGGTGGGCGCTCCTGGACCTGGAGGCGGGGGACCGCCGCTACCGGGAGGACACCGAGTTCGACTCCGACTACCGGTACGTGGACCTCACCGCCACGGCCGAGATGCCCCTGGGAAGGGGTCTGGCCCTCCAGACCCTGGTCAGCTACACGCCGGAACGCCACCGCGAACCGGAGGACAACAGCGTCACCAACTTCACCAGTCTGGACCTCGTCTGGAGGTTCCGGTGACGCGCATCGAGAGGAGAACCGGCATGCGAAGACCCATCCTGCGCCTCCTGGCGCCCGCGGCCTTCTTCCTGCTATTCATCGCAGCGGGATGTGAGGAATCACCCACCGGCGTCGAGAGCGACGAGGCGGCCATCCAGGCCCTCATCGAGGAACAGGCCGAGCTCTTCGGGGCCGACCTGTTCAGCGGCGTGGGTGCCGAGGAACCCGACACCCCCTCGCTGGCCCGCACGGCAGCGGACATCGTACCGATGCGCTACGGCCGACAGATCACCAGCGTGGACCGGACCATCGAGGTCCAGATCACCGATATGGGTGAGGAGCCGGACATCGCGGACGTGACCTGGACCGCCGCCATCACCGGGACCTTCCTCGTCGTCGACGACCAGCAGAACATCCACGAGAAGCCCTTCGTCGACACCGCTGTGCGGTACGCGCAGTTCGAACAGCGGGAGACGGTCGCCACCCCGCATCGGGGCTGGCGGCTGGTCGCGGTCTCCGGGACCGAGGTGACCACCTCCGACCCGCCGGGGAGCCGTCAGATCGAGTCGGTCCGCGTCCATACCCTCTCGGGCAGCGTCGACACCACCTTCACCGACGTGGCCTCGCTGGCCGGTGTGGACACGATGCTGAGCATCGCGGTGAACGACACCGTGGAGGTCGTGGTCACCACCTCCGAGGAGACCGACGTGGTCCTGCTCCACTATCCCGCCTGGGCCATGCGGCATCAGGACCGGCACCACATACGCCGGCGTTTCCGGAACAACGAGGACGGCTCGCACAACGGCGGGTTCGTGGCCCGCTGCCGCATGTGGGTCCAGAGCCAGGAGCGCTACGGGCACCGGAAGATCACGGTGGACGTGCTCAGCCGCGATACGATCCACACCGACGAGGGGGCGTACGATTCCATGGCGTGGAGCATCCCCTACCGGCTGACCCCTCCCCGGTAGAGAAGACCGGCCGGCCGGGGAGGCCGGGCATCCTCTCCGCATGATGGATGGACATTGACCCCCGGGAGGGCCCTCCCTAGTCTGAGAATATGAAAAGAGAACGTCTGATCCTGGTCCTGTTCGCCCTCTTCTTCCTCCTCCTCTTCCTGCGGGAGATCGTGGTGGGGTTCGCCACCGACTGGTGGTGGTTCTCCGCGGTGGAATACGAGGGCGTCTTCCTGAAGGCCCTGGGCAGCCGCATCGTGCTCTTCTTCACGTTCGGCGGCATCTTCATGGCCTTCTTCTACGCCAACCTGCACTGGGCCACACGCCGGGGAGGGGGGCGCTGGAAGGAGTTCTACAGCGAACTGAACGTCCCCACCGAGGTGCTGGAACGCTTCCGGAAGGTGCTCATCGTCGTGGTGAGCCTGCTGGTGGCCCTCGCCCTGGGGGCATGGGCGTCCGATGAGTGGATGACGGTGCTCCAGTTCCTCAACGCGGGCACCTTCGGCACACCCGACCCCATCTTCGGGAAGGACGTGGGCTTCTTCCTCTTCAAGCTCCCCCTGCTGGAGTTCGCCCGGAGCTGGGCGCTCTGGACCCTGGCGGTGACCGCGGTGGCGGTACTGCTGATCTACTGGGAGAGCAAGGCCCTCGGCTGGGCCTATGAGAAGCTCTACATCAGCCCGCGGGTACGGCTGCACCTGATCTTCCTGGCCTCGGTGCTCTTCCTGCTGCTGGCCTGGCACTTCCAGCTCGAGATCTACGACCTGCTCTACTCCGGCCGGGGTGTGGTCTTCGGGGCCTCCTTCACCGACGTGAACGCCGAGCTGATCGCCTACCGGGTCATGATGGGACTCTCGGTGGTGCTCTTCGGTGCCATGGTCTACGGACTGTGGAGGAAGAACGTACAGATCCCCCTCTACGCCGCCGGCGGCTACGTGGCCCTGCTCATCGTGGTGACCGGACTCTACCCCGCGGCGATCCAGCAGTTCATCGTGGAGCCGAACGAGGTCACCAAGGAGCGGCCCTACATCGAGCACGCCATCGAATACACCCGGCTGGGATACGGCCTGGATGACGTGCAGGAGGAGGACTTCACCACCGAACTCACCCTGGGGCCGGAGAGCCTCGACGAGTACAGCGGCACCTTCACCAACATCCGGCTCTGGGACTGGCGCCCCCTGCGGCAGACCTACAGCCAGCTCCAGGAACTGCGGCTCTACTACCGCTTCCTGAGCCCGGACGTGGACCGCTACCACGTGCAGGGGGATTACCGGCAGGTGCTGCTGGCCCCCCGTGAGCTGGACGTGAACCAGCTCCCCCAGCAGGCGCGGACCTGGATCAACCAGTACATCAAGTACACCCACGGCTACGGGCTGACCATGAGCCCGGTGAACGAGGTCACCTCCGAGGGGATGCCGGTCCTCTTCATCCGGGACATCCCTCCCCGGAGCGATCACGGGTTCGAGATCACCCGTCCCGAGATCTACTACGGTGAGCTCACCCACGACTACGTGCTGACCGGGACCACCGAGGATGAGTTCGATTACGCCTCGGGGGAGCGGAACGAGACCACCCGCTACGAGGGGACCGGAGGGGTCCCGATCGGGAACCTGCTGCGCCGGACGGTGTACGCCCTCAAGTACGGCCACTTCAAGCTGCTCATCTCCGAGTACCCCACCTCGGAGACCCGCCTGATGGAGAACCGGCGGATAGCGAACCGGACCTTCAAGATCGCCCCCTTCCTCCGCTATGACAACGACGCCTACATGGTGATCTCGGAGGGACGGCTCTACTGGATCCTCGACGCCTATACGGTGTCGGACCGGATGCCCTACTCCGAACCGGGAAGGGACGGTATCAACTACATCCGGAACAGCGTGAAGGTGGTCATCGACGCCTACAACGGGGACGTGACCTACTACCTGGTGGAACCCGACCCGATCACCGACGTGCTGGGGTCCATCTTCCCCGGACTCTTCACCGACTACGGGGAGATGCCCGAGGGGATACGGGACCACATCCGCTACCCGCTGGACCTCTTCCACAGGCAGGCGGAGAAGTGGCGGCTCTTCCACATGGAGGATCCCGAGGTCTTCTACAACCAGGAGGACCTCTGGGCCCTGCCTTCCGAGGTCTACCAGGGCAGCCAGATCCCCATGGAACCGTACTACGTCATCCTCGAACTCGAAGAGGACCGGGGGGAGGAGTTCCTCCTCATGCTCCCCTACACCCCGCAGGGCCGGGACAACATGATCGGGTGGCTCGCCGCACGTTCCGACCCGGGCGTGTACGGGCAGCTGAAGCTCTTCAAGTTCAGCAAGCAGGAACTGATCTACGGCCCGATGCAGATCGAGGCCCGTATCGACCAGGACCCCACGATCAGCGAGCAGACCACCCTCTGGAGCCAGCAGGGGAGCCAGGTCATCCGGGGCAACCTGCTGGTCATCCCGGTGGGCCGCAACCTCGTCTATGCCGAACCCCTCTACCTGAAGGCCGACCGGAGCGAGCTGCCCGAGCTGAAGCGGGTCATCCTCTCCTACGGCCCCCGTGTGGTCATGGCCAAGAGCCTGGAACAGGGGCTGGAGGTGCTGCTGGGTAAGGAGTCGGCCGCCGCCCTGCCCGGTGTGACGGTCACCCAGATGGAACCGACCGGCGAGCAGACCCTGGAGATGGCCACCCCCGAGGGTGTGGTGCGCGTACCCTCCGAACAGGCCTCCCGGGCCCTGCAGCTCTACCAGCAGGCCCAGGAGCACCTGCGCGGCGGCCGCTGGGCCGAGTACGGCGAGAGCATGCAGGAACTCGAACAGATCCTGCAGAAGCTCCAGGAGCAGCTGGGCGGCGGAGGAGGCTGATCGCGCCCGCTGCAGCACGATCGACATAGGTAAGCCCTTGCGGGCTGTCCCTGTCACACCACCGTGCGTACGGGACCGTACACGGCGGTTCAGTTGGTTGAGCGGGCAGTATACAGGCTGTACAGCCCGAGTGCGTCGAAGAAGGCATCGGGCAGGGCATAGCTGAGGACCGGACTGCGGCTGAGGTGCCAATAGGCGTGGGACGACCCGGCGGTCTGCGCCGCCACCTCGGAGCCTACACCGAGGCGCCTCAGTTCCGCGTACCGCCGGCGCCCCCGCTTCCACTGCTTCCAAAAGACGGCACGAAGCCGAGGAACGGACGTTCCCACGGCCGACCCACCGCGCTCTTGGAGGCGTTGACCTTCAGCCGGAGCCTGCGCTCGCACACCGCTTCCATCAGGTTGGTCAGAGGACTCTCACCCCCAAGTCACTTCCCGGTTCACTTTCGCTCCCCGGTTGACAGCGCCAGTCCTGGCGCTGCGCGCCATGCCTGGCGCACACACACGAAGGAAGGCCCGGGCAGCCGCCCGGGCCCTCTTCGTTCGAGGTCAGGGGACCTGCAGGTAACGGTCGAAGAACTCGGCGGCCGTGCGGAAGACCCTCATCCAGCTCTCGTGCCGCAGGAACCCGTGGACCTCGTCGGGGAAGTAGAGTTCCCGGAAGGGTACATCCCCCTTCCGGGCCAGGGCCGCGGCCAGGTCGATGCTCGCCTGGAAGGGCACGTTCCGGTCGTCGTCGCCGTGGACGATGAGCACCGGCGAGGTCCAGGTCGCGATGTCCGCCATGGGACTGGATCGGAAGGCGAGCGAGGCGATGGAGTCCCGCATCGCCTCGCTGGGAGCCGTGATCTCCCCCCGCCCGTACCAGCGGAGCTGGTCGGACCAGTCGTGCACGCCGTGCAGGTCCACCCCCGCCTGGAAGAGCTCGGAATCCCGGGCCAGCCCCATGGCGGTTAGGTAGCCGCCGTAGGAACCTCCCCAGAGGCCGATCCGGTCCGGGTCCACCCCGTCCAGTTCCTGGAGGTAGCGGCCGGCGGCCACGATGTCCTGGTACTCGCTTGCTCCCCGCCAGCCATAGTCCTCCGGCTCGCGGAAGTCCACACCGTAGCCGATGCCGCTGCGGTAGTTCACACTCAGGACCGCGTACCCCTGCTCTGCCAGGTACTGGTTGAAGCCGTACGCGTTGTGGTAGTAGCCCCGGTTGTGCCACCCCAGCAGCATCTGCCGGCGGCTGCCGCCGTGCATGAAGATGACAGCGGGTACGGGGTCCTCCGGACTCATCCCGGAGGGCATGAAGAGCTGGCCGTGTATCTCCAGACCGTCGGGGGCAGTGAAAACCACCTGCAGGGGTCCGGCCAGTTCATCCATCGGGAAGTCCTCGGGGAGCGGCGAGACCTCCACGGATTCACCTCGGCGGCCCACCTCCCGCCGCACGTACACCCGGGCAGGCTCGGCGGCCGTGGAGCGGATGTAGGCGAGATGCTCCCCCTGCTCGTCCTGCCAGGGCACGGGGGCCCAGGCGATGACGTTCCCCTCCTCCACCCACTCGGTCTCCCCATCCTCGAGCCGGATCCGGCCCAGCTGACGATGGTCGATCCCCCGGATGTTCGTGCTCACGTACACCGCCTCGCCGTCGGGGGAGAGGTCGGCGTTCTCCACGATCCCCTCACCGGGCGTGAGGTCGCGGACCTCGCCCCCCTGGTCGGGGATCGCATAGAGGTGGTTCCATCCCGTCTGCTCGGAGGGGAAGACCAGGTGGCCGGTCCCGTACATGAGGTCGTAGGAGCCGCTGATGCTTCGCGGGTAGCCGGCGTAGGGGCCGTCGGGGGACTCCCAGAGCACCTGCTCGTCGTTCCCTGCGGTGCTGACCGTGCACACCTGGAACCCGCGCCGGCCGGCAGGGAACCGGATGAAGGCCAGCCGGCTCCCGTCGGGGGACCAGCGGGGATAGCGGTCCCGGTGGATCGTGTTGGTGAGCCAGAGCAGGCCGCCGTCCCGCAGGTCGTAGATCCCCAGGATCGCCCGCCCGTCCCGGCTGCTGATGAAGGCGAGGCGGGTCCCGTCGGGACTCCATCGGAGCTGGTCGGCCCCCGAGCGCACGGTGAAGAGCCGCCGGGGCTCCAGTTCGGCCAGGTCGAGGAGATCCACGTCGTCTCCGCTGGACCAGACCGCCCTGCCGTCCACCGAGAGGGTCATATCGACCCCGGCGTGGATCCGGTACGGGTCGGAGCCCTCCCAGGTGATCATCCAGAGGTCCCGGCTCACCCCGGCCGGGTCGCTGGTGGGGTTGGGCAGGTCCCCGTCCCGGTTCGTGCTCCCTCCCCGGATGTAGAGCAGCCGCTCCCCGTCCGGGGTGAACTGCAGGGCACCGAGTTCCTGTCCGTCGTCGTCGAAGTACCGGGTCAGCCGACGGGGCTCCCACTCCGGGGCCTCGGCCCCCCAGACGTTCCTCCGCCCCTCCTCGTTGCCGATCCAGGCGATGCGTCCCCCCTGGGGACCTGCCACCAGGTCGGTGGGGATGTGGAAGGAGAAGATGGCGTCCAGCTCGGGACCCTGGGCCGCCGTCCGGGCCGGGGCGGTGAGGGTGAGCAGGAGCGCTGCGAGCAGGATCGCGGTAAGGGGAGGACGTACGCGTAGCGACATGGGGGCCTCCGGGGCGGCGGGTTCGATGGACCCGACCATGGTAGGACCCACCTCTGGTGCGATGCAACGGGACGAGGTCAGGCTATCGCCCGCTCTCCTCCCGCTCCTTCAGCTCCCGGACCGCTTCACGGACCTGCTGCGCCCTCTCGGTGGGCACCACCAGGACGGCATCGGAGGTGACCACCACGGTGAGCCCCTCCACACCGACGACCGACACGGTCATCTCCTCCCCGGCGTCGTTCACCACCGTGCTCTCCCGGCTCTCCAGGACCACCGCCGGCCCCTGGATGAGGTTGCCCTCACCGTCCAGGTCGGAGACCCGGCGGAGGGCATCCCAGGCCCCCAGGTCGTCCCAGCGGAAGGAGGCGGGGATCATCCATACCCTCTCGGCCTTCTCCATGAGGGCGTAGTCGATGCTCACATCGGGGAGACGTTCGAAGAGTTCCCGGGCCTCCTCCTCCCGCCCCTCCCTCAGGTGGTCGGCCAGGGGACCCACCGCCCCGTGGTGCGGAGGGCTGGCCTTCTCAAGTTCGGCCAGGAACTCACCCAGCCGCCAGAAGAACATCCCCGAGTTCCAATAATGGCGGCCCGACTCCGTGTATCCTGCTGCGGTCTCCTCGTCAGGCTTCTCCTTGAAGGCCTCGACCGGGAGGGCCCCCCGGGAGGTGGCGGTCGCCCCCGTGTCCGCCTCGATGTAGCCGTATCCCGTCTCCGGCCGGGCGGGTTCGATCCCCATGACGGCCAGCCCCCCCTCCTCCTCCACCGTGACCAGGGCCCGTTCCAGGTCCTGTCGGAAGGCATCGGGGGGCTGGATCCGGTGGTCCGCCGGGAGGACGGCAAGGGTGATCCCCCGGGCCCCCTCCCCACGGTCGGCCAGCAGTCGGGCAGCGGCGAAGACCAGCGCGCCCGCGGTGTTCCGCTTGGCCGGCTCCGCGATCACGTTCCCGTCCGGTATACCCAGGTCCGCCTCCCGGATCGGGTCGACCAGGAAGCCCCCGGTGACCACCAGCACCCGCTCGGCCGGTATGAACGGCTCCACCCGCTCGATCGTGTCCTCCAGAAGGGAGGACCCGCCGGGTCCCAGGGGGAGGAGTTGCTTCGGACGGTCGGGACGGGAGAGGGGCCAGAACCGCTCCCCGATCCCGCCTGCCAGCACCAGCGCCATGCGTTGGGGTGTGTCAGCCATTTGGAAGCCTCATCGTAGGATCGTATCCCAGCCTGAGCGAAGGGATCGTGCCCCAGGTCGAGGCGGACGAGGGAGAGCACGGAGGCGCAGGGTGGTCCTGCGCCGCACAAGCTCGCCCGAATCCAACGACGAGATGGGGCACGAGACCGAGTTCAGGACAGCGGTTCGAAGCGTGCCTGGAAGAAGCGCAGATACTCCGGCTCGTACACCATCTCCAGCCCCTCGATCTCCTTCCGGCGGTCCCACACCTCCCAGATGGTCTCGGCGGTGACATCCATATGGGCCTGGGTGTAGACCCGCCGGGGGATGGTCAGGCGCACCAGCTCCAGGTTGGGCCGGTTGTGCTCGCCGGTCTCCTTGTTCCGGCCGGCGCTCACGATGCCCCGCTCCATGCTCCGGACCCCGCCCTCCAGGTAGATCTCCGAGGCGAGCCGCTGGGCCGGGAAGCGGTCCTGGGGCAGGTGGTCCAGGAACTCCTTCGCGTCCAGGAACACCGCGTGGCCGCCCACCGGCTTGACGATCGGGACCCCTTCGGAAGCGATCTTCGCCCCCAGGTATTCCACCTGGCCGACCCGGGCCCGGATGTGGTCCTCGTCCACCGACTCGGGGATCCCCCGGGCCAGCGCCTCCATGTCCCGGCCGGCCATGCCGCCGTAGGTGTGCAGGCCCTCGTAGACCACGACCATGTTCCGGGCCCTGTCGAAGACCTCCTCGTCCCGCAGGGCCAGGTAGCCGCCGATGTTGACCAGCGCGTCCTTCTTCGCACTCATCCAGGCGCCCTCGGTGCAGGAGCAGATCTCCTTCACGATCTCCTTCACCGGCGTGTCCTGGTAGCCCTCTTCCCGCTTCTGGATGAAGTAGGCGTTCTCCGCCACCCGGGTCTTGTCCAGGTAGATGGGGATGCCCTTCTCCCGGCAGTAGGCGTGGAGCGCTTTGAGATTCGCCATGCTCACCGGCTGACCGCCGGCCATGTTCACCGTGGTGGCCAGGCTGATGTAGGGGATCTTCTCCGCTCCGTGCTCGGAGACCGCCGCGTCGAGCTTCTCGAGGTCCACGTTCCCCTTGAAGGGGTGCTCGCTGGCCGGGTCGTGGGCCTCGTCGATGATCACGTCCACGAAGGTGCCCCCCGCCAGCTCCTGGTGCAGCTTGGTGGTGGTGAAGTACATGTTGCCGGGGATGATGTCGCCCTCGGAGATCAGGATCTGGCTGATCATGTGCTCGGCGGCCCGGCCCTGGTGGGTCGGTACGATGTAGGGGTAGCCGTAGACGTCCTGGATGGCTTTCTCGAGGTTGTAGAAGTTCACGCTCCCTGCGTACGCCTCGTCCCCGAGCATCATGCCCGCCCACTGGTGGTCGGACATGGCACTGGTGCCGCTGTCGGTGAGCAGGTCGATGTACACCTCCCGGCTCCGGAGCAGGAAGGTGTTCCATCCCGCCTCCTCCAGGGCCTCCTCCCGCTCCTCCCGGGTGGTCATCCTGACCGGCTCGACCACCTTGATCTTGAAGGGCTCGGCCCACGACTTCCTGCGACTTCCTCCTGCCATAGGGGCTTCTTCCTTTCCTTTCGTGGATGCCCCCTCCGGGGCATCCCTTCTCCCTCTCGAACGGGGGGATCGGCGGCCGGACACGAGCCGCACCGATGCGGCTAACCTACCGGCAGGGCCTTTCTTCCACAAGGCTGCGCGGTGCCTCCGCGGTGGTTTGACCTCCGGGACCAGCCGGTCTAGGCTCGGCTTGCTCGGACCCCGTCAAGGAGGAGACCCGCATGAGGACCCGATCCTTCCCCCTCTCCACCCCTTCATCCGTCCTCGCCGGAGCCCTGATCCTCGCTCTCGCCCTCCCGGCGGGCGCGCAGTCCCAGGACCCGCCGGCGCCTGAGCACGGGAAGCGGTACCGGCGGCTGCTCATCCAGGACGTCTACCTGATCGACGGCAACGGCACCCCCGCGACCGGACCCACCCGGGTGCTGGTGGAAGAGGATCGTATCGTCCAGATCGGGGGGCGCGTGGAAGGAGACGTGGACGCGGTGATCGAGGGGCAGGGACGCTACCTGCTCCCCGGACTCATCAACAGCCACGCCCACCTGCAGGACAGCCGGGGAGGGGTCTCCATGCCCTTCCAGTACCAGCTCGACCTCTGGCTGGCCAGCGGCATCACCACCATCCGGGACGTGGGGAGCGACCGGGAGAAGGCCCTGCGGCTGCGCGAACAGAGCCGCAGAGGAGAGATCGCCGCCCCCCGGATCCATCTCTACATGACGGTCTCCGGACGCACCCCGGACGAGATCCGGGAGTCGGTGCGGGAGATCGAGGCCGCCGGAGGGGACGGGATCAAACTCTTCGGGCTGGACCGCGACCTGCTCGCCGCAGCCCTCGACGAGGCCCGCAGGCAGGACCTCCGGAGTGCTCACCACGTGGGGGTGGAGGAGACGGACGCCTGGGACGACATCGCGGGCGGCACCACCACCATCGAGCACTGGTACGGGATCCCCGATGCCGCCCTGCCCTACGGCTCCCAGTCCTTCCCCCCCGGCTACAACTACAGCAACGAGCTGGACCGCTTCCGCTGGGCGGGCCGTCTCTTCAAGGAGGCCGACCCCGAGAAGCTCGGACAGGTGCTGCAGGCCATGGTGGACGCGGAGGTGGCGTGGATCCCCACGCTGACCATCTACGAGGCGAGCCGCGACGTCATGGCCGCCCGGAACCAGCCGTGGTTCGAGGAGTGCCTCCACCCCGCTCTCGAGGCCTACTTCCAGCCCGACCTGGCGAGTCACGGCTCCTACTTCCTGGGCTGGACCACCGAGGACGAGGTCGAGTGGAAGCACAACTACCAGCTCTGGTTCGCGGCCCTGCGGGAGTTCGCACGCCGAGGCGGTCTCATCGGCGTGGGCGAGGACGCCGGGTTCATCTACCGGCTCTACGGCTTCGGCTACGTGCGGGAACTGGAACTGCAGCAGGAGGCGGGCTTCCACCCCCTGGACGTGATCAAGCACGCCACCGGGAACAACGCACGCATCATGGGGCTGGAGGACCGGATAGGCCGGATCAAATTCGGCTACAAGGCAGACCTGATCCTGGTG
>JAWOFN010000117.1:0-12691 GCA_046497505.1 bacterium | reverse complement strand
GGGAAGAGGATGGCTATGCCGGTGTAGCTGGCGGTGTAGGGATAGATGTCGGCGGTCACCCGGACGCTCTCCCTTCGGGCATCGTCCAGCAGGGCCAGTACCTCCTCGGCCCGCCGGGGACCCTTTCCGTAGACCACCTTGATATGGGATACATGGACCGCCGTATCTCCGTCCCGTCCCTGGTCCAGCAGCTCCTGCAGGGAGCCCTCGATCCCGGCATTATCCTCGTCCCGGACGTGGCTCATCACCACACCCCCATGCCGTCCGACGGGCCGGGCGATGGCCGCCAGTTCCGCGCGGGAGGCGAAGGTGCCCGGCCGGTATTCCAACCCCGTCGAGAGGCCGAAACAACCGGCGGTCATCAGGGTGTCCATCGCCGACTCCATCCCCTGAAGCCGTGCTCCTTCGGCGGCGCTGCCCATGGGGACCCCGGCGCAACGGCGGATCCCTGCATGGCCTGCCAGGTAGGCCACGTTCGGACCGGTGGCGAGGGAGGCGTTCCGCCTGAACCATGTGTCGGGATCGTCGGGGTCGACGGATGAGGAGCCGTCCTGTCCCAGGAGCAGGGTGGTCACACCCATCGCCACCTCGTTCGGGAAATCGGGGGTCCGGCGGGGGTCCCCGTGGGCATGCGCGTCGATGAACCCCGGGGTAACCACCCTCTCGGCCGCGTCGATGACGGTCCCGGCCGCGGCCCCGGTGAGGTCCCCGATGGCCGCGATCCGTCCGTCACGGACCCCGAGGTCCGCCGTGAAAGCAGGGGCTCCCGTCCCGTCGACGATCGACCCCCCCTGGATGACGAGGTCGAACCGGGGGTTCTGCGGAGAGCCGGCGGAAAGGAGAGAGAGTGCCAGGAGCAGGAAGAGCGCACGCTTCATGACCTCACTCCGGTCGTGAGGGGCGGGTGGTGAGCCAGATGGCGACGGGGATCATCACACCGGCCATCACCACGGACACCCACAGGGGGTTACGGGTCAAGGCAGTTCCACGCTCTTCCGGGCGAGGAGGGTGCCGGACCGGTCCGCCATCTGCTCGAAGTAGCCCACGAAACGGTCCCCTTCGTCGGAGGAATGCTGTTTCAGGTTGTGTGCCCAGCGGAACCCGATGGGCTGGTAGCAGAGCGCGGCCTCCACGGTGAAGGGGCCCTGCCGACCTGCGGGGATCGGTACCGTGTAGCGGACCCGGTCCCCCCCGCTGGTGAAGTCACGGTCCTGTGATGCCTCGCCGTAGACCGCGATGTCCGGGTCGGCAGTGGACTTGTCGAAGCCCTTCGGGAGGAGCCGGTTGTCCTTCAGATACCGGGTGGCGGTGAGGAGCACCGTGGTCACCTCACCCCCCGGGTCTCCCAGGATCGGCTCGTAGATCTGGACTTGGTCCGGGGATGTTATCTCACGGTAGTGCGGCTCGAAGCGGGAGGGGTCCCGGTCGTTCTCGTTCCCCCGGATGGAACCGTCCGGGTCCATCCGCCCCGACTCGAAGACCACGTCCCCCTGCCCGTCACGGACCGTGAAGTGGATCCAGCTCCGCCGGGAAGGGTAGGCGGAGGGCAGCTTGTGTCCGGCCAGGTTGATGATGACGACCTCGGCCGCCAGGTGTCCACCTGCCACCCCGACCCCCTCGAGGGCGAGACGGGCCGAAGAGGTGTCCAGGTGCTCTTTCGTACGGACGGAGGCGACCTCCAGCTCGCCGGGCTGAGCCGCCACCCCCAGTTCCTTCCGATGCGCGTTCAGGATGCGGGGCATGAAGAAGTTGCCGCCGCGGAACACGTGACGGTTCACTTCCGGCCGGTCCTGGCCCACCACGCCGGTGATAGGGGTCTCGGTCTCCACCATGGGCATGTGGCAGGACTGGCAGCTCCGCTTACCGTAGTAGTCGCTGTGCTCCCATTCCAGGTAGGGGACCTGCTCGGGGAGTTCCCCGGTGACATTCCCCTCCTCGTCCAGGGCATGGGTATAGAGGGTGTGACAGGTGGCGCAGAGTCCCGATCCCTTGATGTGGAGCTTCTGCTCCGGGGTGAACCGGGCGGAAGAGTTCATCAGGTTCTTCCTGCCGTCATCCACCACGTAGGGACCGAAGATCTTCCGCTGTCCCATCGCTCTCCGGTTGTCCACCACGAACCCGGCGGTGAAACCGGACTCCTCGCCCAGCCCCTCCTCCTGGATCTGGTGACACATGGCGCAGGATACCCCGTCGGCTGCCAGCAGGTCGGCCCGGTTCAGTGCGTCCACGATGGGCAGGTGGTCGAACACCATGCCCTGCTGCCCGGCCGCCTTCGCCTCGTATCGGGTCATGGGCATGTGGCATGCCGAGCACTCGTGCTGGATGGCCGCGGAGGCTGAAGGGTGGACCAGGGTCTCTCGTCGGACCGAGGCCTGCCAGTAGGGGTCCCGCGCCGCGTTGGCCATCATCGAAGAGCGCCAGTCCGTCCCGATGGAGATGTCCTCTCCCCCGGGAGCGATGAGCTGGTTGTGGCAGCTCATGCACTGGTCGGAGGCGACGAAGAGGTCGGGCAGGGGGACTTGGCCGGTGGTGACCGCCGCCGCGGTCAGGAGGAGTACGACGATGGATGCACTGAGTACTCGCTTTCGGTTCATGTCCTACCACCCTTCCCAGAAGCTGCCGTCGAACCAGTCGAGCAGGATATAGGCCATCACCTGCGTGTCCGGACCGAACGCGTCGTCCATGGGGGTCCGTACGCCGATGTTCATGAGGATGTGCTGACGCCTGTTGAGGGTGAAGAAGAGCTGGGGGGCGATGTCCCAGGAAGGTTCTGCGCCTCCCTCCAGTTCCTGACCTCCCAGCAGTTCGACCATGGGGGCGAACGTCCGGCCCCACTGACCCACCGTGAACGTGCGGCCGAGGACGAATCGGAGGAACCCTTCCTGTGCGGACTTGGTCTCGTCGAAGGGGAGTTCGACGCCGCCCTGGGAGTGCATGAAGAACCCGGCGGGGAGGATCTGGCCGAAGGAGAAGAACGGTTCGAACACCGCGGTCCCCTTGCCGAAGCCCTCTTCCTCGTCGCCGGTGGGCAGGATGATCTCTCCGGTGAGGCTGAAGATCGTGCCGCTCCCGAAGTTGTGATACATCGCACGCTTCACACCGACGGCGATGTCTCCCATGGCGGAGGCCCAGTTCGTCTCGTCCGGGGCCCCTCCTGTGACGGCCATCTCGCGCCAGCCGAAGGGGATGACCAGTTCGAACTGGTTCCGGGCCCCGAAGCGCTGTTCGTACACGAACTCACCGGTGACGCTGGTGATCTCCTCGGAGGGTGTGATGGCGGTGAAGACCGCCTCGTCCTCGGGGAAGGCCTTCTCGGTGACGAGGGCGCGGGGCAGGTTGAGGTCCCCCCGGGGCCAGTCGTCGTTCTGACAGAGGGTGCGGATGTGATCGACGGCGAGCTGGAGCTGCTCGACGGTGAGCACGCCCTCGAAGGCGGGCATGAGGGGCGAGAAGCCCCGCACCGGGCCTCCCGCGTGGGCCACTGCCATCCAGTCTCCGTCGGGCTCCCGGTTGGCGAAGTCGCAGTCGGTGAGGTCGGGTACGGGGAGGGTGAAGCCGAGCTGGCCCTGGGAGACCCCTTTCCCGTCGGCCCCGTGGCAGTTGGCACATGACATCATGTAGATGGCCTCGCCGTCCATGGGGATCCCATCTGGCTGCGCCGCGGCCGGATGAGTCCCAAGGAGCAGCAGCAGCGATGCCGCCAGGGCGGTTCGGGTGAGGCGACCCACAGCGGGCAGGGATCCCGCGCGTGGATACATGTTCAGGCTCCTTGTCGTCGGGCAGGCAGGATTCTGCCGCGCACACCGGCCGGCCCGACAGTAGGCCGGCGGGTCGGAGATCTGGAGGATCGGGGCCTCGCACCCCTGATCAGGATACCCGAGCATCTTCGGGGTCCGCAACCGTTCGTCACATGTGACGCCGTCCGCGAAACCCGCTCCCGGCACCGAGCGGACGGACTCGGGATCCCGGGGGCGCGCTGCCGGTCCGGGGTGGGAGGCTATCTCTCCCGAGGCGGCACCAGCTCCTCCCGGACGCCGGTGGTCCACACCCGCTGCTCGATGGCCCCGGTCAGGTCGCGGGCGACGGCAAGGGCCTCCACCGCGCGGGAATACGTATAGGTGGACAGGTACTCCCGGGCGATCGCCGGGTCACGTTCCCATAACCGCAGCGCCGTCTCCTCCACCGCCGGCTGCAGATCGAACTGCACCTGCTCGAAGTCATCCCACCGCGCCCGGACGAAGCCGATCGTCTCCCCGTACCACGCGTCCACCAATCCGCCCAGGTAAGCGAAGATCCCGGAGGCGGACCCGCGGTCCAGTTCCCAGGTCTCAGGGGGCAGCTCGAAGTGGAAGGAGAGCAGGTCGCGGCGGCTGGTGGCCAGGTCCTCGCCCGGCTCCTGGTAGGCTTCCGGGATGCGTCGGGCCCCCAGGTACCACGGTACGAAGACGCTGCTGCACGGCTGGTCCAGGGCGCGCCAGACCAGCGTGCCGACATCCGCGGGCATCCCGGCGCGCTGCTGGACGACCGTGGTACGGTGGGTGCCCAGGTTGCAGATGGTGGCCGGGTTGCGGTGGGGGCTTTGCCGGTACGCCTCGCTGGCGGTGCGGCCCGATCGGTCCAGGTCGGTTCCCTCGTGATGGCTTCGGAAGACCTCGAAGGCGTCCTGCACCGACAGTCTGCGGTCGGGCACCACGGAGACCGGCATCTGCCCCTCCCGGGCCCGCTCCCGGGAGAGGGGGAAGTCCCGGTCCAGCAGGCGGGCCATCTCCCACTGCCGGTCCGTGTTGGAGGGGGCGGTGTGGGCCCGCTCGGGTGCGTACGCCCGGGCGAAGTCGAAGGGTTCCCCGGAAGCCGGATCGTACCATCCCCGTTCGGCGGCGTATTCGATGAGGCGCGGTGAGCAGACGAAGTTCTCCCGGTCGGCGGGATCCACCTCGCGGATGCTGAAAGTGTTGGCGATGATCGCCACCTCGTTCTCGCGCACCCGCCGTGCCACGTACTGTTTCCCCCGCACCATCTGCAGCTGCCAGGCCTCCCGGGGCCCCACGATGTTCAGGTTCCGTCCCGAGGCGGCGTAGCCCAGCCGGTCGATCAGTGAGGCAGCCAGTTCCACCGCCTCTCGGGCCGTGCGGCATCGTTCGGCCAGGATGAGCCGGAGCCGGAACCCGAGGCCGCCGTCCACGATGTCCTCGCGGGCGGCCACCTCCTCGAAGGAATCCTCCTTCGACCAGCAGCCGTTGCTGCCGAAGGCCACACCCCACTCGTTCACCACCCCGTTGGAGAAGGAGGTCCCGGGACACTCGTCCCAGAAATAGGCATAGGTCTCCTCCACCTGGGGGATGGTGCCGCCGTTGTGGAGCCGTACCACAGCTCCCGGCGGATGAGCGCGGCGGGGTACGAACCAGAGGCGGTCGATATCGCGGGGGCTGTCGTCCTCTGTCTTAACGAAGAGGATCGATCCGTCGACCGTGGTCGCTTTCCCGGCGATCATCACCGTACAGCCGCGGAGTCCCGCTTCCTGTGCCTGGACCCCGGCGGTGATGGCGCAGAGTGCCAGGAGGGTGCAGAACAGGGTCCTGCCTGTGATCTTCATCCGTCCGACCATCATCGTTCCTTCCGTCCGCGTCAGGGTGCCCTAACTCCCGGTCCCCGCCCGGCGGAGATCGTCCGGGGTGCTGACCCTCGGGATCAGAACCCGGAGACGTAGCGCAGCCAGATCCGGTTGCCAACCTCCCACATCCGGTCCACGACCGCCCGGGCGAAGTTGTTGGAATAGGCGTTCAGGAACTCCATCGCCTGCTGCGGATCCTGTTCGTAGAGGGCCATCGCCCGCTCCTCGATGGCGGGCAGTTCGTCGAAGGCCTGATCGAGCAGTTCCTCGCGGAGGTCGAGGAGGACCTCCTTGTCCCGCTGATAGGTGATCTGCGCCAGCCGGCAGGCACGGTGGAAGGCCCAGGCAGCCGCATCACGGCGGAAGCGGTGTTTGGAACTGATGGCGAAATCGGGAGGCAGTTCATACGTACCGGCGAAGATGGGGATCCGGGGGATCAGGGTGGGGCAGTCGAAGCCCAGCCACAGCAGGCCTCCCACCGGGTCAGGCAGCCAGGAGCGGGCCTGGATGACCGTCGAGTACGCGGCCGCGTTGACCGATATGGTGCGCTGCCGTTCCACCGTGCCGGGTTTGAGCGTGTTGAGCAGGTTCGACATCTCGCGGCTCATCCAGGGATTGGCCACCGGGCTCAGGCGCGGCTCGCCGCCCCGGCGTCCCGGTACCATCAGGTTCTGGAGCATGTCGAACTCGCTGTCCCGGTAGGTCGCGCCCAGCAGGTCCATGATGTCGCGGGCCGAGACCTTCCGGTCGGGCCGGACCGAGAGGGGGAGTTCGTCTGCGTCGTAGCGCAGGCCCAGGGAGGGGGCGAGCCGGCTGAGCGCCCAGTACTCCCGGATGGAGAAGGGTCTGCGGTCCGAGTAGGCCTTCCACAGCTTGAACGGCTCACCGCTCTTGGGGTCCCACCAGCCCTCCTCGACGGCCAGGGTGAAGACGTTGTCCGAGGCGATGCAGTTCTCGCTGTCGTCGGGGTCGATCTCGGCGATCCGGGGGATGTTGGCCGAAACGGCCACGTGGTCGTCCGGGATCCGTACCGCGGCCCAGACCGCACCCTTCCGATCCGTACCCGGTCCGAAGATCTCGAAGAACCAGGCTTCCTGAGGGTCGATGACCGTCAGGCACTCCCCGGTGTCCACGTAGCCGTACTGCTCGGCGAGCGCGCCCATCATGCGGATGGCTTCCCGGGCGGTCCGGGCCCGGGCCATGACCACCTTCTGCAGTTCCTCGATCGAGAAGATGCCCTCACGGGACCGAAGCTCCCGGCGGCCGCCGATCGTGGTCTCCCCCATGCCCAGCTGATGCTCGTTCAAACAGGGGTAGACGGTGTGGACGAACCGGTAGGTCTCGGGGGCCTGGGGGATCTCGCCCAGTGCCTCAAGACCCCGCATGTCGTCGGCGGACTCGGTCCGCTTGATCCGCTTGTTCCAGATGGGGACCATCTCATCGGGACCGTGCGTGGCGTGGTCCACGATCTCGATCCAGGTACGGCTGCCCCCATCGCAGGTATGTGAGGTGATGGTGGATCCGTCGGTGGTGGCCAGGCGACCCGCGACCACACTGGTGCATGCATCGGGTGGGACCTCCTCGGCAGGGGGGCCTGCCGCCGGGGCGGCCGGGAGGGATGAGACCCCGAAGGCCAGGACCAGCAGGGCGAAGACCCTTGTGAGAGAACGGAAGGGATGGGACGGGAGGTGACGCGGCATGGAACGGCTCCTCATCGGCTGCATCGGTGATGGGGGCGGGCAGGCAGAGGTCCGTTGCCGGATACCGGACAGTATGGGGTATTCCGGGGCCCCTTGGACACCCCAACCATGGGGAAGGCTCAGTCCCTCACGCGCGAGGCTTCCATCAGCAGCCAGACGTGGGGATCGAGGCAGACATACCGGGGAGCGCGCTCCCGCGGGATGCTGAAGGAGCCTTCCGGACCGTCCACCTGGAGCGTGACGATCTGGAGCGGCTGCGAGGGATCCTCGGCGATCCCCACTTCCAGGGGGAAGCGGAAGATGTTGCCGCTCTCCTGTACCTGCCGGACCGATATGCGCAGCGTCCCGGATGGCTCTTCCCATCGCCACGACCACTCGATTACCGGGTGACCGGGCAGCCGCAGCCACTGGTGGAAGAACCGGTCCAGTTCCTCCCCGGAGACCTCCTCCATGACCGCGTGGAAGTCGGACGTGAGTGCGTTGCCGTTCATGAAGCGCCGGTAGTAGGTCCGGATGCCCTCCCACCAGTCCGTCTCCCCGACCCGGTGACGCAGCATGTGGAGGACCCAGGCTCCCTTCTGGTAGGTGTTGGTGCTGAGCAGGTCCCCCCCTATGGCCAGGGTGGTGTCCACCACCGATGAGGCCGGCCGCTGCCGCCAGGCGCGGATCACCCGTCGGCGGTCCCTGCCCATCTCCTCGATGAGCCGCCGGTGCCCGTAGGTGTGCTCCATGTAGACGCTCGTGAAGTAGGTGGCGAATCCCTCGCTGAGCCAGATGTGATGCCAGTCCGCCTCGCTCACCGCGTCCCCGAACCACTGGTGGGCCATCTCGTGGGCGATGAGCCCCTCGCTCCATCCGGGCGTCTCGCCGCGGCCCTCGTGATAGAAGATGTTCCCGGCGTTCTCCATACCGCCGTAGCGTGTCTTCGACTGCACGTGCGCCAGCTTCGCGTAGGCGAAGGGACCGATACGGCGGGCATAGAAGTCGAGGATCCGCGGTGAGACGGAGAAGGACTCCGCCCCGGCCGCCCGGTCCTGCTCGTAGGTCCAGGCCTGCTGGGGGATACCGCGGGCCTCCCCCAGGTCCACCACCGCGAACTCGGCGGCCCCGATGACCATCAGCTTGGTGGCCAGGGGGGCCCGGGTGCGCCAATGGGTCCGGCGGAGATCCGTACCCACTTCCTCTTCCCCCACCAGCTCGCCCGACCCGATCACCCGGTAGTGAGCCGGTGCGGTCACGATGAACTCGCAGGTGGCTTTGTCGGAGGGGTGATCGACAGCCGGGAGCCAGTGCCGTGCCCGGTCGGGCCAGTTGTCGCCGAAGAAGGTGCGTTCCCCGTACTTGCTGCGTGAGATGATCAGCCCGTCGGCCGGTATGCCGGAATAGACGACTGTGTAGATGCGTTCCTCACCGGCTTCCGCGGCACCTTCCAGATGTACGGTTAGACGGTCGTCGGAGTGGGAGAAGCGGACCGGTCCCCCGGGTCCCGTGACCTCCTGCACGCGCATACCCCGCTCCGAGCGGTCTCCGCTTCCGGGTCGGGTACCCACCAGGTCGAGGACGAAGGAGCTCTTGCCCGCCCGCAGGAAACGGACCTTCAGCGTGGTTCGGCCCCGCACGATGTCCTCGGCATCACTCAGGCTCAGCCGGAAGACATAGTGGAGGATGTCCAGGTCGGGGTCCCGGGGGTAGGGGTCGGCCGCTGCTCCGGCGGTCCCGGAAGGGATCAGGAGGAGCAGGACCAGCAGTGCGGTAGTGTGTGTTCGAGGCGAGGTCCTGCGGGGCTCTTGGTCGATCATACGGGAGCTTACCCTCGTTCTTCAGGCGAGGTGGATGCCGGCTGCTGTCCATATTGCAGGGTTCAGCTGCCGTTGTGAAGGCTTTAGGCTTCGGGTCAGCATCGTGCTTCATACGTGGGGGCGGATGTGGGACAATGAGTCCGTTCGTCCGGCGACGCTCCAGGCGGAGTCGGACCTTGTCGAATCCAGCAGGCGATGAGCATCGATGGCTGAGAGACATGTGTTCCAGGACGAGTGGCTTCTACCCCTTCTCGAAGACATCCCGGGATACGATGAGGAGCTCGTCCGGACCTGGAGGGAGCAGAAGCGGCCGTTCCTGGTCCAGGCGATCGTGGATAACGGCTGGCTCCCGTTCGAGCAGGTTGCCGGACTCGTCGAGCAGAAATACCATATCACGTCCGCCGATCCAGGCCCCGACGATGTTAACGCGGAAACCCTCCCGCTGGTACCGGAGAAGCTCTGCCGGCGCTACGCCCTCATGCCCCTGGACACCGCCGATGAGAGTGTGCGGATCGCGATGGCCAACCCCCTGAACCTGGAAGCGCGCAAACAGGTCGGATGGGCCGCCGGTCGGCGGATCGAACCCCGGTACACTCTTCCCCTCAACATCGACCGCCTCATCGCCCGGGTATTGGATTCGGATGTCACCGTATTCAACACACTCGATCGGATCGAACCCTCCGAGAAAGTAGAGATCCTCCAGGGACCCGACCGGGAAGGCGAGGAAGAACCCGTCCGTGCCCCGGTCATCCGTCTGGTGAACGCGCTGCTGCTGAAGGCGCTGGATCTTCGTGCCTCCGACATCCATATCGAACACGCCGAACGCAGCACCGAGGTCCGCTTCCGGATCGATGGGCAGCTCCGCAAGATCATGACGATTCCGAAGTACGTAGGGGCCGGACCGCTCATAGCGCGACTGAAGATAATGGGCAGGCTGGATATCGCCGAGCACTTCAAGCCCCAGGACGGGCAGGCCCGCATCCGGGTGGGCGAACGCGGGGTGACCCTGCGCCTATCGATCCTGCCGGCTCAGCACGGCGAGAAGGCGGTGGTCCGGATGCTCAGTGACGAGAAGGGAGGGGTCTCCCTGGAGCAGCTGGGGCTCCGCCCCGAGACGCTGAAACGATTCGGACGGATGCTGCAGAACAAGGAGGGGGTCGTCCTGGTGACGGGACCGACCGGTTCCGGGAAGTCCACTACCCTCCGTGCGGCCATCACACGGATCCAGACCCCGGAGATCAACATCGTCACCGTCGAGGATCCTGTGGAGTACCAGATCGAGGAAGCGACGCAGGTCCAGGTGGATGTGAAGAAGGGACTCACCTTCGCCTCGGCCCTGCGTTCGGTCCTGCGTCAGGATCCCGACGTCGTGCTGGTCGGAGAGATCCGTGACCGGGAGACGGCGGAGATCGCCACCCAGGCATCGTTGACCGGACACCTGGTGTTCTCGACCCTGCATACCAACGATGCGCCTACCGCGGTGGTCCGCCTGGCTGACATGGGCATCGAGCCGTTCAAGGTCTCGGCCAGTCTGAAGGGTGTGGTCGGTCAGCGACTCGTTCGGCGGCTCTGTCCACACTGTGCTGCGGTCGTTTCCCCCGAGCAGATGGATGATGCGATCAGGGAAGCCCTCCAACGGAGAGGCTACGAACCGCGGTATTTGAAACCGGGAGGCTGTGAGGCGTGTGATTTCAACGGTTACAGGGGGCGCCTGGCCCTCATGGAACTGCTTGAGGTGGATGACGAACTGGCCCAGCAGGTAGCCGATGGCAGCAACACGGAAGCCCTGCGACATTTCGCGCGCTCTCATGATCTGCTTTACCCCCTGGAGGAGGATGCGCTCTGGCACCTCGTGAACGGCGATACGTCCCTCGAAGAGGTGCAGGGACATCTGGATCTGCTCCGACTGACGGGTGAGATGGAGCGAGGAGATGAGAGGGGGGCAGGGAGTGAAGAGGAAGGCCCGTCGGACTCCGTACGCCATGTCCTGGTGGCCGACTCCGATCCGGACACGCTGAAGCTCCTGCAGGACGGACTTGGTGTGGAGGACTGCAGGATCGATCCGGCCGAGAGTGCCGATGTCACACTCCGTCGGATCGCATCCGATCCTCCGGACGTACTCATCCTGGGCTTCGACTTTCCGGCCGGAGCGGGCATGAAGATCCTGCAGGCCCTGCGCGGTCCGCTGGGGATGGCGACGCTCCCTGTGATCGGGATCGTGGAAGAGGACACGTCACTTCGAAGCATCCGATCGGCGGGAGCGGATGATTTCCTGGTACGGCCCGTCGATGATGAATCGGCCCGTCAGCGTCTCATGGCCGCGCTATTCCGCCTCGATGCGTGGTCGGAGAGCGCCGAGATCGCCCTGCCGCGCACACCGGCCAACGAACAGGAACGTCTGAAGGCCTTGAAGGCGACGGGCCTGCTGGATACCGGGCCCGAGGAGCGGTTCGACCACCTCACCCGGATGGCCCAGCGGATGTTCTCGGTGCCGATCGCGGTCCTCACCCTCATCGATGAGAAGAAACAGTATTTCAAGTCGCACCAGGGACTGGACACGGAGGAGACCCCTCGCTCCGTCGCTTTCTGTGCCCACGCCATCAACGGTGACGAGACCATGGTCATACCCGATGCCCTGCTGGATCCCCGCTTCAGCGAAAATCCGCTGGTTCAGGGCCCCCCCCACATCCGTTTCTACGCGGGATACCCCGTCAAATCACCGGGGGGGTACAAGCTGGGTGCATTCTGCATCATCGATCGCAGCCCCCGGGAACTTGGCGAGAAGGAACGGCAGGCGCTCGAGGATCTGGGGCGGATGGTGGAATTGGAACTGATCCGCTGAATGAGCCGACGACGGGCCTGCTGCGAGGGGTCTGTATCACACCCGCTCGTCGAGGTAAGAGCCGATATGCGAGAAGACGGTCTCAGTGGCTGCCGATCGAGGCAGGACCTCGCGGATCTTCTCCAGGTAGTGCCGTTCCTTTATGCGGTGGAAGGTAGGGGTGAAGTTGATGTCGTATACCCACCCGACCTGGAGAAGTTTGAAATCGTTGAAGTTCTTCACGTGGGCGATATCCACGATCCGCTGCTGCAGCAGGTCCTCATAGACCTCCTCCGAGAAGTCCGGCGTATCGGGCAGGCCCAGTTCGATGGCCTCGTTCCCGTCCGCCTCCCCACGGTGGTAGTGTTCCGTCACGACCCGAAAGATATCCAGCTTGTCGGCATCGCGCAGCAGCCGCGAGTAGAACAGGCAGTCGGAGGTCTCCTTCTCCGGGAGGGTCGCCCGGTTGTGATAGCGGATGGCACAAAGGATCAGGTCGCGAACGGGGGGATCGAACCGGTCGAGGACACCTTCCTGCCTCAGCACGGCGATACCGAGCGCGGCATGGTTCTCTGAATCGCGGTCCGAGAAAGTGCGGTAGCGTGCGTACTGTTCGAAACGACCCACGTCGTGCAGCCGCGCGATGATATCGGTGAGGAACAGCTCGGGGGGATCCAGATCCAGCTGCTCCCCGAGGTCTCTGATCTCGGAGCAGACCCTCCGGGTGTGCTCCTCCTTCAGCGTGATGTTCCGCTGCAGG
>JAWOFN010000115.1:0-28304 GCA_046497505.1 bacterium | reverse complement strand
GCCGCCTCCATCCGCCGGGTCAGCTCCGCCGGGTCCATGCCGAGCCGGCCCGCCTGGGTCTCCAGGGGTTCGGGGAGGTGGGGGATGTTACGGCCGGTCTGCTGAGCGCTGGCCTCCTCCCGGTAGTTCCCCTCCTCGGTGAAGCCGTGGACCTCCATGTAGAGCTCCGCCTCCTCACCCAGGACCTCCCGCACCACGTCGGCACCCCAGACGTAGAAGCGCCCCTCCTCCCCCTCGCTGTCGGCGTCCTCGGCGGAGTAGAAGCCCCCCTCGGGGCCCTGCATGTCCCGGAGCACGTAGGTGAAGACCTCCCTGGCCATCCCGGCGTAGCGCCGGCTGCCGGTGGCCTGGAAGGTCTCGATGGCAGCCAGGGCGATGCCGGCCTGGTCGTAGAGCATCTTCTCGAAATGGGGGACCAGCCACTGCCGGTCGACGCTGTAGCGGTGGAAGCCGAATCCCACCTGGTCGAAGATGCCGCCCTGGCGCATCCGCTGGAGGGTGTGCTCCACCATGGTGAGGGCGGGGTCCTCCCCCGAGCGTTCCCTGAAACGGAGCAGGAAGGTGAGGTTGTGGGGCGTGGGGAACTTGGGACGCTCCCCGAAGCCCCCCCACTCGGCGTCGTAGCGCTGGGCCAGCTGCTCGTAGGCCCTGGGGAGCAGGTGGGCCCCCACCTGGCCCCCGGCCGAGCCCCGGACCGCCCCCTCCAGCCATTCCCGGATCTCCTCGGCGCTCTCCAGGACCTCCTCCCTGCGCTCGGCCCACGCCTCGCCCATGCTGGGGACCAGGTCCACCATGCCCGGGCGTCCCGGTGCACTCAGTCTGGGGAAATAGGTCCCGGCGAAGAAGGGGCGCCCGTCCGGGGTCATGATGACCGTCATGGGCCAGCCCCCGCCCCCGGTCATGCCCTGGGTGACGGTCATGTAGAGGCTGTCGATGTCCGGGCGCTCCTCCCGGTCCACCTTGATGCAGACCATGTGTTCGTTGAGGAGTCCCGCCACCTCGGGGTCCTCGAAGGACTCCTCCTCCATGACGTGGCACCAGTGGCAGGTGGAGTAGCCGATGGAGAGGAAGATGGGGCGGTCCAGCTCCCGGGCGCGCTGGAACGCCTCATCACCCCACGGATACCAATCCACGGGGTTGGCGGCGTGCTGGAGCAGGTAGGGACTCTCCTCGAAGACCAGGCGGTTGAAATCCTCTCCGCCGTCGGAGGGCAGTCCCGCACGCTCCTCGGGGGTGAGGTCCAGGGCTGTGCGATGCGGGTCCATGGGATCGAGGCACCTCCGTTCCTCCCGCCGGAGCGCCCGGCGGGCTCCCAGGACTGTATGATGCCCGGTGACGGAGGCGCCCGAAACCCCGAACGCCGTGACCTGCCCGGGTGGGACCCGGAGGTCGTCTACTGCGGCTGCACGATGGAGAAGCGCCGGACGCTGGCGTCCCCCTGGTGGTTGATCACATAGAGCCCGTCCGCTCCCCAGTCCAGGACCGCTGCGGGCATCTCCTCCCCCGTGGGGTAGCGGGCCAGCCAGCGCCCGGCGTCGTCGAAGAGGTCGATGGCCCACCGGGAGGGCCGGGGGTCCTCCTCCTGCTCCTCCCGGAAACGGAAGTCGGTGGGGTCCAGGGCCGTGGTGACGGCCATCATCTCGCCGTCCGGACGGACCGCCATGCCCACAGCCAGGATGTCGAATTCGAACTGGAAGCTCATCCCTCCCTCCGGCGTGCCCTGCGTCTCCTCGGTGGGTTCCCGGGGCTCGAAGGCCACGGGGCGGTGTACCACCCGGATCAGCTCGCCCCCGGGGGAGAAGACCTGGATGCGGTCGTCCAGCATCCAGTTCAGGAGCAGGGCCCCATCGGGAGCGGAAGCGATGTAGATCTTGTTCTTCCACCTGGGAAGCAGCACCCCTTCCGAGTCCACCGGGGTCCCGAGGCGGTCGGTGACCGCACCCTGGAGGTCGTACTGCTCCACCAGTGCGGGTTCCTCATCCTCAACAGTCCCCAGACGTGCCATCATCATCATGCTCCGGGGCTGGCTCGTGATGTAGAGGAGCCCGTTGCCGGCCTCGGCCACCTGCCCGGCCTGGGCCCCGGCCCGGAACGAACGCAGGAAGGTGCCCCCGGCATCGAAGAGGCCCACCCGCCCGTTCCCGTAGTCGGTCACCACGAGGGTGCCGTCCTCCAGCAGCGCCAGGTCCGCCGGATCGAGGAACTCCCCGGGACCCTCCCCCTCCCGGCCGAAGCTCCCCAGGTAGTCCCCCTGTCCATCGAAGCGGAGGACCCGGTGGTCCGCCTGGTCCAGGACGTAGCGGGTCCCATCCGTCCCCACCGCCACGGCCACAGGCGAGCTCAGGAGCGCCTCTTCCGGACCCGCCGTACCGCCCAGGACCTCCTCCTGGACCAGGGGCACGCAGTCCATGCCCCAGGCCGCGGTATCCGGGTTGTAGAGATGGCTCACCCCGTCCACGGTCTCGAGTCGCCCTCCCCATTCCTCGCCCCCGCCGCAGGCGGTCAGCAGGAAGAGGGGGAGCATGAGGAAAAGAAGATGGCTCTGCACGGACGTCGTGGTCGGTCGGGCCATGATGGACTCCAAGGGTTCGATCGCGTGTCCGCGACTCATCAGGCGGTCAGCCGGGCCACACACTCCACATGGGGCGTATGGGGGAGCAGGTCGATCGGTTGAACGAGATCGAGACAGTAACGGTTGCCTCCGATCTCCTCCAGGCCCCGGGCCAGGGCCTCGGTCTCACCATGTGCGTCGGGCAGGTCCTCGGTGACGATGTCCGCCAGCCACTGGTCGGTGCGTACCCCCTGCCGGGTGATGAGGAAACGCCAGTAGCCCCGGTGGGTCTTGCCGGAGTAGGGTGCGAACCGGCTCCCGGCAGTCCGGTCCTGGACCGCCTTCAGAATCTCCACCGACCGGGGATGGGGCAGATGACACTCCTGAAGGTGGAGGATCTGGGCCCACCGGCCCCGGGGGTGGAGCCCCAGGGCGAAGTCGCGCTGCACGTTCCCCTCCTCCGCGCCCATCTCCTCCTTCGTCAGCCAGCGGACGTCCCCGAAGGAGTACTCCATCTTGTTCCGGTAGCCCCACGCATCGGGACTGTCCAGGGCGTCCCGTACCGGGGGATCGTCGAAGTGCCCGATCCGCTCCAGGGCGTCGGTGACCTGGGCGGTCTTGGCCCGGAGCTGGGCGGCGTAGTCCAGGTGCTGCAGCCGGCATCCTCCGCAGGTGAAGAAGTGGACACATCGGGGCTCGGTCCGGTGGGGACTCTCCTCCAGGACCTCCTCGATGCGTGCTTCCGCGAAGCTCTTCTTCACCTTGTGGAGGCGGGCCCGCACGCGCTGTCCCGGCAGCCCGTCTTCCACGAAGACCGCCATGCCGGAATCCAGCCGCCCCACCCCGCGGCCGTTGGTGCCCAGGCGTTCCACCTCCACCTCGGCCACCGTGCCCCTCCTGGGTTGGGTATCCGCCCGGTCCCCGTCCGATCCCTGTTGTCTGGTTCCTCTGCCCATGTCCTGAAGGGAACGGCCTGCTCCCCCGCGGGGCAACGGCGAAAAGATCTCGTCCATCCCGAGACCGGCTCGTTCGATACAGGGATGAGCGATGGATCCGACCCTGCGCGGAACCGGAGGATGTGCATGAAGCGTCTGACGACCCTGTCCCTGACCCTGCTGATCGCCGCAGCCGCCGCGGCCGGGGCCCAGGAGCCGATGGTGGTGGCCAACCCCTTCGAGGCGGCGGGCCCTGCCCCCACGCTCGAGGTGCTGACCGTGGTGGGGGAGAGCGGACCGGACGAGGCCCTCTTCTACACGCCCGGTCACCTGAACATGGGTCCCGACGGGACCCTCTACGTCACCGACCGGGGGAACAAGGCGATCCACATGTACGCCCCCGACGGCACCTTCCTGGGGCGGATCGGCCAGGAGGGGGGCGGCCCGGGCGAGTTCCAGATGCCCGCCGGCTCCTGGTTCACCCCCGACGGGCTGCTGGCCGTGAAGGACATGATGAACCAGCGGACCAGCTACTTCCGCCCCGACGGGGAGTTCCTCCGGAGCGAGCCGCTGGATGGGATGCTCATGACCAGCGCGGTGCTCGAGCCGCTGGGGGACGGCACCTACCTGACCGCGAATACCGGCGGGATGGTCGTGATGCGCAGGGAAGGGCCGGGCGGCGCACCCTCCGAACCCCCCTTCCTGGAGGTGGTGGACGGCGAGGGCCGCTCGCTGAAGAGCTTCGGGGAGCGGAAGCCGGTCGAGGACCGGCGGGCGGGGATGCTGGTGAACAGCGTCTCCATAGCCGGGCACAGGGGACAGGTAGCCGCCGCCTTCCGGTTCGCCGACGACATCCGGATCTACGATGTGAAGAGCGGCCAGGTCGACATGATCATCACCAGGGAGCTGGCCTTCACCCCCCGGGAGCCGAAGCTGGAGATGCAGACCCGGGATGTCGGGGAGGGGAATGTGGCGGTCCGGGCCACCGCTGCCGCCGACCCGGTGACCCTGGATGTGGCCTTCGACCCGGACGGGCGCCTCTGGGTCATCACCTCGCTGTTCGATGAGGCGGGCACCGGGGAGAGGGAGGAGACCGGGGAATACGCCGGCCTGGTCCGCATGGAGGTCTACGGCGGGGACGGCAGGATGATCGCCGCCTGGACCCTGGATGAGCCGGCCAACCAGATGGCATTCGCCCCGGACGGGAGCCTCTGGCTGCTGGATTCGCAGTACACGAACACGGCCCGGCACTGCGCGGTCCGCTGGCCGTGACAGGCAGCGGGGGGCTCTGGTAGGGTCCTCCCTGACTCTGCGGCAGCCCCGTCCGCCGGCACGAAGAGGGCGGTCGGATCGAGGAGGGAGGAACCCAGATGCATCGACTGATGTCAGGAACGGTCTTCGGACTGCTCCTCCTGGCCCCTTCCGTACAGGGCCAGGACGTATCGACTGTGCGGAACTCCTTCCGGCCGGCGGCGCCGCCACCCGAGTTGACCGTACAGGTCCGGGTGGGCGCCTCGGGTTCCGAGGAGGCCCTGCTGTACGGTCCCCGGCAGATGACCGTGGGCGAGGACGGGACCCTCTATGTGACCGACCGGGGCAACAAGGCCATCCACATGTACGCCCCCGACGGCACCTTCCTCGGGCGGGTCGGTCAGGAAGGGGGCGGCCCCGGGGAGTTCCAGATGCCGGCGGGCTGCTGGTTCACGCCCGACGGCCGGCTCGCGGTGAAAGACCTCATGAACCGCCGTATCAGCTTCTTCACCACCGAGGGATCGTTCCTGGAGAGCGAGCCGATGGACGGAGAGGTCCTGACCGGTGCCACCCCCGTCCCGATCGGACAGGACCGCTACATGAGGGCCGGTACGGGCGACATGGTGGTCATGGAGGTCAGACCCGGCGCCGGCTACCCTCCCCTCCCGCCCCTCGTCGAGATCCTCGACTCCGAGGGGGATCTGATCAGGACCTTCGGTGAACCGAAGCCGGTTCAGGAGCCCCGCAACCGAGTCCTGGTCAACACGATCCGAGCCGCGGGGAAAGACGGGAGCGTGGCCGTCGCGTTCCATTACTTCGATGAGATCCGGATCTACGATGCGGGCACGGGGGATCTGGAGAGGGTGATCACCCGTGAGCTCGCATTCACCCCCCGCACGCCGGAGATGGCCGTCCGGGATCCGGGTGCGGTCCGTGCCGCAGCCGACCCGGTCACGTTCGACATCGCCTACGATGGTGGAGGACGTCTCTGGGTAATCACCGCGCTCCTCGGCCAGAAGGCCTCGGACACACGGTTCGAAGAGGGGAACACCACCGGCCTGGTCCGCATGGAGGTCTACGGCGGGGACGGCAGGTTGATCGCCGCCTGGACCCTCCAGGAGCCGGCCAACCAGATGGCATTCGCCCCGGACGGGAGCCTGTGGCTGCTGGATTCCCGCTACACGAACACGGCCCGGCGCTGCGCGGTCCGCTGGCCGTGACAGGGCGCGGGAGGCTCTGCTAGAGTCCCCCCACTATGCACCCGGAAGAACCGACCGACCGCAGCGCCCCGGCTCACGCGCCGGGAGGAGACCCCTCAGGCCCCTTCCGGCGGGTGAGCATCCTCATCCCCGTCTACAACGAGCGCTTCTTCGTGAAGCAGCTCCTCGAGGAGGTCCTCGCCGCCCCCCTGCCCGGCGGGCTGGAGCGGGAACTCATCGTGGTGGACGACGCCTCCACCGACGGCACGATCGAGCTGCTGGAGACCTTCGCGGCCGCCCACCCCGACACCATCACCCTGCTGAGGCAGGAGGAGAACAGGGGGAAAGGGGCCGCCCTGCGCCGGGCCGTCGAGGAGGCCGCGGGCGAGATCATCCTCACCCAGGACGCCGACCTGGAGTACGACCCCCGGGACTACGTCCGGCTCCTGGAGCCGATCCTCTCCGGGGAGGCGGACGCGGTCTACGGCTCCCGGTTCCAGGCCGCCGGGTACCGGCGGGTCCTCTACTTCTGGCACACGGTGGGCAACCGCCTGCTGACCACCCTCTCCAACATGTTCACCGGGCTCAACCTCACCGACATGGAGACCGGCTACAAGGCGGTACGGGCCCTGATCCTGAAGTCGATCCCCCTCCGCTCGGACCGCTTCGGCATCGAACCGGAGATCACGGCCAAGCTGGCCCGGCGGGACTGCCGCATCTTCGAGGTCCCCATCTCCTACCGGGGCCGGAGCTACGACGAGGGGAAGAAGATCACGTGGCGTGACGGGCTCCGGGCCGTAACCACCATCCTGAAATACCGCCTCATCGACGATGCCTACGACGAGCGCTACGGCCACGACATGCTGCTGGGTCTGTCCAGCACCCACCGCTTCAACCGCTGGATCGCCGATGCCATCCGTCCCTGGGTGGGACGCCATGTGCTGGAGCTGGGCTCGGGGCTGGGGAACATCACCCTCAAGCTCCTCCCCCGGGACCGCTACACCGTTTCGGACACCGACCCCCTCCACCTGGACTACCTCAGGAACCGATTCGGCGACTACCAGCGGGTGGACGTCCGGGACCTGGACCTGGAGGTGCCGCGGGAGTTCGACGACCTGGAGTGCCGGTACGACACCGCCGTCTGCCTGAACGTGCTGGAGCACGTGGAACGGGACGAGGTGGCCCTGGAGAACATCTACCGCACCCTGGCCCCCGGGGGCCGGGCCCTGGTCCTGGTCCCGGCCCACCCGTGGCTCTACGGCACCCTCGACCGGGTCCTGGATCACCACCGCCGTTACAGCCGGGAGGAGCTGTCGACGCGCTTCGAGGAGGCGGGCTTCGAGGTCGACCGCATCTTCTCCTTCAACCGGGTGGGGACCCTCCCCTGGCTGGTGAACGCCCGGATCCTGAAGCGCAGGCGGCTGGGCCGGTTCCAGCTGAAGGTGTTCGACACCCTGGTCTGGTTCTGGCGTCTCATCGATCCCATCCTCCCATTGCCCGGCCTCTCGCTGGTCGTGGTCGCCCGCCGCCCCTCCGGGCCCTCCGCCTGAGCGGGGGTTGTACGTTGACCCGGGCGGGCCCGGACCGCTTTCATGCGGGACATGGGATTACGCACCGAACGAACGGACGATATCCTCTGGGCCTTCTTCACCCCTGAGGGTCGCCGACCGCCCCTGCTCACCCGCGGGGTGATGGCCGACCTCAGGAGACTGGCTGAAGAGGCCCGCCAGGTCCCTCCCCGGGGGCTGGTCTTCGCCGCCGAGTCCGGCGGCGACTTCCAGGCCGGGGCGGACGTGTCGGCCATGGAGGAGGTGGACGCCTGGCAGGAGGCCTACGAGGCCTCACGGGAGGGCCAGCTCCTCTTCCAGGAGTTCGCCGATCTCTCCTTCCCCGTCATCGCAGCCATCGAGGGTCGCTGTCTGGGCGGGGGGGTGGAGCTGGCCCTGGCCTGCGATACCCGCATCGCCGCAGCGGAGGAGAGCTGGCTCGCCTTCCCCGAGGTCCATATCGGGATCCTCCCGGGATGGGGAGGTACCCAGCGTCTGCCCCGGCTCATCGGACAGCGCCGGTCCCTCGACATGATCCTGACCGGTCAGGCGGTAGACGCCGAGAAGGCCCTGCAGTGGGGTCTGGTGGACCGGGTGGTGTCCCGGGAGCGGCTCCACGCCGAGGCGGCGGACCTGGTGGAGGAGATCCGCTCCGGACGCTTCCGCCCCCCCGCCCGTCGCATGGGCTTCCGTCCCCTCCAGCTGCTGATGGAAGGCACCGGCCTGGGCCGCCGGGCCTTCCGGAACCGCTACCGCAAGGCCGTACGCAAGCGGACCGGGGGCCACTACCCCGCCCCCTCCCGGGTCATCGAGGCCGTGGGGATCGCCGCCGACGGGACCCCCCTGCAGGAGGGGCTGGAAGAAGAGGCCCGCCGTCTTGCGGACCTGGTCTCTGGCGAGGTCCACCGGCACCTGCTGGCCCTCCTGCGAGCCCGTCAAGCCCTGCGCCGTCCCCGCGGGGATCGGGAGGGGGAGCGGAGGGACCGCGCCGAGGGACTCGAGGTCCCCGCAGATGTCTCCGAGCGCTTCGGGAAGCTCATGGCCCCGCCCCTGAAGGCCGGGGGGAGCACGGTCCCCGGAGGGGATGTCCCCGCCATGGAGGTGTCTGGCGGGGCGGGACTCCTCCGGAGGCTGCCCTGCGCCCGGCCTCCGCTGCTGGCCGAGGTGACCTGGTTCCCTGCCGCCGGCGCGCCCGACCCCTTCGAGGACGCCGCCCGGCACCTGCTGGCCTCCGCCGACCTCCTCGGTGTCTTCTGCTATCTGGCCGAACCCTCCCCGGGTCTCGCCCTGGCCGCCTCCTTCCTCCGGGAGGGGGAGCGGCTGGTCGCCGAGGGATGGAGCCGGGAACGCATCGACGGGGTCCTGACCGGCTGGGGCATGCACGCCGGGCCCTTCGGTCTGCTCCGCCGTCTCGGCCCCGCGTGGAAGGAACGCCTGGATACCCTCCCCTATCGCCGGCTCCCCGAGCGTTCCCCGGAAGCCTTTCCCTCCCCCGACGCGGAGGAGGCCGAGGAGCGCCTCGTCGAGGAGGTGGTCTCGGTCATGGCCCTCGAGATGTCCCGTCTTTGGGACCTGGTGGCCGAACCGGTGGAAGAGGGCTGGCTCCTGCTGGACGTCTTCATGCTGGGTGCCCCCCCCTTCCGCGGGGGACTGCTGGGCGCGGCCCGGAGCCTGGGCGAGGAGCGGACCGCTTCCCGTCTCCAGGCGGTCTCGGAACGCTGGGGCCTCCTCTACCGTCCCGACCCCCTCATCGAACGGGGCCTGCTCCGACCCCGGGGGGGCCCTTCCCTGGACGAGGTCATCGAGGAGGAGATGAGGGGCTCTCCCCCCGGCCGCGACGGGGATGTGGACCGGGAGGATGAGACGACGTGAGCGGTACGGGCACCGAGCCCCGAAAGACCGTCCGGACCGCCCTCTTCATCCACGGGCTGGCCGCCCTGGTCCTCACCGGTCCCGCCTGGCTACCCGGACGTACCTTCGTGCTGGGGGACTGGGCCGCCTACTTCCTCCCCATGCGGGAGCACCTGTCGGCTGCCTGGCGTGCCGGGGACCTGCTCCCCCAGTGGTGGTCCGCGGTCCAGGGGGGGATCCCCGTCGCGGCCAACCCCCAGTTCGGACTCTTCTACCCCCCCCACCTGCTGCTGGTGCTCCTCCCCCTGGGCACGGGTCTCGCCCTGGTGAGCTGGCTCCACATGGTGTGGGGGGCACTGGGCATGACGGTCCTCCTCCGGAGCAGGGGCGCGGACCGCTGGCCCGCCGTGATGGCGGGGCTCGTCTACCTCGCCGCCGGCCCGTCGGTGAGCAGCGGCTCCCTGGTGAGCCTGTCCCTCGCTCTCGCCTGGCTTCCCTGGGTGCTCCACTGGTTCCCCAGGGGACTGGAGGCCGGGGCGAGCTGGCCCCGGCGGGGGGCTGCAGCGGCCCTGGCTGCCATGTTCCTCTGCGGGGGGCTGGAGATACTCCTGTGGACCCTCTTCCTGCTCCCCTTCTGGTCGTACGCCTCGGCCCGTGTCTACCTGGGACCGGGACCGGGGTTCGGGATCCCGCCCCGGCCCGCCGAACGCCTCGGCCCGGTCCTGCTGGGATTCCTCGTGGTGGGGACCGGCGCACTCCTGCTTGCGGGGGCCCAGCTGGTGCCCGCCGTCGGTCTGATCCTCCGGACCACCCGGACCGCCGGGGTGGGTACCGCGGAGTCGGCGGCCTTCTTCACCGGTCCCGGACGCCTCCTCGGCCTGATCATGCCCTGGCACGCCTGGGACCCCGGCAGCCTGACATCCTGGGTGGATATCACCGGCCAGGTCCGGGCCCACTATCTCCCCGGTCTCTACATGGGGGTCCCCGTCCTGGTCCTGGCCGCGGCGGGCTGGCGTCACACCCCCGCCGGCGACCGGTCGGTACTCACCATCCTGACCCTCCTCACCCTCCTCCTGGGTCTCGGGGGGGGCCTCCCCCTGATAGGCCGGCTGGACCGGCTGATACCGGGCAGCGGCTATTACCGCTTCGACGAGAAGTACCTCCTCATGCTCCTCCCCGCTTTCTCCTGCTTCGCCGGATGGGGGCTCCACAGCGTCAACGGCCGCCGCCGGGGCATGGACCATGCGGTCCTGCCCCGGATGCGCTCCCGGCTCCCCCTGTTCCTGATGGTCGGCGGGGGGACGGTCCTGGCTGGAGCGGCCCTCTTGGCTGCGGCGGATCAGGGGGTCTACGAAACCCTTCTGCGGTGGACCGGACTGGAGTTCCGTCACCCGGGAGCGGGTGTCGGCGGCTATCGGGACCGCCAGGTCCTGGGACTCGCCGTCACCGGCCTCACGGCGGTGCTCTCCGGCTGGGCCCTCAGGAAGGAGGAGAGGGTACTGCGCAGGGCTGCACCCGCCGCGGTGGTGCTGCTGGTGGCCGCCGAACTCCTCGTCGGGGCGGAGGGATATTTCCCCACCGCCTCCCTCGACGAGCTCAAGCGTCCCGTTCCCGCCGCTCGGGCGATGCTGGAGACCGACCCGGCCGGCCGGGCGGCACGCTGGACCGTCTCCGATCGGGAAGAGGGGCCCCTCCCCCTCCTCACCGACCACCGGGACCTGCTCCGACTGCACCGGAAGTGGCTCCTCCCCAACGTGGCCGCCCTCCAGGGGGTGCGTACCTTCGACGGCCTCTCCGCCCTGCGCATCCGATCCCTGGCCCGGGCAGAAGCGGGATGGCGCCGGGCCCCGGAGGTGTCCCGTCCGCCCCTGGCTGCCGTGCTGGGGATCCGCTACATCCTCCTCACCGATCCGGAGACCGCTCGGCGACTCCAGCACATGCCGGGGATGCGGGCCCTCTATCCCACCGACCGCCGGCCCCCCGACCCGACCACCCCTGTCCCTCCCCTGCTGGTACTGGAACAGCGGGGTGCCCTCCGCCCCTGGCAGATGGTCTACGACTGGACGACGGCCCCCGGTGATTCCGCCGCCTTCGCGTGGATGGCGGCAGGGGGGTTCGATCCCTCGGCCACCGTGGTACTGGGTCCCTTCCCCGACGGCGGTGACGGACCCGCCCCAGCGCCTCCTCCCCCACCCCCCGGGATACCGGCGGAGGGGACCTCACCCGACTGGCGGATCGAACTGCTGTCACGGGGACCGGACCGCATCCGCCTGAGGGTGGACAGCGACCGTCCCGGGGTGCTGGTGCGCTCACAGGCCCCCTATCCCGGATGGCGGGCGGAGGTGGACGGGGCACCGACGGGACTGCATTCGGCCAACGTGGTGATGCAGGCCCTCCCCCTGGAGGCGGGGACCCAAGAGGTCACCTTCCGCTTCCGGCTGCCCGGGCTGCTTTGGGGCGGGATCATGAGCGTGCTGGGCCTGCTCTGGCTCCTCTTCCCTCTCCTCTCAGCCGGAGCGTCCCCGGTACCCTCGCCAGCCCTTCCAGGACCCCTTTCCCCGGAGCGTGCGAAGGGGACTTAATCGGTTGTGGCACCCTCCCTTATTTGGCATTATCAGACTATGCGGTCCTAAATAGTTTTTTCCTCTCGGAGGGTACCATCCATGGCATCGGCCCGACCCACCTTGACCATCGACGGCAACGAGGCCGCCGCGAGTACGGCCTACCAGGTGAGCGAAGTCGTCGCGATCTATCCCATCACCCCCTCCTCCCCCATGGGAGAGCACTGTGACGCATGGTCCGCGGACGGTAAACCCAACCTGTGGGGCACCGTCCCCCATGTGGCCCAGCTCCAGAGTGAGGGAGGTGCCTCGGGCGCCGTGCACGGCAGCCTGCAGGGGGGCGCTCTGACAACCACCTTCACCGCTTCCCAGGGGCTGCTCCTCATGCTCCCCAACATGTTCAAGATCGCCGGGGAATTGAGCAGCAGTGTCTTCCACGTCTCCGCCCGGAGCGTGGCCGCTCAGGCCCTCTCCATCTTCGGTGACCACTCGGACGTGATGGCGGCGCGCGGGACCGGCTGGGGCATGCTGGCTTCCAACAGCGTCCAGGAGGTCAAGGACCTGGCCCTCATCGCCACCATGGCCACCCTGGAGTCACGGGTCCCGTTCCTCCACTTCTTCGACGGCTTCCGCACCTCCCACGAGGTGGTGAAGATCACCGGACTCACCGAGGAGGAGATCCGGGCCCTCATTGACGACGACCTGGTGTACGCGCACCGCGCCCGGCGGCTCACTCCCGAGGCCCCTGTGCTCCGTGGTACCGCCCAGAACCCGGATGTGTTCTTCCAGGCTCGTGAGACGGTGAACCCCTACTACGATAAGACCCCGGATATCGTCCAGGGTGTCATGGACCGGTTCGCCGATGTGGTGGGCAGGCGTTACAACCCCTTCGACTACGTGGGGGCCCCGGACGCCGACCGCGTCGTGGTCCTCATGGGCAGCGGCGCCGAGGCCGCCGAGGAGACGGTCCGCTACCTGAACGACCAGCTCGACGAGAACGTGGGAGTCGTCAAGGTCCGCCTCTATCGCCCCTTCAGCGGGAGACACCTCATCGAGGCCCTCCCCGAGACGGTGAAGAAGATCGCCGTCCTGGACCGGACCAAGGAGCCGGGCAGCGCCGGTGAGCCCCTCTATCTGGATGTGACCACCGCCCTGGCCGAAGCCATGGCGGAAGGAGAGGCTCCCTTCGACTCGATGCCCAGGGTCACCGGCGGCCGATACGGCCTCTCCTCCAAGGAGTTCACCCCCGCCATGGTGAAGGGGGTCTTCGACGAACTGGCGAAAGAGAGACCGAAGAACCACTTCACCGTCGGCATCCATGACGACCTCTCCGGCACCAGCCTGGAGTGGGACCCCGCCTTCTCCACTGAGGGTGAGAACGTCATACGGGGTGTCTTCTACGGATTGGGGGCCGACGGTACGGTCGGCGCCAACAAGAACAGCATCAAGATCATCGGTGAGGAGACGGACAACTACGCCCAGGGCTACTTCGTGTACGACTCGAAGAAGGCCGGATCCACCACGGTGAGCCACCTGCGCTTCGGCCCCGACCCGATCCACAGCACCTATCTCATCGACAGGGCCAACTTCGTGGGCATACACCAGGAGCAGTTCCTGGAGAAGATCGAGCCCCTGGAGAAGGCCGACCACGGTGCGGTGGTGCTGCTGAACACCACCACGTCCCCCGACGAGGTGTGGGAGAGCCTGCCCCAGACCACCCAGGAACAGCTCATCGAGAAGGAGTGCGAGCTGTACGCCATCGACGCCTACGGCGTGGCCCGCGAGGCGGGTCTGGGCGGCCGGATCAACACCATCATGCAGACCTGCTTCTTCGCCATCTCGGGCGTGCTCCCCAAGGACGAGGCGATCGAGAAGATCAAGGAGAGCATCCAGAAGACGTACGGCATGAAGGGCGAGAAGGTGGTGGAGATGAACTACAAGGCGGTGGACGCCGCCCTGGACAACCTCCACCAGATCGAGATCGGTTCCGAGGTCACCTCGGACATCGAACGTCCCCCCACGGTGCCGGAGCAGGCCCCCGAGTTCGTCCGGGAGGTCACCGCCGCCATGATCAAGGGGGAGGGGGACAGCCTGCCGGTGAGTGCCCTCCCCGAGGACGGCAGCTACCCCCTGGGGACCACGAAGTGGGAGAAGCGGAACATCGCCCAGGAGATCCCCGTATGGGACCCCGAGGTATGCATCCAGTGCAACAAGTGCGTGCTGGTCTGCCCCCACGCTACGATCCGGGCCAAGGTCTACGACCCCGGCGTGCTCGAGGAGGCCCCGGCGGGATTCAAGTCGACCGACCTGATGGGACGGGGCTTCCCGGAGGGCTGGAAGTACACCCTCCAGGTGGCGGTGGAGGACTGTACCGGCTGCGGGGTGTGCGTGGACGTCTGCCCTGCCAAGAACAAGTCGGAGACCCGGCTCAAAGCCATCAACATGGAGCCCCAGGCCCCGATCCGGGAGCAGGAGGTCGCGAACTGGGACTTCTTCACCACCATCCCGCCCTACGACCGCACGAAGCTGCGCACGAACGTGGTGAAGGAGAACCAGCTCCTGGAGCCGCTCTTCGAGTTCAGCGGCGCCTGCGCGGGCTGCGGCGAGACCCCTTACGTGAAGCTGGTCACCCAGCTCTACGGTGACCGGTCGGTCATCGCCAACGCCACCGGCTGCTCCAGCATCTACGGCGGCAACCTCCCCACCACCCCCTACACCACGAACGAGAAGGGGCGCGGACCCGCCTGGAACAACAGCCTGTTCGAGGACAACGCCGAGTTCGGGATGGGCATGCGCCTGGCTGCCGACAAGCACGCCGAACACGCCCGTGAACTCCTGGACGACCTTCGCGGGGAACTGGGCGACCAGACGGTGGACGCCCTCCTCGGAGCGGACGAATCGGATGAGGCGGGGATCTTCCAACAGCGCGAGCGGGTCGCCGACCTCCGTGAGAAGCTGGAGGGGATGGACGACCCGAAGGCGCGGGAACTCCGCACCATCGCCGAGTACCTGACCAAGCACGACGTGTGGATCATCGGCGGGGACGGCTGGGCCTACGACATCGGTTACGGCGGTCTGGACCACGTGCTGGCCTCGGGACTGGACCTCAACGTCCTGGTCCTGGACACCGAGGTCTACAGCAACACCGGGGGGCAGAAGTCGAAGGCCACCTCCCGGGCCGCGGTGGCCAAGTTCGCGGCGGCCGGCAAGGAGATGCCCAAGAAGGACCTGGGCCGAATCGCCATGACGTACGGTAACATCTACGTCGCCCAGGTCGCCGTCGGCGCCGACGACAAGCAGACCATCCAGGCATTCCTGGAAGCCGAGGCCTACCCCGGCCCCTCGCTGATCATCGCCTACAGCACCTGCATCGCCCACGGGGTGAACATGCAGACGGGGATGAGCCACCAGAAGGACATGGTGACCGCGGGCTATTGGCCCCTCTACCGGTTCGACCCCCGCCGTGCGGACATCGGTGAGAACCCGCTGACGCTGGACTCCAAGGCACCCTCCCAGGAGGTCAAGGGCTGGGCGTACCAGGAGACCCGGTATAAGATGCTCACCAAGAACAAGCCGGAACGCGCCAAGGACCTGCTCGAGAAACTCCAGCAGGACGTGGAGGTGCGGTGGGACGCTTATCAGAAGATGGCCGATGCCGCCTTCGAACACGCAGGCGAGCCGGAAGGAACCGAACCCACCGGAACCAGGTAGGGAGGGAACGCCAACATGGACCTGAAGACCACGTATATGGGCCTGGAACTGCGCAATCCCCTGGTGCCCGCCGCTTCACCCCTCTCTGAGGACGTGGACCGGATCCGCCAGATGGAGGACGCCGGCGCCTCCGCGGTGGTGCTGCACTCCCTCTTCGAGGAGCAGATCCTCCACGACAGCCAGGAGCTGAGCCATCACCTGCAGCGGGGGGTCGAGCACTTCGCCGAGGCCATCACCTACTTCCCCGACCTGGACACCGACTACCTGGGTCCCGAGGAGTACCTGGAGCACATCCGGGCCTGCAAGGAAGCGGTGGACATCCCCATCTTCGCCAGCCTCAACGGGACCACCCCCGGGGGATGGACCGAGTACGCCGCCCAGATGGAGGAGGCCGGTGCCGACGGCATCGAGCTGAACGTCTACTATGTGGCGGCGGAGGAAGGCCTCACCGGTCAGGACATCGAGCGGCGCTATGTCGACATCCTGAAGGAGGTGAAGGGCCAGGTATCGGTCCCTGTGGCCATGAAGCTGGGCCCTCACTTCAGTGCCCTGATGGACTTCACCTCCCGCCTGGAGGAAGCAGGCGCCGACGGCCTGGTCCTCTTCAACCGCTTCTACCAGCCGAACATCGACCTGGAGGAGCTGGAGGTGAAGCCGGACCTGGTTCTGAGCAACTCGGCCGAGAGCAGGCTTCCCCTGCGCTGGATCGCCATCCTCCACGGTCACGTGGGTATGAGCATGGCCGCCACCACCGGTATCCATACGCACCTGGACGTACTGCGGATGCTCTTGGCGGGGGCGGACGTGACGATGATGGCCAGTGCCCTGCTCATGAACGGGGTACGCCACCTCTCCAATGTACTCTACGACCTGCAGAACTGGATGGTCGAGAAGGAGTACATCTCCATCGAGCAGATGAAGGGCTCGATGAGCCAGCAGTCGGTGGCCGACCCTGCCGCTTTCGAGCGGGCCAACTACATGAAGACCCTCCACTCCTGGCAGTAGGGAGTGCTTGACCCCTGTCGGCGGCCAGGAGGATAATCGCGTCGGAGGGCCCCATAAGGCCCCCGCAGCCGAAACCCTGAAGTGATCGGACAAGGGCCCCGTCCCCGCATGGAGGCGGGGCCCTCGTATTGGGAGGAGGAACGGTCATGCGTGCCATGGTCCTCGAGCAGCAGGCACCCATCGAAGAGGGGCCTCTGGAGGCTCGGGAGGTGGGCCGACCCGAACCGGGCTCCGGCAGGATCCGGGTGGAAGTCTCCGCCTGCGGACTCTGCCACACCGACCTGCACACCGTCGAGGGGGACCTGGAACTGCACAAGCAGCCGGTCATCCCCGGCCACCAGATCGTGGGGAGGGTGGACGCCCTGGGTGAGGGGACCCGCCGCTTCGAGATCGGCGACCGCGTGGGGATGGCCTGGCTCCACGAAGCATGCGGCGAGTGCCAATACTGCGAGATGGGGATGGAGAACCTCTGTGAGTACGCCCGCTTCACGGGGTGGGACGTGGACGGGGGATACGCGGAGTACACCACGGTGGGCGAGGATTGGGCCTATCTCATCCCGGAGGGGATCGGCGATGTGGAGGCCACCCCCCTGCTGTGCGGCGGCATCATCGGATACCGGGCCTTCCGGCTCTCCGGGGCGACCTCGGGGATGCGTGTGGGACTCTACGGGTTCGGGAACTCGGCCCACATGACGATCCAGGTCGCCCGTCACGAGGGGTGCGAGGTGTACGTCTTCACGCGGAGTGAGGAGCACAAGCGGCACGCCGAGGAGCTGGGAGCGGCCTGGGTGGGCGAGGCAGGCGACGAGGTCCCGGAGAAGATGAACGCGTCGATCATGTTCGCCCCCGCCGGCAAGCTGATTCCCCTGGCGATGGAGGCCCTGGACAAGGGGGGCACCCTGGCTCTCGCCGGCATCTGGATGAGCCCCGTCCCCGAACTGCGATACGAGGAGCATCTCTACCACGAGAAGGTCCTGCGGAGCGTGGCCAACTCCACGCGACGGGACGGGGAGGAGCTGCTGGAGCTGGCCACGGAGGTCCCCATCGAGACCACCACCGCGACCTTCCCCATGGAGGAGGCGAACGATGCCCTCCTGGGGGTGAAGGAGAGCCGCTTCACCGGCGACGCGGTGCTGGTGCCCTGACCCTCACTCCCCGAGAGGGTCCGCCCAGCGCCGGAATCCCGATCGGGTCCTCTTCAGGGGGGGGTGCCGGGGGACCTCAGCGCTCCTCTTCCACGTGCTCCAGACCGGCGACGAAGAGCTTCTCGATATGGTCGTCGTCCAGGTGATAATAGACCATCCGGCCATCTCGTCGGCTGCGCACCAGCCGCATGCGGCGCAGGGTGCTGAGCTGATGGGAGACGGCGCTGGAAGAGACATCCAGGAGCAGCGCCAGGTCGTGCACGCACAGTTCCTGGCGTGCCAGGGCGAAGAGGATCTTCACACGGGAACCGTCCGCCAGCGTGCGGAAGGTCTCAGCCAGGTCCTGCAGCACCTCTTCCTCGGGGAGTTCCTCCCTCACCGCGCGGACCTTCTCCACATCCACCGCATCCGTATCGCAGGTGTCGATCTGTTCTTCCCGGAACTCTTCCATCCTGCGGGCCATATGGCTCCCTTCGATGCTCGTTGTCAGGCGACGATGTCCTCGCCGCCGTCCACCCCGATGACGTTGCCGGTGATCCATTCGGTACCGGGCATGGACAGACGGACCAGAGCGCGGGCCACGTCCTCCGGTTCGGTGAGACGACGGCCCGGGTTGTTCCCCGCGGCCTTCTCGAGATACTCCCCGTGCCCCGGGATCTTGCGGAGCGCGGGGGTGTCGGTGACGCCGGCCCGCAGGGCGTTGGCGCAGATACCCTTCGGGCGCAGCTCCAGCGTGAGCTGGCGGATGTGGCTCTCCAGAGCGGCCTTGGCGGCGCTGACCGCTCCGTAGCTGTCCATCACCCGGCCGCCCCCGCTGGAGGTCATGGCGAAGATCTTCCCCCCATCGGTCATGAGACCGCTCCAGACCAGTTCCTGCGTCCAGTAGACCAGGGAGTGGGCCATCACATCGAGTGTCATGTCCATCTGGGAAGGGGTCACGCTCTCCCCTTCCTCCTCACCCACCAGGGGCTTGAGGGTACCGAAGGCCAGGCTGTGGAACAGCACCCGGACCTCCCCTGCCTGTCCGGACTCATCCAGGGTCTCCCTCATCCGGGCGGCCGCAGTCTTCCGCTTGTCCGGGTCCGCCGCGTTGATGTTGAAGAAGCGGGCGCGCCGGCCGGCGTTCTCGATGGCCCCGGTGATCCGCTCCACGTTGTGCATGGTGGCCTTCCGGTCGAGATGGACGCCGAAGATGTCCATCCCCGCCTCGGCCAGGGCGAGGGCCGCCGCCTCACCGAACCCGCTGCTGGCGCCCAGTATCAGGGCCCAGCCGCTCAGGGGTGTGTCCGCCACGTAGACCTCCTGGATTGTCTTCCTCCGGGTATCCGTTCCAAGTAAACGGGCCGGGCACACCCGTGTCAATGAAGGCGCCCCCCGGAGGGGGCGTCGTGCTGTTGCGTCCCGACCCGAAGCTGGCTAGGTTCCTCTGACGGGTTCGCCCTCAGCGGGAGGCGTCCCCCATTCCTGAGCCGAGCAGTCCTCCCCTCCGCAAGGAGTCCGTCGGAAGATGATGATGTCCGTGACCGCCCGCCGCCGCATGACCGTCGCCTGCGGTATGGTGCTGATCCTCTTCTCCGTCCGGCCTTCGGCCGCCCAGGAGGACCGGGAATTCGCCTGGCGACCCCTCGCCATGGGGGATCATGGAGCCGTCGCCGCCGGTCATCCCCTGGCAGCACAGGCTGGACTCGAAGTACTCAAGAGCGGCGGGAACGCGGTGGACGCGGCGGTGGCCATGGCCGGGGTGCTCGCGGTGGTCCGTCCCCACATGAACGGGCTGGGCGGCGACACCTTCATGCTCATCTATTCCGCCCGGGACGGTCAGCTGTACGGACTGAACGGGTCGGGGCGTGCGGGCAGCGGGGCCGACGCCGACGCCCTGCGGGTCCGCGGACTCCAGCAGATGCCTGTACGGGGTCTTGCCCCGGTCACGGTCCCCGGAGCGAGCGCTGCCTGGGCCGAGGCGCTGAGACGCTTCGGCTCCCGATCCCTCTCCGGGCTGCTGGAACCGGGCATCCGGCTGGCGGCTGGCGGTTTCCCGGTCTCGCCCAAGCTGCACCGCGACCTCACGACCGCCCAGTGGCTGATCGAGGACTCACCGGAACTCAGCGCCGTCTTCATGCCCCGGGATGAGATCCCGCCGGTTGGGGATATGCTGGTCCAGACCGACCTGGCCGCCAGCATGCGGGCGGTGGCCTCCTCGGGCGGGACAGCCCTCTATACCGACGGCCTGGCGGACCGCCTGGCCTCCCATTCCCGGTCGGAGGGAGGATACATCACCGCGGGCGACCTGGCAGGTCACACCTCCGACTGGGTGGAGCCGATCACCACCTCCTATCGGGGGCTGGAGGTGGCGGCCATGCCCCCCAACACTCAGGGGATGGCCCTGCTGGAGATGCTGAACATCATCGAGCCCTTCGACCTGGAAAAACTCCGTCAGGACGACGGCAGCTACCTGCACGTCCTCATCGAGGCCAAGAAGCTGGCTTTCGCCGATCGGGACGAGCACGCTTCGGATCCCGCTGGCTACCAGGCCCCTCTCGACTCGCTGCTCAGCAAGGAGTACGCCCTGGCCCAGGCCGCCCGGATCAGTATGGAGGTGGCGGCCCCTGAGATGGATCCGGGGCAGCCCCGGGACCGGGAGGACGACACGGTGGTGTGCATCGCTTCCGACATCCAGGGGAACATGGTCGTCCTCATCCAGAGCCTCTTCAACTCCTTCGGGTCGGGGGTGATGGTACCCGGGACGGGTATCATCCTCCAGAACCGCGGAGCGCTCTTCAGTCTCGAAGCCGGGCACCCGAACGAGCTGCGCCCCGGCCACCGGAGCTACCACACCCTCTGTCCCAGCATGGTCCTGCAAGAGGGACGTCCCATCCTCGGCCTGGCCACCCCCGGTGGTGACGGTCAGGTCCAGACCCTGGTCCAGGTGCTCAACCAGTGGCATCTCTTCGGCCTGGACATCCAGCGGGCGGTCGAGGCCCCGCGTTTCCGTTCCTACTCGGGGCTCCAGCTCCGCCTGGAACAGGGGGTCGGACTGGATATCATCAACGGCCTGGAGGAGCGGGGGCACCAGCTCCGTCTCTACCCCACCGGCGAGTCGGCGGACTTCGGCGGGGCCCAGGGGATCGTGGTCCTCCGGCGGGGGCCCGCACCCCTCTACATGGCGGGAGCGGATCCCCGCCGGGAGGCGAAGGCCCTGGCCTGGTGACCGACGGCCTGCGGGTGCTCTCCCCTATCGTTCCATCCACCCCTGGATGAGACGGTGTATCGGATCGCAGGAGAATCGGGCCCATGCAGGGGGGGCACGGGCGGAGCCGGTGAGGAAGAGCACGGGAGAAGAGGGGGTGTTGACCCTCTGCGGGGTCTACTGCATGATACCGGCAGCCTGAACCACCCCAGGAAGGAGGGCACGCAGATGCCCTATACACGTATCGCAGGGACCGGCCGCTATCTGCCGGACAGGGTCGTGACCAACCACGACCTGGAGGCCCTCATGGACACCTCGGACGAGTGGATCCGGGAGCGTTCGGGGATATCCGAGCGGCGATTCGCCGCTGAGGGACAGGGTTCCGCCGAGCTCGGGGTGGGCGCCGCCCGGGACGCCCTGGAGGATGCCGGGTGGACCCCGGAGGACGTGGAGTTCATCGTATTCGCCACCCTCTCCCCCGACATGTACTTCCCCGGGGACGGGGTGCTGCTCCAGCGGGGACTCGGGATGGAGGGAATCGGGGCCCTGGACGTGCGCAACCAGTGTACCGGATTCATCTACGCCCTCTCCGCCGCCGACGCGTACATCCGCATGGGGATGTATCGACGGGTCCTGCTGGTGGGTTCGGAGGTCCACTCGACCGGCATGAGCCTCAGCAACGAGGGGAGGGATACCGCTGTGCTCTTCGGGGACGGGGCAGGAGCCGTGTGCCTGGAGGCCACCGAGGAGGACGGTTCGCGCATCATGGGTCACAGACTCCACGCAGACGGCCGGTTCGCCGAGGCCCTCTGCATGAGGGCGCCGAGTTCGGCCGCCAACCCGTGGATAAGCAAAGAGATGATCGATCTGGGACTGACCATCCCCCATATGGAAGGTCGGGAGGTGTTCCGTCACGCGGTCACCCGTTTCCCCGAGGTGATCCGGGAGGTCCTGGAGGCCGAGGGCCTGGTCCCGGACGACGTGTCCATGGTGGTCCCCCACCAGGCCAACCAGCGAATCACCGAGGCGATGCGGAAGCGGCTGGGCCTCCCGCCCAAGAAGGTCTACAGCAACATCCACCGCTACGGGAACACCACCGCGGCCTCCATCCCCATCGCTCTGGACGAGACGGTGGAGGAGGGGCTGGTGGACCGGGGCGACCTGGTCTGCCTTGCCGCCTTCGGGAGCGGTTTCACCTGGGGTGCCACCCTGCTGAGGTTCTGAGGCCCCGGCCCTGGAGGCGCAGGGAGTCGGGTCTCCCAGACCTGACCGTTCAGCATCACCCGTACCCGCTCCCCCACCGAGGCCCAGCGGGCCAGGTCGGGATGGGCCGCGAGCAGCCGGTCGAAGTCCTCATCCCCGACCTCGGCGATCCGGACATCGGAGGTATCGGTGATCCCGTCCTGCAGCCAGAGACCCGCTCCCTCCTCCCACCGGAAGGTCCTGCCCGCCACGTGCCGCGCCTTCAGGAACCGCCCGGTCTGCAGTGCCAGGGTCTCCTGGAGGACCTTCTCCGCCCTGGCGGACTGTATGATATCCGCCCCGGTCTGCTGCTCGGAACCCGCGCCCGCCGCGTAGACCGACCTGTCCGGGCGGGCCCGTGCCTCCATGGCCGCACGAGCCATGACCAGCGAGGCGTCCTCGGGGGCCAGCATCCCCTGGAAGACTGCGTCCGCCATCTCCTCGGTGACCAGATAGGAGGTGTAGGGGGTCACCAGCGCGTAGCGTTCGCCCAGCGTGACGATCTCTTCCTTCACCTCCTCCGACTCCCCGTGGAGGCGGATCTGCTCCAGCAGGTAGCCCACCTTCCGCTGGGCCCAGAGGGGTGCCAGGAAGTCGGCCCCCCCATCCTCCGGGAAGCTGGTCCTCCGGGTATGGACGGCAGGCTCCTCCCCGGCGCTGCCGGTGAGCCGGATGGTCGCACTCCCCTCGTCCCGATAGCGGCCCATGACCGTGATCTCCCCTCCCTGGAAGAGGTCGGGAAGACGGACCGGATAGAGGTCCCGGGTACGGACCCCCTGGAATTCCAGTCCCAGGTCGGCCAGGACCGGGGTGCTGATCTGGCCGAAGAAGGTACTCACCCTGGCCTCCAGGTCCTCGACCGGCTCAACGTAGGCAGCACGCCCGCTGTGCTGCTCGGCCAGTCGATCGAGCAGGAAGGCGTTCACGTCGTAGCCCACCCCCCACGTGAAAAGACGGGTTCGCTTCGGGAAGGATTCCGCAGCCTGTTCCAGCAGGATCCGGGGGTCCCGTTCGCCCGCGGTGGGGAGACCGTCGGTGAAGAAGACCACATAGGCCGGTCGACCGTCCTCCGAGGAACGCACCAGCCGTGCCGCCTCCCGGAGGGCCCCCTCGATATGGGTGCTCCCCCCGGCGGAGATCCCGTCTACGAACCCGCGGGCCTCCCGCACGGAAGCCCGGTCCGCCCGGCTCAGGACCTCGCGCCAGGGAACGGTGCTGGAACTGTAGGTCACCAGCCCGAACCGGTCCCGTTCGTGGAGGGTGCCCAGTCCGAAACGGAGGGCCTCCAGAGCCTGCTCGAGCTTGCCGTCCGATCCCATGGAGCCGGATCGGTCCAGGACGAAGACGATGTCTCGGGGGAGACGCTCGCCCGGTTCCGCCGATCCAGCGGTGATGGTGAGGAGGAAGAAGCCGTCCTCCCCGCGCACCCGGTGGGTGAGCAGGTCCATGCCGACCCCCTCCTTCGGGGCGGGAGCGTAGTAGAGCCTGAACCCCCGTCCCGCCTCCAGGGTGCCCTCGGCGCCGAAACGCACTTCCCCGTCCCCCTCACTCACGTCCAGGGTATGGGTGGGGGAGTACACCGACCGGATGGGATGACGCTCGGTACGGATCAGACCTTCTACGGTGAACCCGGGCTTCCCGGGAGCAGGGGAGGGATCGTACCCCCTGCCTGGGACCTGCCGGACCCCGGGCGGAAGCGGAGGGTGGGGATCACCCGGTCGGCGTACCGGCCGGACCGCCACCGGCGGCCCCGCTCTCCTTCCCCTCCCGTCCAGATAGCGGAAGCTCCGGAAATCCCCTTCCCGGGGGAGTACCTGCGCCCAGCTCAATGTCAGGGTACGCTCGGAACGGGGTTCGAAGGGGAAGATCCGGGCCTGGAAGACCCTGTGCCCCACCCATTCCATGAGGGCCGGATCCCGGATGCGGCAGACGATGTCGAGGTAGATCCGCCGCGCCTCCTCCCTGCTCAGTACCCTTCCCTGCACGGACCGTCCGTCCATGGTCAGCCGGAAATCGGTTACCGCTGCGTCGTCGGGGAGGGGGAAGAGATAGATCCCCTCCGCCTGCCAGGGGTTGGGATTGGCGAAGACCTGTGTGATGGAGGCGTTCGCCGCCCCGCCTTCGATGCCCAGGTCCATCCGGGCCGACGCGAGGTAGATGGCATGGGGGTCGGGGTGGTCGGGGCGGGGTACGATATGGACGTCCTGGGCCGGGGCGGTTACCGCCGTCCCGAGCACGATCAGCAGGGGCAAGGCTGCCAGCGACTTCCGGCGAGCATACATCGGATCGCCCTTCCTGGACGGTCCTCCCCGGACCGTCCCGCGGCAGCTCACGTCTCTCCACTCTGTACCGTACGACGAGCCCCGCCCGGTCGGGTTGACACCGTTCTCCCACGTACCGCCTGTGCAGACGACGTGGGTGAAGGAAGTGCCCCGGCACCGGGTATAGACATCCGGTAGCACGACCCACTCTCGCGCAAGGAGAAGGGCATGACGTCACCTCGCCTGCGTGCGGCGATCCTCCTGCTCATGGGAGGACTGCTCGCGGGAGCCGGCCCCGCATCTGCCCAGACCGGCTCATATGACGACTATCTGGACTATGACGGCCTCACACGCCTCCTTCGCTCAGTGGAGGACAGCAGGGCAGCATCCCTGGAGATCCTGGGGAGGACCGCCGAAGGACGGGAGGTCTGGCTCGTCACCCTCAGCGGCCGGGGTGAGGCGGACGCCAAGCCCGCCATGCTGGTGACGGCCAACCTCGAGGCCAACCACCTCATCGGCAGTATGACCGCCCTCTACCTAGCGGACCACCTGGCCTCCCGCTACGGCAGCGACCAGGCGGTGACCGACCTGCTGGACCGCCGGACCGTCTACGTCATCCCCCGCCTCAACCCGGACGGCGCCGAGTGGTTCTTCACCCGGCCCGGGCTGGAGATGCCCTTCAAGCCGGATCCGGAGGACGAGGACCGGGACGGTGAGGCAGACGAGGACGGCGGCGACGATCTGAACGGCGACGGCCTGGTCACCATGATGCGCGTCCGCGACCCCGAGGGTGTGTGGATGTCCGACCCCGACGACGAGCGGCTCATGAAGCGCGCCGACCGCAGCAGGGGTGAGCGCGGCACGTACACCCTCTACACCGAGGGTATCGACGACGATGGGGACGGGGAGTACAACGAGGACGGTCCCGGCGGGACCCACCTCAACATGAACTGGCCCCATGAATACCCCTTCTACCAGGACCACGCCGGACCTCACCAGGTGAGCGAGGTGGAGACGAGGGCCCTGGCCGACTTCACCTTCACCCATCCCAACATCACCCTCTTCCTGACTTTCAGCCCCTACGACAACCTGCTCCAGGTGCCCCAGGGTACCCGCGAGCGGCAGGCACAGGTAAACATCCCCGAAGGGATGGAGATCCCGCCCGGTGTGAGCATGGAGGAGGTCCGCAACTATTTCCGACAGCAGAGCGCTCCCTCCGGGATCCTCTCGCAGGACGCGGACTACCTGGCCTGGTTCTCGGACGAGTTCGATGAGATCACCGGCCTCTCCGGCAGCGGGGCATCCGGTGCCCGGGGTGCCTGGCACGATTTCGCCTATTTCCAGCTCGGACGCATCTCACTCACCACCCCCGTATGGACCCTTCCACGGGGTGCGGAGGAGACGGGACCCCGGGGACGCCCGACGGCCCGCGGTCCTTCTTCGGACGAGAAGGCCTGGCTGGCCTGGTTCGAGGCCGCCGGGGTGGACGGCTTCGTGGGATGGACCCCGGTGGACCACCCCCAGCTCGGTCAGGTGGAGGTCGGGGGCTTCGTTCCCAACATCCGGACGAACCCGCCACCGGCCGAGATCGCCGAACTGGCCCGGAAACACGCCGAGTTCGCGGTCTGGGCCGGTGACCAGCTCCCGTCGGTGGAGCTCCTGGAGACCGCGGCGGAGACCCGGGGCGATGGGATCTTCCTGGTGAAGGCGGTGGTGGTCAACGAAGGCTACCTGCCGACGGCCACCGCGATGGGGCTGCGCTCCCGGACGGCTCCCCCCGTCACACTGCGCCTGGAGCCCGGTGATTTCGATGTGCTGACCGGGAACATCCAGGACCAGGTTCGGAACCTGCAAGGATCGGGAGGGAGATCGACCGTCGAGTGGCTGGTGAAGGCACCTGCCGGGACGCGGATCCAGCTCACCGTGCTGGCCCCGCAGGCCGGCGGGACCATCACCCGAACCATCACGCTGCGCTAGGAGGCTCTGGCCATGACGAACCGTCTGATGAATGTCCGGAGGCTGCTGTCCGCGGCGCTCCTGGCGGCGGGCCTCGTGACCGCCGCTGCCGGAGCCGCCCCGGGCCAGTCCTTCTTCGCCGAACCGGTCCAGGACCCCAAGGTGGACCTCCGGTTCGACCGTTACTACAGCTTCCCCCAGATGGAGGAGGTACTCCGGGAACTGGAGCAGGCCTATCCGAAGTTCCTCGAACTGGTGAGCATCGGTAAGTCGTGGGAAGGCCGCGACATGTGGCTGATGATCGTCAACAACCCGGATACCGGACCCCATGAGGAGAAGACCGCCTTCTGGGTGGACGGCAACATCCACGGGAACGAGATCCAGGGAGTGGAGATCAACCTCTACCTCATCTGGTTCCTGATGGAGAACTACGAGATGCCCGAGGTCCGCAGGCTGGTTGACGAGCGGGCCTTCTACGTCCTCCCGACCCAGAACCCCGACGGCCGCCAGCATTGGTTCGAGGAGGCCAACACCTCCTCGAGCAGCCGGAGCGGGGTGCGTCCCCTGGACAGCGACAACGACGGCCGAGCCGATGAGGACGGCTACGACGACCTGGACGGGGACGGCCACATCACCTCGATGCGCAAGTACACTCCCGGACGGGGGAACATGAAGGTCAGTGACGTCGACCCCCGCCTCATGGTGCGGGTGGGACCCGGTGAGACCGGTGACTGGACCATGCTGGGAAGCGAGGGGATCGACAACGACGGGGATGGTCGGATCAACGAGGACGGCCCCGGCGGCTACGACCTGAACCGGAACTGGCCCACCGACTGGAAGCCGGACTACATCCAGCGCGGGGCCCACTGGTACCCCTTCAGTCACCCGGAGGCCCGGGCGGTCGGCGAGTTCCTGCTGGCCCACCCGAACGTGGCGGGGGTCCAGTCGTGGCACAACAGCGGCGGGATGATCCTGAGGGGGCCGGGTGCCTCCTCCTACCGGGACGGTGCGGGTTATCCCCGTGAGGACATCCGAGCGTACGACTACATCGGCGAGCGGGGCGAGCTGATCCTCCCCTACTACAACTACTACATCATATGGGACGACCTCTACACGGTCTACGGAGGCTTCATCGACTGGACGTACGACGGGCTGGGGATCTTCTCCTTCAGCAACGAGCTGTGGTCCAGGAACCAGTACTTCAACGAGGCGTGGGACGAGGACGCTCCGGTCCCGGCCGAGAAGCGGATGCTATTCTACAACGACCGCCTGGGCCTGGGCGCATGGTACGTGGACTGGCACGAGGTGGAGCATCCGGAATACGGGACCATCGAAGTCGGGGGTTGGAGCAAGTACTTCAACCGTGTGACCGTGCCCTTCATGCTCCAGGAAATGTGCCATCGGAACGCCATGTTCGCCCTTTTCCATGCCGACCAGATGCCCATGGTCCAGATGGACCAGGTGGAGGTGGAGCGGCTGGAAGGGGACACCTGGCAGGTCACCGCGACGGTCGTCAACCCGAAGGCCATCCCGAGCCGGGCGTCCATCGCACGGATCAACCGCATCGGGCTCCCCGACTCCTTCACCATCGAAGGACGCCGGGTCGAGGTGGAGGCCGGAGGATACGTCTCCGGCTCGCTCGGAGAGCAGATCCGCCTTGTGGAGCACGACCCCGCGCATCTGTCCATCGAGTCGGGCGTACCCGGGAGAGGAGAGATCCGGGTGCGCTGGATCGTCTCGGGGAGCGGCAGTGTGACCCTCACCTACCGGAGTCAGAAGGGGGGGACGGTCAGCCGTTCCGTTGACCTGCGCTGAGCACCTGACCATATTGGTCGGGTGCGTCAAACCGGGGCCGCGTCGCCGCACGGTGGACGCGGCCCCTTCTCTTCGTGGAGGTCGGTG
>JAWOFN010000060.1:0-43618 GCA_046497505.1 bacterium | reverse complement strand
TAGATCTCGGCCGGGATCGCCCCGGGCCCGAATCGCCGTACCCTCTCTTCCATCAGTCCCACGCAGAAGTGGTGGGCCTCGTGGAAGCGGCTCTCGAGAGGCCCCAGGGAGAAGGTGCGGGTCATGTCGGTCATGTACCCGTTCACCCCGGCGGTGTGGTCCACGATGATGGGGAGACCCGGCTCAAGGGGGGCATCCCCCGCCCCCATGGGTGCGAAGGGGTTCCGCCCCGGCTGACCGATGGGACCGTCGAAGGGAGCATCCACGGCAGCGGAGGGGCCCCAGGCCACCACCCCCCGCGCCTCACCGTTGAACCCCCTCACGCGCCCTCCGGCCTGGTCGCCCGCCCTGCGCATCACCACGTCCATCCGGGCCTGGACCTCGTATTCCGGTATCCCCTCCTCGATCAGTCCGGGCAGGGCCTGGAAACCGGCGGACAGGGCCGCCCCCGAGGCCCGTACGTGCTCCAGTTCGGTGACCGACTTCACGCTGCGCTGCTCACGGATGAGCGGCGCGATATCCCGCCACTCCGCATCGGGCCACACCGCAAGTGCCCCGTGCCGCCACCAGCCCACGGGCACCGTGTCCTCCTCGAAACCCACCACCCCCCAGCCGGGGGCGGCCTCCAGCAGCGCCCCGGGCAACCGGCCGAGACCCTTCACGAGAGTGTGGGAGAAGGGACACGCCTCACCAAGCCGTCCCGCGGCTTTCCACACGAAGAGCCGCCCCTCCCCCCGTGCCGGGAGCAGGAGCGCCCCCTGGAAGACCGCCCCGCTGTAGTAGACCAGGTCCGCCCGCTGGAAGAGGAGGGCCCCCTCGACCCCCTCCTCCTTCATCCTCCACTGCAGTCCTTCGACCCGTCCCTCCAGTTCCGCCGCATCCACCAGGTGTCCCCGCATCCTCTCCGCTCCCTCTCTCTCGGTATCCGGTCTCTCCTGCTCACCCGCAAACTAAACGCCGCCGCACCCGCCCGCCACCGCAGCACGGCTTCCCGGCTGGTCAGCGCCCGTTCGTGCTTTTAGCTTGATAGCATGGACCTGGAGGAACTGGAGAAGGCCTGCGACATCGAGTTCACCCGGACGGGGGGACCCGGCGGACAGCACCGCAACAAGGCGGAGACCGCGGTGCGTCTCACCCACCGGCCCACGGGGATCACCGTCCTGGCCGCCGACAGTCGGTCCCAGTACCGCAACCGCAAGATCGCCCTGCAGCGCCTGGCCGAGGAGCTGGAGGAGAGACGCCGGGCGAAGAAACAGGAGGCGGCGCGGAGGCGGAACCAGAGGCGGCGTCGGCGGAGATCGAAGGCGGCTGACCGGCGGAGGCTGGAGAACAAGCGGCGGAGGGGACGGAGGAAGGAACTCCGGAAGAAGATCCGCCCCCCCCGACGGGAGGACTGAGGTGCAGATCCTCATCATCGGCGTGGGGAGCGTCTAGGACCGGGGCCTGGCGGCGTGGCTCGGCACGACCGCCTCCGACCCGGGGACCGGGAGGCTGGTCTTCGCGGTCGGGGGCACAGAGGGACACCACCCCCGGCTCATCCAGCAGGCCCGGCTCCGCCTGGCCCTCTCCCGCCTCACCTTCCCCCACGACCTGGCCCGGGTAGTGCTGGCCGAACAGGTCTACCGGGCCCTGGCCACCCTGAACAACCACCCCTACCACCGCGGCTGAGGTCCTATACCACCGCGGCTGAGGTCCTACGGCTGGTCGGTGGGGTCCCAGCTCGTGCGGAGCCCATCGTCCAGGGCGTCCAGCTCCGCCATCTCCTCGGCAGTGAGCTCGAAATCGAAGACGTCGGCGTTCTCCCGGATGTGTTCGGGCCGGGCGGACTTGGGGATGACCACCACGTCGTGCTGCAGGGCCCAGCGGACCAGGACCTGGGCGGGGCTCTTGCCATGAGCCGACCCGATCCGAACCAGCGTCTCGTCGTTCAGGCGGGCTCCCTTGGTGAGGGGGCTGTACGCTTCCAGCACGATGTCCTGCTCCCGGCAGACCTCCAGGAGTTCCTCCTGGTAGAGGAAGGGGCTGAACTCCACCTGGTTCACGGTCGGGGGGATCTCGCACCAGGAGAGGAGTCCCTCCAGGTGGCTGATCGTGTAGTTGCTCACCCCGATGGACCGGCAGAGCCCCTCCTCCTTCAGCTCCTGGAGGACCCGCCACGAGTCGTCCCGAAGCCCGTCCACGGGCCAGTGGATCAGGAAGAGGTCCACGACCTCCAGTCCCAGGGCCTGCCGGCTCTCCTCGAAGGCGGCCCGGGCCCTGCGGGCCCCGTGGTCGCTGTTCCAGAGCTTGGTGACCACGAAGACCTCCTCCCGGGCTACCGGCCCCTCCCGGACGGCCCGGCCCACCGACTCCTCGTTCCCGTAGAGACGGGCAGTGTCCACGTGGCGGTAACCCGCCTCCAGCGCCGTCGTCACCGCCCGCTCGGTCACCTCACCGGACGGGGTCTGGTAGACCCCCAGACCCAGCCGCGGGATCTCGTTCCCGTCGTTCATGACGATGTTGGAATCGATGGTCAGACGCATCACCGGGCCTCCTGCGGTTCCGATCGCTGGGTGCGGACCTCGGGGGAATCGTTCAATGTAACAATACATCCCCGGACGACACCTGCATGGAGACAACGAAAGGGGAAGGAACACGATGGAGAGCGACGTCATCATCATCGGGAGCGGACAGGCGGCGGATGAGATCATCCTGACGGCGGGTGATGGGGAGGAACTCCGGGGCTCCCACCTCCTCCTGGAACGACCACCGGATCCTCTTCGACCGTCTCATGGGGGACGAGACCCGGAGCCGGAACGGACGGGTGGTGCCCTCCAGCGTCTTCACCGACCCCCAGGTGGGCCGGGTCGGGCTGAACGAGACCGAGGCACGGGAGCAGGGCGAGGAGTACGAGGCGGCCGCCATGCCCTGGGGACACATCGCCCGGGCCCTGGTGGACGTACAGATGGCCCATCCCACCTTCGCCGAGGGGATCCAGTCCCTGGTCATGGGACTCGACCGCTACAGCCTCTCCTGACCCGCCCACCGGGCAGCGGGGGGTGCGGCGGCAGGGAGGTGGGAACATGAGGCCCCGCCTCCCCGTATCATCCTCCAATGCAGGGTCCAGGCGTCGGACGGCGCGTGCCCGGCGGCTGCTCGTCTCCTCGACCCGCGACCCGCCTGATCGTGGGGAAGGGCCGGGTGTGCACGTCCGCCATCGCGTCTCGCCTGACCAGGAGGCACCATGGAGGCCCTTCTCCACGACCTGAAGTACACCCTGCGCAGCCTCGGCCGGTCTCCCGGCTTCGCCGCCGTGGCCATCCTCAGCCTCGCCCTGGGCATCGGGGTGAACAGCGCGGTCTTCAGCCTCTACAACGCCCTCTTCATCCGGCAGCTCCCGGTGGAGGAGCCGGGGGAGCTGGTGAACGTCTACACCTCCGACGAGGAGATGGAGCACTCCACCTTCTCCTACCCCGACTACGTGGACGTACGGGAGCAGACCGGGGACGTCTTCACCGACGTGCTGGTCACCAACGTGAGCCTGGGCATCATGGACCGGGGGGCGGGCAGCCAGGGGGAGTACCTTTTCGGTGAGACGGTGAGCGGGAACTACTGGGACGTTCTGGGCATCGCCCCCGACCTGGGCCGCCCCTTCACCGCCTCGGACGACGAGCCGGGGTCCGAACCGGTGGTCATCCTGGGCAACGCCATGTGGCGGAGCCGCTTCGGCGGCGACCCCGGGGTGGTGGGCGAGACGATCCGGCTGAACGGCCTCCCCTATACGGTGGTGGGGGTGGCGCCTCCCTGGTACCGGGGCACCTTCCCCCTCACCGCCGACTACTTCGTCCCCATCCACACCGACCCGGCCAACCTGGTCTTCACCGGCCAGCTGGAGCAACGGGGAAGCCGCTCCCTCTTCGTGAAGGGGCGGCTGCGAGAGGGGGTGAGCGTGGCGCAGGCGGCCGCAGTGCTCCGGACGGTGGGGTCCCGGCTGGCCCAGCAGTACCCGGAGACGAACGAGGACCGCACCTTCACCGCCATCCCCAGCAGCGATGTGGCCATCATGCCCCTCGTGGACCGGCCGCTCCAGCTCGTCAGCCTCTTCCTCATGATCATGGTGGGGCTCACCCTTCTGGTGGCCTGTACGAACCTGGCGGGCATGCTCCTGGCCCGTGCCGCCTCCCGGGAGTGGGAGGTGGCGGTCCGCCTGGCCCTGGGGGCCGGCCGGGGCCGGCTCCTCCGCCAGCTCCTCACCGAGAGCACGCTCATCGGCGTCCTGGGGGCGGCAGCGGGGGTGGGCATCGCTGCCTGGCTCCTCCATCTCCTGAACACCCTGCAGCCTCCTATCCCTATCCCGGTGAACCTGGACATCCGGCTGGACGGGAACGTGCTGCTCTTCACCGGCTTCCTGGCCCTCTTCACGGGCCTGCTCTTCGGGATCATCCCCGCCCTGCAGGGCACACGACCCGACCTGGTACGTCACCTGAAGCAGCAGGCCGGCTCCTCGGGACGGGCCCGCACCTCCCGGCTGCGCCGGCTGCTGGTCACCGGACAGGTGGCGGTCTCCGCCCTGCTGCTGGTCTGTGCCGGGCTCTTCGTGCGGAGCCTGAGCAGCGCCGCCGACGTGGACCCGGGCTTCGAGATGGAGCACGGGGTCATCGCCAGCCTGGAACTCAGGATGCGGGGCTACGAGTCGGAGGAGGCGCCGGAGTTCTTCCGCCGCCTCAGGGACCGGGTAGCGGCCCTTCCCGGGGTGGAGTCGGCAGCGCTCACCGACCGGATGCCCCTGGGGGCCAGCGTCCAGAGCCGGTGGATCTATCCCGAGACCGACGTCCCCCTCCCGGAGGAGGGATGGGTGAGCATCGACAGCGGGGAGGCGGGACCGGACTACTTCGAGACCGTGGGGGTCCCCATCCTTGCGGGGCGCCCCTTCCGCGAGACCGACACCGAGGACGCCCCCCTGGTGACGGTGGTCAACCGCACCTTCGCCCAGCGCTTCTGGCCGGGGGAGAGCGCCCTGGGCAAGCAGCTCCGCAGATCCTCCGACGGTCCGACCTACGAGATCGTGGGCATCGCCGCCGACGGGAAGTACCGCACCCTGGGGGAGCAGCCCCGCCCCTACGTCTGGTTCAGCTACCGCCAGTCCAGCTCCATCTTCATGGCCGTGGTGGCCCGGCCCCGGGGAGCCAGCGAGGAGGCCGCCCAGGCCCTGAAGCCGGAGATCCGGGAGGCGGTCCGGGAGATGGACCCCGAGCTGCCCATCTTCGAACTGGTCACCCTCCGCGAGCACCTCTCCATCATGATGTTCCTCCCCCGCACCCTGGCCGCCCTTCTCTCGGGGCTGGGGGGTCTGGCACTGCTGCTGGGACTGATCGGTCTGTACGGGGTCATCGCCTTCGATGTGAACCGCCGCACCCGGGAGATCGGGATCCGCATGGCCCTGGGGGCCGACCGGGACCGGGTGCTCCGAGGAGTGGTCCTGGACGGGCTCCGGCTCACCCTCTGGGGGACCGCCATCGGCCTGGGGGCGGCGTTCCTGGCCACCCGCTCCCTCTCCGCCCTGATCTACGGGGTGAGCACCACCGACCCGGTGACGTTCGGAGGGGTGGCCCTGCTCCTGGTGGGGGTGACCCTGGCGGCGACCTGGGGACCCGCCAGGCGGGCCGCACACCTGGAACCGATGCGGGCCCTGCGGTACGAGTAGCGGTCCTCGGAATCAGCGCAGGATGATGACCTTCCGGGAAGCGGACTGTCCCGCGGCGCTGAGACGGAGGATGTAGATCCCGCTCGGGGCCGGCTCCCCTCCCGAGAGGCTGCCGTCCCAGGTCAGGTAGCCGCTGTAGTCCCGGCTCTCCAGGGTCCCCCTGAAGGGGGTGGCCACCCGGCGGCCCCGGACGTCGTAGACCTCCAGGCGTACCGAAACCAGGCCCTGCCCCAGTTCGGAGAGGTCCGCGTCCAGCCGCACCGGGTTCCCCGGTCCCGGGTTGGCGGGGTTCGGATAGGGCATGCCGAGATGCAGCGAGCCCGCGACCTCGCCGCCCCCGGTGGGATCCGCCTCGGTCCAGGCCTCCAGCACGATATCGTCCACCGCCCATCCCTGGGGTGAGGGTGCCGAGACGGTACTCACGTAGCCCGTCGCCCATCGGAGCCACAGCGAAGGGGTCCCGCTATAGGGGGTGAGGTCGATGACCACATCCTCCCAGCCCTCCCCGTTGCCTGTGGCATAGTAGACGAGCGGGTCCGGGCTCCGGGCCGTCTGCTGGCCCGGCCACGGGTCGGGTTCCGGCCCGAGGGTCAGGAATGCGGCGTTCCGGGGCCCCACGTATCGGCGGCTCTTGAAGCGCAGACGGGCCCCATCGTACCCGCTCAGGTCCACGGGGAGCGTCCGGTCGAAGTAGTTCACCGCACCCCTCCCGCCGAGGGCCCCGTCGAAGGCACCGTACATCCCGCTGAAGGCCCCCTCCGTGGAGCGCATGAAGCCCCCGGCCAGGTCCCAGGGCCCGCCTTCCGTCTCCCACCCCTCCTCCACCAGCACGTCGGGGACCCCCAGCATCACGTGCAGGGTGTCCCGCCTTACATACCCCCCGTCCGCCTCCACACGCACCTCGAAGGAGAGCCTCCGCCCCCCGGGTGAGGCGTCGACCGTCACGGGATAGGCCGAGGGGGCCTGCATGCTCTCCCCGGGAGCGAGGTCGCCGAGGGTCACGGCGGTCCCGGGCACCGTGGCGGCGCCGTCCAGCGAGCGGAGGGCGGCCGAGGCCCCCGTCACGGCCCGGGTGAACCCGGCGTTCGTCCAGGTGAGGGTCAGTTCGAAGGTCTCCCCCGGGTCGGGATATCCGTCCCCGTCCCCGCCGACCTCGGCGACCTGCTGCCCATCGGGGAGGAGGAGGCCCCCGGCCATCCACGCGGTCAGGTGGTTCGCCGGGAGCTGCTCCCGGGTGATGACCGGTATACGGACACTCGCGGGCCAGAAGTAGTCGAACAGGGAGCCCACCTCGGGGACCATGGCCAGGAGGTCCTCGGCACCGTACTGCCAGTCCACCGCGTCCCCGTTGGTCTGGTAACCGATCATCGCGGTGCCGGTCCCGTAGGGGAAGAAGTTGGTGCCCGAGAGACGACCCGCCCACCGCTGGAACTCATCCAGCCGTGCCGGCGGGCTCTCGGTGTAGCCCCACGGGTGGATGTAGACGTTGGCGTAGGAGTGGTAGTTCAGGACGAAGGTCCAACCCGGGGGCTGCGAGAGTCCCGCCCCCTGGACCACGTCTCGCACCGCCCTCGTCTCGGGCTCGCTGAAGGGAGAGGCCCCCCGGTAGGTCTGGCTGCCCGGGATCGGGCTGGATCCCACGTCGTCATGGCCCCACTCGTACCCGAAGTTCCTGTTCAGGTCCACACCGTCGTCCGCCTCACGGAAGATGCCGTCCCCGTTGTTGTCCCGCTTGTTCTTCCGCCAGAGGTATCCGCCCTCCGGCTGCATCACCTCGTTGTAGTGGTAGCCGTCCGGGTTGACCACGGGTACGAACCAGAGTTCGCGGGAGGAGAGCAGGTAGCGGATACCCTCGTCCCCTTCTTCCCATTTGCCGGCGAGGTCCTCCAGGAAACCCATCAGGAGCATCATGCTCATGGGCTCCCGGGCATGGATCAGGGCGTTGTAGAAGACAGCGGGGCGTGCGGGGTCGGGAGTGCCCGGGGCATCCGATACGCGTACGGCCCAGACATCACGCCCCTCGACACTGGTCCCCACACTGAACTTCGGGGTGATGATGTCCGGGTACCGAGAGGCCAGCTCGTCCAGGCGGGCCTCGACCTCGGAGAGGGTGTAATAGCCTCCCATGCTGCCGGGACCGGCCGACGCGTCCATCCGACTCGCGAAGAAGGCGGCGGCGTCCGGCTCGATCACCTGCGGGGCCAGACCGGCATCACGAAGAGCCTGCAGTTCCTCCTCGGTGACGAAGAGGACCGCCTCCCGGGCGAAGAGCCCCGCATGCACCTCGATGCCCCGGCCGGCGATGCTCCGGAGCTGGGCCTCGGTGGGGGCACTGATCCTCACCATGGCGATACGCCGTCCCGGCTCCTGGGCCCCGGCGGGTCGGATCGTACCCGCCGCCAGGAAGGCCAGCAGCACCGTGAGCCGTCCGAGTCGCCGCAGTGGGTCGGTACGCATGCTCTCTCCAGGCATCAGCCCCCGGCCAGCTCGTCTGCCTTCCGCTCGTAGCCGTCGATCTCCTCATCGACGGCCTGTCGCAGGTAGGCGACCACCTCGCCGAGGGGCACCTCGGTCATCTCCTTCGTCGAACGGCGAACGACCTCCACGACCCCCTTCTCGAGGCCCCGTCCACCGATGGTCACCCGATGCGGGAGGCCCAGCAGGTCCGCGTCCTTGAACTTGGCACCCGCCCGCTGGTCCCGGTCGTCGTAGAGTACCTCGAGACCGGCTTCATGGAGTTGAGTGTACAGCCGCTCCGCGGTTTCGACGAGCCGCTCCTCTCCCATGTTCACAGGGAGCAGGTGCACGTGGTAGGGGGCGATGGAGGCGGGCCAGGCGAATCCGTCCTCATCGGCGTACAGCTCCATGGCCGCCGCTGCGATCCGCTCCACCCCGATCCCGTAAGAGCCCATGATGATGGGCCGCTCCTGCTCGTCCTCGTCCTGGAAGGTGGCCCCCAGCGCTTCCGCGTACCGGGTGCCCAGCTTGAAGATGTGCCCCACCTCGATGGCGGTGACGATCCGTACCGGTTCACCGCACTCCACACAGGCCTCCCTTTCCTTCGCGGTCCGCAGATCCGCCCAGGCGGCGACCGGTACGTCCCGCTCCAGGTCCATGTGGACCACGTGGTAGTCGGTCCGGTTGGCGCCGGCAGCACCGTCCCGGAGCCCCTTCAGGGCGTGGTCCGCGATGATCCGCAGCCCCTCGGGAACTCCCACCGGGCCGATGTAGCCGGCCGGGGCCCCCATGAGCTCCTGGACCTCCTCTGGCTCGGCCGGCCGAACCGGGGCACCCACGGCGACCATGGCCTTCGCCTCGTTCATGTCGTGACTTCCTGGGACCAGCAGCATGACCGGCTCATCATCCGGGGTCATGTAGAGCAGACTCTTGACCAGCTGTTCCGGGGCAAGGTCCAGGAAGTGTGAGACGTCATCGATCGTACGCTGGTCCGGGGTGTGGACCTCTTCCAGCTCGGCGCCCTCCCCGCTCGGAACGGTCCAGTCGGTACCGCCCACCTCCACGTTGGCCGCGTAGCCGCACCCATCGCACACCACCACCCGGTCCTCCCCGGCCCGGCCCTCCACCAGGAACTCCTGGGAACCGCTGCCTCCCATCAGGCCGGAGGAGGCCCCGGCCATCCAGAACTTCAGCCCGGCCCGGGCGTAGATCCGGCGGTACGCCTTCGCGTGCAGGTCGTAGGCCTCATCCAGTCCCTCCCACGATGCGTCGAGGCTGTAGGAGTCCTTCATGAGGAACTGCCGTCCCCGGAGCACCCCGGAGCGGGGGCGGGGCTCGTCCCGGAACTTGTTCTGGATCTGGTACCAGATCTGGGGCATGTCCCGATAGGAGCGGATCTCCGCCCGGGCGATGTCCCCGATGACCTCCTCGTGGGTGGGAGCCAAAAGCATCCCCCTGCCCCGGCGGTCCTCCATGCGGAAGAGCAGGTCCCCGAAGTCACCCGTCCTCCCCGTCTCGTCCCACAGTTCCCGGGGGTTCAGGGCCGGCAGGTACATTTCCTGCCCCCCGATGGCGTCCATCTCCTCCCGGATGATCTGCTGGACCTTCAGCAGGCTCTTCCAGAAGAAGGGGAGATAGGAATAGACCCCGGCGGCCAGCTGCCGCACCATGCCCCCCTTGAGCATGAGCCGGTGGCTGTCCACCTCGGCGTCCGAGGGGTCCTGCTTGAGGGTCGGTATGAAGGCGTTATCCAGCCTCATGGAGAATACCCTGTCCTGGGAGGTGGTCGTCGTCGGAGGGCGCAGCGCCCGCTCCGTTGGCGGGGCAATATAGGCTCAATACGCCGCAGCCGCCAGCCGGCGCTCCATGGACGTGCTGGAACCGACAGGCCAGGGGAGATGTATGCCAGCCACCGGAGGTCCCCATCCACCGCTCCGTGGGCGCTGACCGCCGGCGGGACCTCCCCGGTGTCCACCCGGAACAGGGTGCCCCCACGAAGTACCTCTCACCTTCCGGGAATGGGCTCCAGGTCACCGCTCCCCTGCAGACATCCTAACCGAATCCCCTTCGCCCTGTCGTGCCGAGGTGCCATACTCCAACATCCTGGGGCAGCCACGGGAAGCGGGAGGTAAGCACCGTATGCAGGTGATGGTCGTCATCAAGAGTTTCAAAGCCGGAGACGGCAAGCTCGGCCATCGGTTCTATATCGGGACCGGTCCCGACGACCTGGAGGAGGCGGGCACACTCAACGTGCCGGAGGCCATGTCCCCCCTCTTCCGTTCCGCCCTCCTGGCCGGAGCCCGTCAGTCGAAGGGCCAGGTGGTCTTCATCTTCGAGGGGGACGACCGGAGCCGACCGCGTGACTGACCTCCTGCTGTACCCGCGGGCATCTTTCACCTTGGACGGCCCGGGGCGCATGGATAGATTTGTGATTCTATGGCCCCGTAGCTCAGTGGATTAGAGCGTCGCCCTCCGGAGGCGAAAGTCGTAGGTTCGAATCCTACCGGGGTCACCATCTCCGAGGCCCCCGTGCCCGCGGGCACGGGGGCCTCTCTCTGTCCGGAGGGCCCCGGGGGTCAGGCGACCCTCTCCCGCATGATCTCCTTCATCAGACCATCCAGGACATCCCTGCCGGGCCGCAGTTCCTCGCCCACGTCGTACGAGACGAGCGGGCGCTCCGGCATGTCCTGGTAGTCCAGCAGGCTGGGCCGTTCCTGGTCGATATAGAAGATACCCGTGAGCAGGAGCTGCTCATCCTTGGCCCGGCGCAGCAGCTTGATGGCGGCCTCCCGATCGGTCGGGTCGTGCTCCTCGGAGATCTTCTTGATCCGGATGATGCTGCCGTCGTGCATCTTCACACTCCGGACCTCCTCATCGCTGGCCTCCCCCTCGACCTCCTCGTAGTCGGGTATGAAGCTGTAATCGGCCAGCGGGGTCTCGTGGTCCTTGCCCCAGGGATAGGACTTGGTGGAGTCCTCCCGGTTGTTGAAGGTCACGCAGGGGCTGATGATGTCCAGGATCGCCGTGCCCCGGTGGCTGAAAGCGGCGGCCAGGATCTCCCGGACCTGCCTCGCGTCACCGGCGAAGGAGCGGGCGACGAAGGTGCCGTCCGCCGCCAGGGCCTCGAGGCAGGGGTCGAGGGTCGGGTACTCGTTGGTCCCCCCCGCGTACTTGTTGTACTGCCCGGGGTCGGCGGTGGCACTGAACTGTCCCTTGGTGAGACCGTAGACCCCGTTGTTCTCCACGATGTAGACCATGGGGACGTTCCGCCGCACCAAGTGCTTGAACTGGCCGATCCCGATGCTCCCGGTGTCGCCGTCACCGCTCACCCCCACGGCAGGCAGGCCCCTGTGGGCCACCACCGCGCCGGTGGCCACCGACGGCATCCGTCCGTGCACCCCGTTGAAACCGTGGGAACGCTCGATGAAGTAGGAAGGGGTCTTGGATGAGCATCCGATCCCGCTGAACTTCATGACCCGGTTCGGATCGAAGCCGAGCTCCCAGGCGACGTCGATGATCCGGCTGCTGATGGAATCGTGTCCGCATCCCGGGCAGAGGGTCGAAGGACGCCCCTTGTACTCGTCCTTCTCCAGCCCGATCCTGTTCTCCTTCTTCCTGCGGGTGCTCGCGGTCATCCTAACGGCCCTCCTCTTCCTCGAGCAGGCTCTCGCGCACCCACGAGGCGGTCAGGGGCAGTCCGTCCGCCTTGCAGATGCTGTGTATCTTCGTCGCGGATCCCGGGTACTCGGAACGAAGGATGATGGCGGCCTGTCCGTCCCAGTTGTTTTCCACCACGTAGACCCGGTCATAGCGGTCTATGAAGGAACGGACCTCCTCGTTCACGGGCAGGGCCCGGAGCCGCAGGCCGGCCGTGGCCGGTCCTCCCTGCTCGTCGAGCTGGGCGCGGGCTTCCCGGACAGCGTCCCACGAGGACCCGTAGTAGACGAGACCGATCTCGGCCCCCTCGTTGTCATCGACCACGGGGGGCGGGACCAGGTCGCGGGCCGTCTCGAACTTGCGGAACAGCCGCTGCATGTTGGCCGAGAACTCGTCCGGACGCTCCGTGTACCCCGCGTCGGCGTTGTGACCGCTCCCCCGGGTGAAATAGGCCGCCGATGGGTGATCGGTGCCCGGCAGGGTGCGGTAGGGGATCCCGTCGCCGTCCACGTCGCGGTAGCGTCCCCAGTCTCCTTCCAGTTCCTCCAGGTCGTCCGCGGAGAGGACCTTCCCGCGGTCCGGTCCGGTGTCCGGATACTCGAAGGGCTCGCTCATCCAGAGGTTCATCCCGAAGTCCAGGTCGGACATGCAGAAGACCGGGGTCTGGAGACGCTCGGCCAGGTCGAAGGCCCTCCAGCCGAACTCGAAGATCTCCTTCATGTCCCCCGGGAGCAGCAGGACGTGACGGGTGTCTCCGTGACTGAGGTAGTAGGTGCTGAGGATATCACCCTGGCTGGTGCGGGTGGGCATCCCGGTGGAGGGGCCCATCCGCTGGACGTCCCATATCACGGCGGGGATCTCGGCGAAGTAGGCCAGCCCGGTGAACTCGCTCATCAGGCTGATGCCCGGACCGGAGGTCGAGGTCATGGCCCGCGCCCCCGCCCAGCCGGCGCCGATGACCATCCCGATGGCAGCCAGCTCGTCCTCGGCCTGGATGATGGCGTAGGTCGACTCGCCGTCCTCCGCGTGCCGATGGTCCCGGAAGTACTCCTTGGCCGAATCCACGAGACCCGTGGAGGGAGTGATGGGGTACCAGGAGATGACCTGGCATCCTCCGAACATGGCACCCATGGCGGCAGCGGTGTTCCCCTCGATGAGCACGAGCCCCTCGGTGGCATCCATCGGCTCCACCCGGAAGGGGTCCTGCTTCTCGGTGTTCTCCCGGGTCCATTCCGCGGCGGACTCGATGACCCCCATGTTCAGGTCCACCGGTCCCTTCTTGCCGGGGAACTGCTGCTGGATCGCCCCCCGGATCGCCTTCATGTCGATGTCCAGAAGCTCGGCCAGCACCCCCACGTAGACCATGTTGGACACATACGGTCTCAGGGCGGCGGCCACGTCCACCTCCTTCACGATCGCCTTCACCGGCATGGGGTAGTAGGTGACCCCCTCCCGATGTTCCACCCGGGTCCAATCATCGGGATATAGGACCATGCCCCCTTCGGGGCAGCCGGCCATGTCCTCGTCCGCCGTCTCCGGGTTCATGGCGATGACGATCTCGCCCGGGTCGCGGCGCGCTCCGTACCCGTCCCTGCTCACCCTGATGGTGAACCAGGTGGGCAGACCCTTGATGTTGGATGGGAAGAGGTTCTTACCGCTCACCGGGATGCCCATGTCGAAGAGGGCCCGCAGGATCACGGTATTGCTGGTCTGGCTGCCGGAGCCGTTCGCCGTGGCGGCGACGATGGAGAAATCGTTGACGATCTCGGAACGGTCCGCACGGGAAGGCTGCTCTTCGGCCCGGGTAGACCCAGAACTCATTCGAAGGGGCTCCTTAGGAGTATGGCACGCTCAGGAAGGTCTCGCACGGTCGTGCAAGATATCAGGGGCCCCGGATTCCGCAACCTCCAAGCCGGAAGCCGGGCAGGATGTCAGCGCCCCGCGGGCTCCTTCGACCCCTCCTGCTCCTCCCGGGACTCCGTCTCGCTGCGGCTGCCCCCGGAACGGAGGAACTCCTCGAACTCGTCCTTCATGATGAGATAGCGTCCGCCCACCCGGATCCCGGGAACCAGTCCCTCCTTGATGTACTTCAGGACCGTCTGGCGGGACACCCCGAGGATCTCTGCCACCTCGCTCACGAAGTAGACACGGCGTTCCACGTCCATCGTACATCTCCCGTGGATGTCGACACCCCTCCCCCACACAGATACATCGAGAAGAAGGGTGTTTCACAAAGAAGTGACGCTAGCAGGGGTGTTCCACGCCTGTCAATCCTTTCGTGGTCCCGTTACACGTAGCTGGAGCTAGCTGGACCTGACGGGCATCCGAAGGGAGGCAGGGATCAATCGGGTCCGGCGGAGACCACCGCGCCCAGCGCGGCGAGGACCTCGGGATCGAAGTAGCGGTTGACCTTCCCCTCCATGAAACGGACCGCGGCCATCGGCTCGAGGCCCTTCCGGTAGGGACGGTCGGAGATGAGGGCGTCGTATACATCCGCGGTGGCCACCACCCGCACCTCCCTGCTGATCTGGTCGCCCTTGAGCCGGTCCGGGTACCCCGAACCGTCCAGACGTTCGTGGTGGTGGGCGATCCATCCCCGGACCTCGTCGAAGAGACTCCCGGCGAAGAGGAGGATCCGGTCGGTGTACACGATGTGCTTCTTGGCCTCTTCGTACTCCGGGCCTGTGAGCCACTTCGGCTTGTCCAGGATCTGGTTGCTCACCCCGGCCTTGCCCAGGTCGTGGAGGAGTCCCGCCATCCCCAGGCTGGCAGCCGTCTCCTCGTCCAGACCCAGTTCCAGGGCCATGAGGTAGGCGTTGCGGGCCACGTTCCAGCTGTGGCCGTCACGGTAGGGGCTCTTGGCATCCACCAGACTCACCAGACGCCGGATAAACCGGGCAGCATCCAGGTAGGTCACCTCGGTGCGTTCCTGCGGGATGCGTGCGGCCAGCTGTCCCGCCACCTGGCCCCCCGTGAAGATGCCCCAGAAACGGACGTTCTGGGCCACCTTGACCAGTTCCTTCGCGATATCGGGATCCAGATGCCTGCCGCCCAGCTTCAGGGACTCAGCCCGCACGAACTCCGGGCTGTGACCCCGTTCTCCGGCCATGGAGACGGCCGTCTCCAGGCAGTCACCCGCGGTGAGGGCCTGCTGGATGGGCTGGATGTCGTCCCCCCGCTTCCCGCTGGGATAGCCGTGGCCGTCGTATCGTTCGTGGTGCTCCTCGACCAGGCGTCCGACACCGAAGGAGAGGGGTAGACCCGCCACGAACGCGCCCCCCTCCCGCGTATGGCGGACCATGAGTTCGGAGATCTTCTGGATGTTGCCCTGCCTGACATGGGTGGCGAGGTCCTCCACCGCGTCCAGGGCATGGGTCTTGAGGAGTTCCGATTCCTCGGTGCTGGTGATGTCGTTGAGTTCGTGGGTGATCCTGAGCAGGCCGGTGTCATGGAGGAGGGCCGCGCAGGTGAGATCGGACACCGCCTCGGCCCCCAGGTCGAGGGAGACGGCCAGCTCCTGGGCGATGTAGGCCACCCGCTGGGCGTGACCGATCCCCTGCCCCTCGGTGAGGTCCACCGCGGAACCGGCCATGAGACAGAGATCGAGCAGGCCGATCTCCCCGGCGACCCGGTCACCGGCAGCGGTCCTGCGCCCCTCGGCTGCCTGCCCTTCGATCTCCTCGTAGATCAGGCTCCAGACCTTGCGGCAGAATTCTCTGCTCATGACCTCCCCGTACACCTCGTGATGGGCGTGCCGCGGCAGGATATCACACGTGCCCTCCGTGCATAAAGAAGGTTCTAGAGCCCCGGCATGAGGTCCCCGGCGGCGGCTCCCCCTCCCAGGCATCCGGCACACAAAGAGGAGCGCCGGCACGGCTCACAGAGCCGTGCCGGCGCCCGCTGCAGCTGCCGTGCATGTCAGCCGATCTCAGCTCTTCTTCTTGTGGCGGTTGGCCCGCATCCGCTTCTTGCGCTTGTGCTTCGCGATCTTCTTCCGCTTGCGCTTCTTGCCGCAGGGCATCGCATTCACCTCGCACCCGGGTAGTGTGTCCGTTCATCTTATAGATTTTGCAATATACGGACGATGCCTGAGGGGAGGAAGCGGTTAATCGCCCCCGCCCAGCGCTTCCACCTGCTGGGCCGCACGCTGCCCCAGCACCGTCTCCGGTGCTTCCTCAGCCACCTCCCGAAACCATCGCAGGGCCTCCGAGGTGTTGCCCATCTGTGCGTTCACCACCGCGGTGTTGAACTTGGCCGGTACGAAGTCGGGGTCGTATCCCAGTACCTGCTCGAACTGTTCGATCGCCTCTTCCTGCCGACCCAGCCTGTTGAGGGCGATGCCCAGGTCGGTCCGCAGTTCCGGACTCCGGGGCTTGGCCTCCAGAGCCCTCCGGTAGTAGCTCGCAGCCTGCTCGTAGTTCCCGCTGTCGAAGTAGAGATGGGCGAGGTGCTCTATGACACCCTGGTCGCCCGGGTCCTGCAGCAGCTGGCGCTGTGCCTGCTGGATCTGCTGCTGGAGCTCCGCCTGCTGCTGTACCTCGCCGCCGCCCATCCCGGGACCGGACTGCAGGGGCACGGGCTGCTGCCCGCCCCGGTTCTGCAGGCCGATGAAGATCAGCACCGCCACGGTGACGGCGACCAGGATGAGCACGGGTGTAGAATAGGGACCGAGCCAGCTCTCCTCATCCGCGCCGGCACGGCGGCCTCCTCCGGAGGGCTTCCGGCCCCTGCGGCTCCCCTTCTCTTCTCCCCCACCTCCCGGCGGGCCCGAGACCTCGAATCCGCAGGAAGTGCAGAAACGCGCGCCCTCCGGCAGCTCGGTACCGCATTCCGCACAGAATCTTGCCATCGGTCCATCCCCTCCCGAAGCCTTCGAAACGGTTATCCTGCTACCTCGTTCTCCTCTTCCACCGCGTCCTTGAGTTCCCGGGAGGGCTTGAAGGCGGGGACGTACTTCGCCGGGATGTCCACCGGCTCGCCGGTCCTGGGGTTCCGGGCACGCCGGGCGGCCCGCTTCTTGATCTTGAAGGTGCCGAAACCCCGTATCTCCACCGACTCTCCGCTCACCATCGCCTCTTTGAGGGTCTCGATGATACCCTCCACGACCAGCGAGGTGTCGGTCTTGGTGAGCCCGGTCTTCTCGGCGATGTTCTCAACGATATCCGCCTTGGTCATGCCGTCTCCGTCCTCCATGGTGAGCAGGTTCCCGGACTCCGGGAGAGCCGGGACCTGCAGGTCCTATCGCATCAGATAGCGCACCCGGGGCCCATCCGTCGGCCCCAGGCCGAGTCGCCGGGCCGCCGCGTCCATCAGGTCCCCTGCTCCGGCCCTCCCCAGCAGCACGTCCCACAGGGTGAGTCCGGGGGGGCTCCTCGGCTCGATGAGGCGGGGATCCTCCCCCAGACCGGCCATGCGTCCGACCGCCGCCACCGCGTCCACCCGGTCCCCCATACGGTCGGCGAAGCCCCATCCCGCGGCTTGGCGGCCGGTGAAGATCCGCCCGTCCGCGTAGGTCCTTGCGTGTTCCTCGGTCATGTCCCGACCCTCGACCACCACATCGAGGAACTGGGCGTACGTGTCGTCGATGACCTCCTGGAACCAGGCCAGCTGCTGGCGGGTCGGTTCGCTGAAGGGGCTGCCCATGTCCTTGAACGGCCCGGAGGTGAGTACCTGCCACCGCAGTCCGATCCTCTCCAGCAGTTCCCTGGCCACCGGGAACTCCGCGATGACGCCGATACTCCCGGTGATGCTCGCGGGGTGGGCGATGATGGAATCCGCCGCGCACGCCACGTAATAACCGCCGCTGGCCGCCACCGACCCCAGATAGGCCACCACCGGCTTACCATCCTCTTCCCGGGTCCTCTTGAGCGCCCGGTAGATCTCGTCCGAGGCCACCACCCCGCCCCCGGGACTGTCGATATCCACGAGGATGCCCCGCACATCGTCCCGTGAACCGTATGCGTCGATGAGACCCACCAGCCGATCACTGTCCAGGATCAGCCCCCCGATCTCCACCAGTCCGATGCCCTCACGCCAGTCGATCTCGTAGCCGCTGACCCGTTCGGACCTCCGGGAGGGCCAGAACAGGAGGAGCGCGACGACGAAGAGGATCACCGTCCCGAGGATGAGCCGCCGATAGGTCGAGGCACCCTGAGCCAAGTCTCGGTCCTCCCTCAGCTTCCGCTCCCGGGGCCGGCACCACGGGCCGCCTCAGCCGCGGCACGGGTGATGATGAGTCTGCGCCCCGGGTAGATGGTACTGCCCCGGAGGTCGTTCCATTTCTTCAGCTCGTCCACCGTCACACCGAACCGCTGGGAGATGTCCCAGAGGGTGTCGTGCTTGCCGATGGTGTATACCCCGTCGGAGGGGATCCCGGCCGTGGCCACCGCAGGCCGCCCCGTGCTCACCGCGCGGCCGTAGATCCTCAGACGCTGTCCCACCAGGATCCGGTTCCCGCTCAGGCCGTTCCACTGGCGGACCTGTACCCAGGTGACCCCGTACCGGCTCGCGATGCCGCTAATGGTATCTCCCCGGCGGACGGTGTGATAGACCGGTGTGCCGCTCCCCGCCGGCGTGGAAGGCCCGTCCCGCAGCATGCTGCCGTACTCGGCGTCGGTCAGATAGCGGGCCTTCTCGTATTGGGGGATGCGGAGATCCCGGCCGACCCGGAGGGAGCGGTCGTCCCGGATACCGTTCTCCGAACGGATCTGTGCCCAGCTCACCCCGCTGTAGCGGGCTGCGATGGAACTCCCGGTCTCACCCCGTCGGATGACATGGCGCAGGTAGCTCTTCCTCCCCTCCGCGGGCATCGATTCGAGGCCGGCGATGAAACGGTCCGTACTCCCCTTCGGGATCCGGAGGTCGTACCCCTCCTCCGGCGTCACCCTCCGGTAGAGCTCGGGGTTGAGTTCCTGGAGGACGCTCTCGGTGGTCCCGGCATAGTCGGCGGCCATCTCCAGGGTCATGGGCCCGCTGATTCGGACCACCTCGTAAAGGTCCTCGAAGCGGCTCTGGGACCGGACCTCCCCGAACCCGAAACGCTCCATGTTCTTCCCGATGGCCAGGGCGGCCAGGAAGAAGGGGACGTAGTTCCGGGTCTCCCGGGGCAGGTATCGGTACACCCCCCAGTAGCCGGTGTCCTGACCCGCCCTCCGGGCCCGGCGCTGTACGCCCCGTACCCGCCCCTCCCCGCTGTTGTAGGCCGCCATGGCCAGGGGCCAGGAACCGAACTCCTCCAGCAGCTCCATCAGATACGCCATGGCCGCCGGGGTGCTCTTGATGAAATCCTTCCGCTCGTCCAGCACGGTGTGGTTCCTGTGGGTCTTGAGGCCGTATTTCTGAGCCGTGAAGTACATGAACTGCCAGGGGCCCGTGGCCGCGGCACGGCTGAAAGCGCGGGGACTGAACCCGCTCTCGATCATACAGAGGTAGACGAGGTCCCGGGGCATCCCCTCCTCCTCGAGCAGGTCCTCGACCAGGCCCCCGTAGCGCCCCATCCGCTCCAGCCAGACGGTGAAGTTCCGCCGTCCGCTGCCCAGATAGTAGGAGAGGGCCCAGTAGACCCTGTCCCACGCATAATCGCTGTAATGTTCCAAGCCCATGTCGAGCCCGATCCGCCCCTCCTGCTTCATCTGGATCAGCAGGTCGCGGATCTCATCCGCCGAACCGGGAGGGGGTGCGCTCTCCACCTCCACCGCCGCGTTCATCGCCTCCAGATCGACCACGTCCTCGGCCTGTGCCTGAGCCAGGTCGAGGGGGCTGAGGTCGAGGAAGGGGAGGAGACGGTCATACAGCAGGTTCATCTCGGTCCACAGCCCCTCGAACTCGCTCCGAAGGCGATCCATCGCCTCGTGCCGGATGACCTCCTCCTCGGTGCGGGGATCGGCCGCGTCCAGGGCCGCCCTCGAAGGGAGGAGCTGGTCGGTGTCCATAAGGAGCTGGAGCGCCTCCTGCAGGGAGACCTGGGTGCTGCTGTGGTCTCCCTCCCCGAACTGCCGCTCCGCCTCCCGGAGCAGGGCCCGGGCCTCGTCCAGGAAGGCCCTCGCACCTGAGGCCGGGGTGTGCTCCTGACCGGCGGGCTCCCTGAGAGGCGAGACTCCCTCGAGGGGTTCCTGCGCCTCATCGCGGCTCTCCGTGGAGGAGACGGCGGCAGGCGTTCGGGTCCCGGCGGGGCCCGCACACCCCCCCGCCAGGAGCACGGCCGCCATGAACGCTGCGAGAGGAGGTAGGGAGGTGCCTGAACGCATGAATGCAGTGTCCTCGTAAGTCATTGTCTCATACGGAGTTCGTAGCGAGCGAATATATCCGCCGGCTCAGTGGGGTGTCAACGGTCTTCACCAGGGGGGCTTATGGTCACCGGGATGATCATGGCCCCGGTGTATCCGAGTCCCTGCAGACGCTCCAGCAGATCGTCCGCCTCTTCGCGGCGATCCTTGTGCCCCACCCGGATCCTGTAGTAGGGCCGGGTGAACACCACGAAGACCTCCTCTTCGGGGAGCAGCGGCTCCAGCCGTTCCACGAACTCCTCCGCCTCTTCGGCGGAGGGGGTGATGGCCACCTGTACCTGGTATTCCTTGCGGGGACCGGCCGGCAGGGGCACGGTCTCGGCTCGTACCCGGGTGGTGTCGGGGGCGGGGGGGAGTTCCACCGGCCGGGTCGGCGGCGGTGCCCCGCCCAACCCCATCAGGGGCAGGACCGCTTCGGGACGGTCTCGGACCGCATCCTCGGCACTGCGCTCGGGGGGAGGGGCCAGCAGTTCTCCCTCCAGGTCGGTCTGCTGGGTGCCGGGTGCGTACCCTCCCTCCTCCCCGCCGGGACGGTCGGTGAACCGGGGGGCTCCCCCGGCACAACCCGCCGCCGCCAGAGCGGCCAGCAGGAGGGGGATGAGCAGTACGGGGGCGGCTGTCCGATGCAGGTCCGTCACGTGCCCTCCTCTTCCGGCGCCGGTTCCGCCACGATGAGTTCGTACAGGGTCGGGATGAGCACCTCGTGCCGTCCCAGGAACACGTGCCCGGTCCCCCCCGCCAGCGTGGGCCGACCCACCACGTTCACCCGCGGCCGGTAGTGGTCGTACATGTCGAAGTTGGCTGCGTGGAAGCCCGCGGCCCGGTATCCGGCGTTCCGCACCATGGCCAGCGACTTCACGAACACCTCGGGAAGGATAACAGCCGATCCCACGTTGAGCACCGCTGAATCCTCCACCAGCCTGGCCACCTGGGCGGTGAAGATCAGGAAGTCCCGGAAGGTGAGCTCCCCCACCATCGCCCCGTCCATCGCAGGATGCTGGTGGATGATCTCGGTACCGATCGCCGAGTGGATCGTCACCGGGACCTCCGCCTTCCACAGCCTCCAGAGCAGGCTGCTCTCCTTGTGGGGGGGGGCCAGTTCATCGATGTGACGTCCCGCACCCTCACCGTATCCCAGGCCGTCGACCCGCGCGCGGCGCGCGGCCTCGTGGAGGTGGCGGCCCGTCTCCTCCCACATGCCGAACTCCCCTCCCCCGAGGTTGGCCGCCACGTCCTCGCTGGTGGCACCGATGAGTGCGGTCTCGAAATCGTGGATCATGCCCGCACCGTTGGTCGCCACACAGGAGATGATGCCCCGCTCGGCCAGGTCGATGACCAGCCGACTCAGCCCCACCTTGATGACGTGGGCCCCCATCATCCAGAGCACGGGTCGTCCCGCTTCTCCGGCGGAGCGCACGAGGCGAGCGAAACGCTTCAGTTCTCCTCCGTTGAGGATCCCGGGCAGCCTGCCTTCCACCACGTCCCGCTCACGGGGCGGAGGCACTTCCAGGAACTCCTCCACCCTCACCTTGTTCCGCCGCTCGGAGAGGGGGCGGGTCTCCAGGCGGGTGTGATCGAAGACGGGATACCTGCTCATGTGCTCTCCGCCTCCCGCCGGCTGCGAAGCGGGGACTGTGCGATCAGGCCCAGGGTCACCCGGAGGACCTCCTCCGGGCGGACCATCTCGAGGCAGTTGTAGACCGGGCACTCCTCGCCCACGCACTCCGGGCAGTTGTCCACTGGCCCGCGAAACACCTTGTGTCCGGGCCCGAAGGGTCCCCAGCGCTTGGGGCTGTTGATCTCGGCCGCCGGGTACAGACCCACCACCTTCGTCCCCACCGCCGCGGCCAGGTGGAGTGTGCCGGTGCTGTTGGCCACCATGGTGTCGCACCGTTTGTAGAGCCAGGCCAGCTGCTCCAGCGAGGTCCGCCCGGTGAGGTCGACGATACCGGGAGCGGCCCCGCTCACCCGGGCGGTGAGGTCCGCCTCCTCCCCTACCCCCGTGACCACGACCTGGACCTCCTCGGCCCGAAGCATCCGGGCCAGCTCGGCGAAGTGCTCCGCCGGCCAGGCCAGTGCGCTCCCCCGGCTCCCGGGGTGCAGCGCAGCCAGGGGCCGCCCCCGGGCCACCCCCTCCTCCTCCAGGAGCGTCTCGACCGAGGCTTCGGCCTCCGGCGGGGGCGGGAGGTAGAACTGAGGATGTCCCATGTCCTGCCCCAGCAGGCGTTCCAGCAGTTCCATGTTGTATTCCGCCTCGTGCCGCTGGTTCCCCTTCCGGTGACCGTACCACCGCACGTTGAAGAGCATACCGTAGAAACGGAAGGCGGTGCCTGCGCGGGCGGGGATCCCGGCCCGGAAGGCGGCCCAGGCGTTGCGCGGCGTGGGACGCAGGACGAGGATGGCGTCATAGTCACGGTCCCTCAGCTGGCGGGCGAAGCGTCCGGCCGTCCCCCCCTCATCACCGACCACCCGGTCCAGGTCGGGATGGGCCGCCATGAGGGCCCGGAAACCCGGGTCACAGATGAGCTCCACCTCCACAGCGGGATCGTACCGCTTCACGGCGGCGGCCACCGGCAGGGTCAGCAGGGTGTCGCCCAGGGCGTCGTTCCGAAGCAGGCCGATCCGGGTGAGGGTGCGTCCTCCGGCGATCACTCCGCTTCCTCCCGTTCCCGGTTCCGTGCTGCTCTCCGGGCCGAAGCACGCTCCACGATCCCCTCCAGGTTGGAACCCAGTTCCTCCTGCATCTCCTCGAACACCTTCCGGTACACCTTCTGGGGTCTGCCGATGGGATCGATGATCTCCCGTCGGCCGCGGCGACGTCGTCCGGACCATTCCCCGCCCAGACCCTCGATGATGTACGTGTATCCCCGCGTTTCGGGGTGGATGACCGCGATCCGGTTCCTGTGGTACTCCGACATGGTCAGTATGAGGTCGGCCTCCCGGGCCAGTCCCGGGGTGAGCTGGCGAGGGCGGTGTGCCGAGATGTCGATGCCGTACTCCCACGCGGTCCGCTGGGATTCGTCCACCGCCTTCCCCCAGTGGACCGCGGCCACACCGGCCGAGACCACGTCCACCTCCTCCTCCAACCCCTTCTCGCGGAGCAGCTTCTCAAGGATCCCCTCGGCCATGGGGCTCCTGCACGTGTTCCCGGTACAGACCACCGCCACCAGCGGGTTCGGCCGGCCGCCCTCGACCTCGAGCCCGGTGCGGCGGGCCAGGCTGTTGGCGCTCACCGCTCCCTCTCTGAATACTCGCACCGGCGTGCGACGTCCATCCACCAGGGTGCTGGGCGGACCAGGACGCAGTCTCCCCCCGTCCACGATGAGGTCCAGGCCCGAACCCAGCAGCCCGGCGATCTCCTCCGGTTCCACGATCGGGGGGGCCCCCTTCAGGTTGGCACTGGTCGAGACCACCGGTGCACCCAGCAGCTCAGGGAGCCTGCGTGCCGCAGGATGTCCCGAGACCCGGACCCCCACCAGACCCTCCTCCCCCACCAGGGCAGCGGGCAGGCCGTCCCTGGCGGAGAGCAGCAGGGTGACGGGGCCGGGCCAGAAGGCATCCGCGATGGTCGCCGCGATCGCACCGAATCCCTCCGCCAGCCCATTGACCATCTCCCGGTCGGCGGCCACGCAGAGGAAGGGGCCCTCGTCACGCTGTTTCAGCTGGCGCACCTGTTCCAGCGCCTCTTCATGCAAGGCGTGACAGCCCACCCCGTACTGGGTCTCGGTGGGATAGGCCGCCACACCTCCCCCCTCCAGCAGGGAGGCAGCGCGCTGCAGACCCTCCTCGTCGGCCGGGACGCGCTCGGTGGACGGACCGCTGCCGGCAGGATCAGCCACGCTGCTCGGCCCGGAACTCCGCCCAGCGTCCGGCGACCTCCTCATCCACCAGGGCCAGCATGCTCACCGCCAGGTAGGCTGCGTTCCGGGCGTTGTCGATCCCGACACAGGCCACCGGCACCCCGGGGGGCATCTGGGCAATGGAGAGCAGGCTGTCCAACCCGTCCAATGCCGCGTCGAGGGGCACGCCGATGACCGGCAGGTCGGTGTGCGCCGCGACCGAGCCGGGCAGAGCGGCGGAGAGACCCGCACCGCAGATGAACACCCGGATCCCGCGGTCGGGAGCCGAGCGGACGTACTCCGCCATCTTCTCCGGGGTACGGTGCGCACTCAGCACCTGCCAGTCGCTCTCGATGCCGAACTCATCCAGCACCTTCCTCGCCTTCTCCATGGTCGGGGTGTCGGAACTGCTCCCCATCATGATCGCTACTCTGGGCATGCCGCTCCTTCTGGTTCGATCGGAATCCGATGGTCTTCGGGACCGCGCGTCTCTGGGGACCGCCGCCGTGCGCTCCGCTCACTCTTCCCTGGCGAGGGCACGGTGGGCGATGTCGCTGCGATAGAAGGCATCCTGGAACCGGACCCGCTCCACCGCCTGATACGACCTCCTGACGGCCTCCGGGATACTCGGTGCCATGGCCGTCACCCCCAGGACCCTGCCGCCTGCGGTCACGACCCCTTCTTCCCCCTGGGCGGTGCCGGCGTGGAAGACCACTACATCCTCCTCCCCTTCGAGTTCCTCCAGCCCCTCGATGGGGTACCCCTTCTCGTAACCCCCCGGGTAGCCGCCGCTGGCCATCACCACGCAGACCGCGGCCCCCATCCCCATGGCGAGGCTGTCGGGATCCAGACGCCCCTGGGCAGCGGCCAGGAGCGCTTCCGCCAGGTCGCCCTCGACCAGAGGGAGTACGACCTGGGCCTCGGGATCACCGAAGCGGCAGTTGAACTCCACCACCCCGGGGTCCCCCTCGTCATCGATCATGAGGCCGGCGTAGACCACCCCGTGATAGGAAACCCCCTCCTCCGCCAGGGTCTTCAGGAGGGGCTCCAGTATGCGGGCCCTCACCTTGCGCATGACCTCCTCACTCACCACCGGGGCCGGGGCATAGGCGCCCATCCCCCCGGTGTTCGGTCCCTGGTCCCCGTCATGGGCCCGCTTGTGGTCCTGACTGGGCACCAGCGGGAGCATGCACATACCGTCGGTGAGGGCCAGGATGGAGGCCTCCTCCCCGGTGAGGAAATCCTCGATCACCACCGTGTGTCCTGCCTCACCGAAGCGGTCCTCCTCCAGCATCTCGCGGACGGCCCGCCGTGCACCGTCGCGGTCCTCGCAGACGATGGCCCCCTTCCCGGCAGCCAGACCGGAGGCCTTGACCACGATAGGGCCTGTGCCCGAATCGAGATAGGCGAGGGCGGGATCCAGCTCGGTGAAGACCTCATAACCCGCGGTCGGGATCCCCGCCCGCTCCATCAGGTCCTTGGACCATGCCTTCGAACCCTCCAGACGGGCCCCGGCGGCTCCGGGGCCGAAGCAGGCAATCCCCTCCTCCCGGAGGCGGTCGGCCAGGCCGAGGGTGAGGGGCAGCTCGGGCCCCACCACGACCAGTTCCACCCCCTCCCGCACCGCCAGTCCGGTCAGCCCCTCGACGTCGTCGGCTGCCACGTCGACACAGCGGGCGAGCCGGCCGATACCGGCGTTGCCCGGTGCCGCGATGATCTCGTCCACGGAGTCGTCCCGGCCGAGTCGCCACGCCAGCGTGTGCTCGCGGCCTCCGGATCCTACGATGAGCAGTTTCATGGGGCTCCCATCATCCGTCGAAAGTCGAGGCTGGTCAAGGGTTTGTAGGATAGGGACCGATTTCGGACCTCGGACACCTAATCTCCTTGTTCGCGCTCCGGTGCCCAAGTAGATTCAGAGAGTCCGTCAGCCCCACCCGCGTACCCGACCCCCGAGTGAAGAACCGGGGCAACCTCCCGCAGGAGGCCCGCAGTGATCTCACGTGAAGAAGCCCTTGATTATCATTCCAGAGGACGCAAGGGGAAGATCGAAGTCGTCGCAACCAAGCCCTGTGTGACCCAGCGGGATCTCTCCCTGGCGTACACTCCGGGCGTGGCCCAGCCCTGTCTGGAGATCGAGAAGGACCCTGACACCGCGTACGAGTACACCGCGAAAGGCAACCTCGTAGCGGTGATCAGCAACGGTACAGCAACCCTCGGTCTGGGCGACATCGGTGCCCTGGCCTGCAAGCCGGTCATGGAGGGCAAAGGTGTGCTCTTCAAGCGGTTCGCGGATGTCGACGTGTTCGACATCGAGGTCGAGACCAAGGACCCGGACGAGCTGATCAAGACCGTCCAGCTCCTCGAGCCCACCTTCGGCGGCATCAACCTCGAGGACATCAAGGCCCCCGAGTGCTTCTACATCGAGGAGACCCTCAAAGAGACCCTCGAGATCCCGGTCTTCCACGACGACCAGCACGGCACGGCCATCATCTCGGCCGCCGGTCTGATCAACGCCTGTGAGATCACCGGACGCGATATCGCCGATGCCCGCATCTGCATACTGGGAGCGGGTGCCTCGGCCATCGCCTGCGCCAAGCTCTATGAAGCCATCGGTGCGACGCATGAGAACATCTTCATGTCCGACTCGAAGGGCCTGCTCTACGAGGGCCGGGAGGGCATGAACGAGTACAAGCAGCTCTACGCCAACACTTCGGGCATCACCAAGTGGGAAGAGGCCATGGACGGCGCGGATGTCTTCGTCGGCCTCTCGGTGAAGGACGCCCTGACCAACGAGGCCTTCGCCAAGATGGCCGACAACCCCATCGTGTTCGCCATGGCCAACCCGGACCCGGAGATCACGCCGGAGAGGGCCGCCGAGGTACGGACCGACCACATCATGGGTACCGGCCGGAGCGACTATCCGAACCAGGTCAACAACGTGCTCGGCTTCCCCTTCATCTTCCGGGGTGCCCTGGACGTGCGTTCCAAGGCCATCACGCAGGGTATGATGGTCGCCGCCTCGAAGGCGCTGGCCGATCTGGCCAAGGAAGACGTCCCCGACTCGGTGAGCCGCGCCTACGGCGACCAGCGCCTCGAGTTCGGCCCCGAGTACGTGATCCCCAAGCCCTTCGACCACCGCGTGCTGATCTGGGAGGCCTCCGCGGTCGCGCAGGCCGCTTCCGAAGAGGGCGTGGCGCGCTACCCGGTGGAGGACATCGAGGAGTACAAGTTCGAACTGGAACGCCGCCTCGGTAAGGGCCGTGAGATCATGCGGGTCATGATCACCAAGGCGAAGGACTTCAAGAAGCGCATCGTCTTCCCCGAAGGGGACCACGAGCGGGTCATCCGCGCCGCCCGGGCGGTGGCCGACGAGGGCATGGCGGATCCGATCCTGGTCGCCCGGGAGGGGGACGTGGAGCGCATCGCGGAGGACCTCCACGTCGATCTCGACGGCATCCAGGTGGTCCACCCCCTGACCTTCGAGAAGACCGACGAGTACGTGAAGGCGCTGGTGGGACTGCGGGGACGCAAGGGTGTGACGGCCGAAGAGGCCAAGCACCTGCTGCGCATCCGCACCTACTTCGCCGCCATGATGGTCCACATGGGAGACGCCGACGGCATGGTGGCGGGCGTGTCGATGCATTACCCCGACACGATCCGTCCCGCCCTGGAGATCCTCGGCACCAAGGACGAGGTGAACATCGCCAGCGGCGTCTACGCCATGATCATCAAGAACAAGCTGTACTTCTTCGGCGACGCCACGGTGAACATCGAGCCCACGGCGGAGGACCTGGCGGAGATCGCCGCCTCGGTCGCCTCCCTGACCACCGAGTTCGGTGTGGAGCCGCGGATCGCCATGCTCTCCTTCAGCAACTTCGGCAGCACCAAGCACCCGCACTCCGACAAGGTGCGGGACGCGGTGAGGATCCTGAAGGAGCGCTACCCCGAACTCACCGTGGACGGCGAGATGCAGGCCGACACCGCGGTGAGCGAGGAACTGGCCGAGGAGTACCCCTTCAGCGACATCCAGGGGGACGCCAACGTGCTCATCTTCCCCGACCTGCAGAGCGCCAACACGGCCTACAAGCTCATGCAGCAGCTCGGCGGGGCCACGACCATCGGCCCCATCCTGATGGGCACCGACAAGCCGGCCCACGTCCTGCAGCGCGGCTGCAGCGTGGACGAGATCGTCAACATGACGGCCATGTGCGTGGTGGACGCCCAGAAGCTGGCGGGTCAGACCGAGCACCCGGAGGCCGAGAAGCTCATGGAGACGGTCACGGCCGCCGAGACGGAGTAGCCGGGGTCCGGCCCGGCGAGAGAGGTCCGGCCCGGCGGTCCGTCCGACGACCGAGGTGCCGGTCCGAGAAGAAGAGAAGGGCGCGCGGGAGTCCCTCCTGCGCGCCCTTCTCCGTTACCGGGCTGCCGGGATCCGGATATCAGAACTCGAAGGGGAGGATGGCGATGCCCGCCCTGACGACAGGACCGGTGCTGGAGAACTGCCCCAGCTCCCCCACCGCCCCCTCGACATTGGTCACGATGCCGTTGAACTGGGCATACCCCGCTTCGATCATGATTCGGAGGGGGAGCCCGCCTGCCGGGAACTGGAAGCCGAGGAAGGCCTGGAACCCCACTTCCGGGTCGAGGTCCAGGGGATTGGGGTTGGAGGGGTCGGGTGAGGGCGGGAGCACGTCCCAGATGGGGAGGTTGAGCCCGCCCGCGAAGTAGAGCCCGGCATCCTCCCGGGCCCCCAGGTTCAGGTAGACGGCCCGGAACTGCATCTCGTAGTCGATGTTGCCGTCCGGTGAGGTCCATTCTGCCAGCCCCGAATCGAGCATGCCCAGGCTGATGGTCATCCCGTAGGCCTCGAAACCCACCTCCCCTGCCGGGGATGTGCGCCAGTCGAGTTCCTTGGAGCCCAGGTATCCGAAATCGCTCTTGTTCAGACCCAGGTAGGCGGCCGCGTAGGGGCGGCTGAAGTACTGGGCACCCGCCTCCGGCGGGGAGGCGGCCACGACCACGGCGGCCGCGGTCAGGGCGGCGAGGACGTTCAGGAAGGGACGGGGCCGGTTCATCGGATGACAGCCTTCTGCTCAGGTCGGTTTGCGGCGGGATGCGATCCCCGCCTCCTGCGACTACAAGAGATACGCATACCAACCGGTCCCTGTCGACGACGTAATGCGTAAACGCCCCGCCCGGTCCAGCGGTCCAAAGGGTGCGTCCCAGAGTCTATGCAGGCTCCCTTCCCCGGGCCAGGAGGCCACTCGATCATGCACCGGTCCCCCTTCGGCCTTCCCCTCATTGCCCTCCTCACCCTGACACTCGGGGCCTGCGGTACGGTCCAGGACAGCCACACCTTCCGGACCTACGAGGAGGACGGTGTGGTCCATGCCGTGAACACCGGCGGCCCGATTACGGGGGGGATCTCTTCCGGCTGGAGGAGGTGCTGACCCTGCAGGAGGACCCTACCCACGAAGAATCGATCCTGGTGCGCCCTTCGGTCTTCTACGAGGGACCCGACGGACGCTTCTATGTGATGGACGGCGGTGCCCACCGGGTGGCGGTGTTCGATGCCTCAGGACACTTCGTCACCTCCTGCGGGCGGCAGGGCCAGGGACCGGGTGAGTTCGCCTGGATGGAACGGATGACGCTCATCGGGGACGAGATCTCCGTCTTCGACTCGCAGCAGATGCGGCTGACCCGGTTCGCCCTGGACGGCACGATCCTGGAGACCCTCCAGCCCCGGGTCCAGGGACCGGTCGGAGTCCTCCAGCGGCTGGAAGACGGCCGACTCTTCGTCCGGGAGAGCCGGGGGAGCTGGGGAGATACCTATCTCGTTCACGCGTCGACCGGCTACCTGATGGACGAGGGCGGTTCGGACACGCTGGCGGTCTGGACGACCCGACCCCATCCCACGGGACAGGTCCGGGTCGATCCGAACGGCATCCGAGGTGCCTACGGCATGCCCTTCTCCACCCCGGCGTTCCTCGAGTACTCGCCGGCACTCGGCTTCCTCATGGTGGATGGCCACATCCCGGAGTTCGAGGTGTACGGCGACTCAGGGGACCTCCGGATGGTGGTGAGCACCGACCTGTCCCCGAGGCCCTTCGATCCCATGGTCGCGGACCTCTACGCCCAGTATGTGGAGCGCCGGACCGAACAGCTCGCTCAGGAGGGTCGGGGGCCCTACAAGCCCCCCATCGAATGGAAATGGCCGGAATCCGCGCCCTACTGGACCCGGCCCTACGTGGATCCCGAGGGCCACGTCTGGCTCCTCGATGCGGTCCAGAAGGACCTCCGGCTGCCCGGGGAACCCTATCAGACCCACGTCTTCGCCCCCTCAGGCGAATACCTCGGCACCACACCGGTCCCCTCCTACTCCTACTCCATCCGTTCAGGCAGGCTCTGTGCCGTCGTGCAGGAGTCCGAGACCGGCGAGCGGATCCCTACCGTCTACCGCCTGGTGCCGATGCCGGAGGGGTTCGTCTATCCGTAGGGGGAGATGGTGGCCCTACCAGGACTCGAACCTGGGGCACCCGGTTTAGGAAACCGGTGCTCTATCCACCTGAGCTATAGGGCCACGCAGGTCTTCCGAGGGGCCTGAGCACCCGCAAGGTGCAGGGCGTGGAGGGGCTTCGCAAGCCCGATGTACCCCGTCACACCTCCCTTCGACCGCAGCCTCCGTTCCGGCAACTCACCTTCAGGTTGGACCGTGAAGCCCCGCCGGGGTACGGTGGTATTGAATACATGCTGCCTGCCCCCACCCGATGTGCCTCCAAAGGAGTCCACCCCGTCATGTCCCTGACCATCTTGCGCAGCGCCGCGGCCCGACTCCGGTCCCTCCTCCCCCTGCTCGCCGCCGGCCTGGTCCTGACCGCCTGCGGCGGCATGAGCGAAGAAGAGCTCCAGGCCGAGGCGGACCGGATCCATGAACAGGCCCTCGTCATCGACACCCACATCGACGCTCCCGGCGCCCACGTGCGGGACAGCGACTGGGTAGCCGCCGACCTGCACCGCCTGGACGATGAAGGGCGACCCGGCCAGTGGGACATCCCCCGGATGATCGAAGGCGGCATGGACGCGGTCTTCCTCGTGGTCTACACCGGGCAGCGCGAGCTGACCCCGGAGAACTACCGGAACGCCTACGAAACGGCCATCCGGCTCTTCGACTGGTGCGAGACCCAGGCCGAGTCCAGTCCGGTGGCGGAGATCGCCCTCTCCACCGATGATATCCGTCGCCTGCACAGCGAAGGGAAGCGGGCCCTGCTCATCGCCGTGGAGAACGGCTTCCCCATCGCCACGGACCTGAGCCGGGTCGAGGAGTTCTACGACCGCGGCATGCGGTACATGACGCTGACCCACTCCTCGGACAACCAGATCGGCGCTTCCAGCACCGAATCCACCGAACGGGAGGACTTCGGGCTCACCGATTTCGGCCGGGAGGTGGTTCGGGAGATGAACCGCCTGGGCGCCATCGTCGACCTCTCCCATGTCTCCGACCAGACCTTCTACGATGTGCTGGAGATGACCGACGTGCCCGTGGTCCTCACCCACTCCGGGCTGCGCGCGATCGCCAGCAGCGCGCGGAACATCACCGACGAGATGCTGGAGGCCCTTGCCGAGAACGGCGGCGTGATCCAGCTGGTGGCCCTGGGCTCCTATCTGCGGGACCGGCCGGAGAATCCCGAGCTGGAAGCGGCTCTGCAGGCGCTTCGGGAGGAGTTCGGCGACATGGAGGCACACACCGAGGCCGAGCAGGCGGAGTTCCGGCGCCGCTACCAGGAGATCCGTCGTGAGTACCCCACTCCTCCGGTCACGATCGACGACTTCATGAACCACCTGGAGCACGCCATCGCCCTGGCCGGCTGGGACCACGTGGGCTTCGGCAGCGACTTCGATGGCGGAGGCGGCATCCAGGGCCTGGAAGATGCCTCCGACCTGCCCGCCGTCACCGTGGAGATGCTGCGCAGGGGCTACACCGAGGAGCAGATCGAGAAGTTCTGGGGAGGCAACTTCATGCGGGTGTTCGAGGCGGTCGAGACCGCGGCGGAGAACCGCGACGACAGGGACTGATCCTCCCGGGAACCCGCTCCTGTATTGCAGGGCCCGGCCGATCTTGCATCGGCCGGGCCTTCCTTCGTGTGCTATGATGGCGGAAGGGACCGCACGCTGAGAGGAGAAGGGAGCCCATGCGCCTGGAGGACATGATCCGCGACCCCCACCTCAAGAGCTTCTACCAGGAGTGGAAGCGGCGGGAGGACCGGACCGTCTTCGAGCTGCTGCACGGATATGTCTATGCCCGCTGGACCTACTTCTACATCGCTGTCGCCACGGGCGAGCACTTCCTGGCCCGCAGGCTCGCTCCTGTCGTCGGCTTCTTCGATCGGCTCATCACCCGGGGTGAGCGGCGGGAGGGGAAGGACGCGAAGCAGGCCTTCGCAGACGGCTATCACGGCAAGGTGATGCCGCTGGACGGGTCCCGACAGCTGGTCCGGATCGAGGAGGAGATCCGGGTGGAGGACCTGGAGCAGGTGATCCCTTATGCGAAGGCCCGATCCATCATCATGCAGAATCCCGATCATATCCTGGCCCTCGACTGTCCCTGCCGGCTCTCTCGCCCCGATCCCTGCTACCCGCTCGATGTGTGCCTGGTCGTCGGGGAGCCCTTCGCGGGGCTCGTGATGAAGCACCATCCCGAACGGGCCCGGTGGATCGACCGGGAGGAGGCGGTCCGCATCCTGGAGGAAGAGGATGAGCGCGGACACGTCCACCACGCTTTCTTCAAGGACGCCATGCTGGGACGCTTCTACGCCATATGCAACTGCTGCTCCTGCTGCTGCGGTGCCATGCAGGCACACCGGAACGGCACGCCCATGCTGGCTTCCTCCGGCTACGTGGCCTCCGTGGACGCCGACCTGTGTGCGGCCTGCGGCACCTGCGTAGGGATCTGCCCCTTCGATGCCATCGACGACGAGGAGGGGATCGCCCGGGTGGATGGTGCGGCGTGCATGGGCTGCGGGGTCTGCACCGGGCACTGCGACCAGGGTGCCATCGCACTGGAGCGCGCTCCCGGACGCGGTGAGCCCCTCGAGGTGGTCTCCCTGACCGCTCCCGTCTGACCCGCTCCGGAGAGACGACGGCGGGTCCGCTGGCATCCGCTCACGAATCCTGCTAACCCTTTCACCCGGATCCCGCGTATCACCGGGCACAGGCTATCCACGAACCGGCACCTGGAGCTGCGTTTGTCCCTGACCCTGGAAGACTTCACTGTCGCCTACGGCGATCTGAAGGCGGTGGACGGCCTCTCCCTCTCCTTCCCGGCCGGCGCTACCGGTCTGCTCGGCCCGAACGGGGCGGGCAAGTCCTCACTCATCAAGGGGCTGCTGGGCCTGGTTCCCCCCCGTTCGGGGACCGCACGCATCCTGGGACACGATATCCGCACCGAGCGCGACACCATCCGGCAGCTCATCGGCTACATGCCGGAGGACGACAGCCTGATCCCCGGTCTCACCGGGTTCGAGATGGTGCGCTTCGCCGGGGAGCTGAGTGGGATGACCCGGGTGGACGCCATGCAGCGCGCCCACGAGGTGCTCTTCCTGCTGGGGCTGGAGGAGGCCCGCTACCGGGAAGTGGAGTCCTACTCGGTGGGCATGAAGCAGCGCATCAAGCTGGCCCAGGCCCTGGTCCACGACCCCCAGCTCCTCTTCCTTGACGAACCCACCAGCGGTATGGACCCGAAGGGCCGCCAGGAGATGCTGGATCTCATCACCGGCATCGCTGCCGGGGGGGAGATGAGCATCGTGGTGGCCTCCCACATCCTGGTGGACGTGGAACGCACCTGCGAACGGGTCGTGGTCATGCACAGGGGACGGGTGCTCGAGGAGGACAGGGTGGCGGATCTCCGGGGCGGGTTCGCCGGCGTCCATACCGTCCGGGTCGAGGGGGATACCGACCGCTTCATCCGGCGCCTCCAGGAACAGGGGGTCGAGGTCCGGCCCGGGGAGCGGCATACCCTGGAGGTGGAGCTCCCGGAGGATATGACCACGGACGTCATACTCGAGACGGCGAGGGAGACCGGTGTGGTGCTCCGCCGTCTGGTCTCCAGTGTGCGGTCACTCGAAGACGTCTTCGTCCACCTGCTGGGGGAGGGATATCGTGCCGATCTATGAGGAACGATATCGGACCTGGCAGGGGACTCTGAGACCACGTCCTCTCACCTGGTGGGTCATCGCCCGGGCGGGGGTGCCCCTCCAGTGGGGCAAGCTCATGAAGGTGCTGGTGATCCTCGCCGCCATCCCCATCGTAGTGCGGGCCATCCAGGTCTACGCCTTCATGCGGGCCGGGGACGCTCCGCAGATGGCGTTCATCGCGGGCCTCTCCATCAACGGGAAGTTCTTCCTCGACCTGCTCCGGCAGCAGAACCTGTGGGTGGTCTTCGCCCTCGTCCTCTCCGGCGCCGGCCTCATCGCCGACGACCGCCGCCTGGGGGCTTATCCCATCTACTTCGCCCGGCCGGTGGGTTTCGGCGACTACGTGGGCGGCAAACTGCTCGTGGCGGGGACCTTCGGGGGGGCCATCACCCTGCTGCCGGCCCTGCTGCTCTGGCTGATGGCGGTACTGCTCTCCCAGGACGGGGCCTTCTTCTCCCACTGGTGGTGGATACCTCTCGCAGCGGCCGGTCAGAGCCTGCTGATGGTCGCGGTCTACGGGAGCGTCGTGCTGGCGCTCTCGGCGAGCAGCCGGGCCGCCCGTCCCGCCGCGGTCCTCTTCTTCGGGATCTACTTCCTCCCCGAGCTCTTCCGTCAGGTGGGTCCCTCCGGCTCCGACTCCGCCATCGGGCTCATCTCGCTCCCCGTCAACCTGAAGCAGACGGGCGCCCTGCTCTTCGGAGAACCTCCCCCGATGGGCTTCTCGCCCTGGCTGTCCCTGTCGGTCCTGGTCCTGGTCATGGTCGCCGCGCTGGCGGTGATCCTCTACCGGGTCCGTCCCTCGGAGGTGGTCCGGTGAGGATCGAGGTCCGAGAACTCTCGAAATGGTACGGTCCGGTCAGCGGGGTGAACGACCTGGACTTCACCATCGGCGCCGGGGTCACCGGTTTCCTCGGCCCGAACGGGGCAGGCAAGACCACCCTCCTCCGCCTGCTCACCGGACAGCTCAAACCGAGTCGGGGATCGGTGGAGGTGGACGGTCAGCCGGTCTGGGGCAACCACGCACTCATGAGGGAGGTGGGCTACTGTCCCGAGAACGATGCCTTCTGGAGCTACCTGACGGGGCGCGATTTCGTGGAGGCACTGGTGCGCATGCACGGGTACGGGCCGACCGAGGGACGCGAGCGGGCCGCCTCGGCCATCGAACGCATGGATATGTCCGATGCGGCAGACAAGGCCATCGCGGGGTACAGCAAGGGCATGCGTCAGCGGATCAAGCTGGCCCAGGCCATCGCCCACGACCCCCGGGTCCTCTTCTTGGATGAGCCGCTCAACGGGATGGACCCGCTGGGGCGCCGGGCGGCCATCCGGACGATCCGGGAGCTGGGAGAAGCGGGGCGGACACTCGTGGTCTCCAGTCACGTCCTGCACGAGATCGAGGAGATGACCGACACGATCCTGCTCATCAACCACGGCCGCCTGCTGGCCGAGGGGAACATCTACGAGATCCGACGTCTGATGGACAGCCATCCCCTGCAGGTGAGCATCCGTTGCAGCAACGTGAACGTGCTCACCGCACGGCTCATGGAGTTCGAGGACGTGCTCTCCGTCGAGTTCGACCGGGAGGAGGATCAGCTCACCGTCGAGACGGATCGGCCCGAGGACTTCCACCGCAGGCTGCCGGGGATCGCCCTCGAGAGCGGTGTAAGGATCCATTCCCTCTGGTCGCCGGACGAGAACCTCGAAGCGGTCTTCGACTACCTGGTGAGGTGACAGGCATGGGCTTCCTGATACGATTCTTCCTCCGGCTCGGCCTCCGCAGCCGGCGCGCAGTGGGGATGATGGTGCTGGGACTGGTGCCGGTGGGGTTCGCACTGCTGCTGCGCCTGATGGCCCCGGCCCTGCAGGATGAGGGCATCCGGGTCTCCGAGCACTTCCCCCAGCTCAGCTTCATGCTCTACCTGCACTTCCTGCTCCCCGTGACCGCGCTCTTCCTGGGCGCGGGGGTCGTCGCGGACGAGGTGGACGAGCGCACCCTTCCCTACCTGCTCACGCGCCCGATCCCCCGCCCGGCTATCATCGTCGCCAAGGTGGCGGCGGCGATCATCACGGCCGGCGCCATCCTGGTCTTCTCCCTTGTAGCGGCGTACGCCGTGCTGACCGTGGGAGGAGCTGACGGCGCGTTCGGGCGGAACCTGGGCCAGCTCACTGGGGCCGCGGGGGCCGTCCTCCTGGGGATGGCGGCATACATGGCCTTCTTCACCCTGCTTGGCGGTCTCATCAAGCGGCCCGTCCTGGTGGGGCTGGTCTTCATCTTCGGGTGGGAGAGCGCAGCCGCCTTCGTGCCGGCGAAGGTGAAGTACCTCACCATCGCCCACTACCTGAACGTGCTCTCCCCCCCGCCTGCCCCCGACCCCGGGCAGGAACCCCTGCGAGCCCTGCTGAACATCGTCCTGCCCCAGCAGCAGATCTCACCCGCGGCAGCCGGTCTGATCCTGGCGGGCATCGCGGCACTCTTCACCGCCGCCGCATCCTGCCTCCTGCTCCTGAAAGAGTACCGCCTGGAGCAGAGCACATGATATAGAAGGGGCGGACGTCCGAAGACGCCCGCCCGTGAGGCTCCTGAGGTATAGGGGGTGTCGGGCTGTTCAGGAGGTTCAGGAGCCCCTGTTCAATTCGATGGTCCGCTTCGCCGTTCCGCCCGCCTTCGAGGTCACCGTGACCTCCATCGACCCGTTCCTCCCGTCGAGCCTGACCAGGTAGCGGAAGACCTGCCGGTCATCGCCCTGCAGGCGGAACTCGACCGGTCCGCTTCCTGCCAGGGTGGCCCGGCCAGCCCGGTCGTACGGGTCGATCCGGGACTCACCGGAGGGTACGGACAGCACCTCCAGCCCGCGGGAGGAGGTCACCGCGATCCGGTCCATGACGGCCGTCTCCAGTACGACCTCCCGGTCCGAGGAGGTGGGGAAGGTCTTCTCGTTGGCGACTGTCACCTCGACCCAGAGCAGGTCGTCGGTCGCGGGCTCGACTTCCACATCGTCGATCTCGACCCGGGGGAACTGGCTGGCGACGTAGAGCACGAACTGGGCGTTGCGGAAGGCCTCGCTCTCGATGTAGCGGGCCGGGGGCGTGCGCACCGTGTGCTTCTTCGGGGTCCCCCCGATCCAGACCCGCCCCAGCTGGGGATGGTCGAACTCCCGGGGTGTGATCCAGCCCTCCCCGGTGAGTTCGAGGTCATGCCACATCATCCGTTCCTCGTCGCTCACCCGGCCGTCCCCGTCGATGTCCTGGTCGAAGGTCGGACGGCCCCACAGCTCGATGAGATAGGCGTAGTGCCCCCGCATGTAGTAGGAGCCGGCCTGCGCCTGCCCCGAGAGACCCGAGATGGTGGGACGGTAGTTCTGGAGGATCCGCGCCCCCATGGTGACGATCTCGGTCTGGACGTCCATGTCATGCTGGTACTCCCGGGGTACCACCCGGTCGAAGTACTGCGCGTACCGGTTCTCCTCCCGCAGGCGGGCCCGTATCTGCTCCGGGTCGCCGCGGTAGCCCCTGCGCGAGGTCTGTGCCCCTTCGGGCGCCGGCGGCGGCGCGCTGAACATGATCAGACGGCCGGTGTTGTGGTAGTGGAACGACGCGAAGATGTTGTCGTGGTCCAGCCAGAACTCATAGACGTTCCGGGTCTCCGGCTCCGAGAGGGGGTAGGGCCACCCGGCACCCAGGTTCCACCCGTAGGGGAAGTTGCGGTTCGGGTCGGGGCCCCCGATGTCGTCCTCGTTGATCCGCCCATCCCCGTCGTTGTCATATCCTTCCGATCCGATCCTCCGGAACCGGCGGAGCCCCTCCAGCTTCTCCTCCATGCGGACGAACCGTCGCCCGTCCTCGCTCAGCACGTATCCCCCATCCGGGTCCTCCGCCCACATGACCGACAGCTCCCCGTCCCCGTCGACGTCCTCGGTCTGGTCCTCGTCGTAGAGGCCGTCACCGTCGTTGTCCTCCGGACGGTACGTCTCCCGGGGGTTGTTGGGGGTGTTGGGGAAGCGGACGAAGGAATCGTTGGCGTCCACGTTCATCCCGGGCAGGATGTAGAAGGTGAAGGAATCCAGCAGGTCGTGGACGTACGGGTCGTAGTCGTAGCGCGTGAGCAGGTACCAGGCCGCATAGAGAGAACAGGTGATGCCGTTCACCTCGTTGCCGTGGATGGCACCGTCGACCCACATCGCCGTCTTGCTCTCCGCCGGACCCGTCTCTTTGCTGGTCAGGGTGAGCAGCCACTGGTCCCGACCCATGCGGCTCTTGCCGATGCTCTCGATGTCCGCCAGGCCGCTGTACTGCTCCTGCATGTCGTGCATGATCTGCACCCACTCGTCGTAGCTGTAGTACCGCTTCCACGAGACGGGGAAGTCCATCTCTCCATGATAGCCGCCGGGGCTCGTCTGGAGCTTCTCCTGGGCCGCCGCGGGCGGTGTGGACGCTGCGGCGAGCACGGCGGCCAGCAGGAGGGCCGGCGTGATGCCGACGATCCGCTTGATGGTCCTCGTGTACTCCATGGTCCGACCTCCGTATTACCTCAGCGTGATCTCACGGACGACCGTGCCGCCCTTCTGAGAGGACAGCACGAGCTCGAGCGGTCCATCCCCTTCCACAGCGACCAGCCAGGTCACCTCGCGGCTCGTCGCGGGAGGGTCGGATCCGGGTACCTGGAGCGTGCCTTCCAGGGTACCCAGCTGGATGAACGCGGTCCCCTGCAGGTACCGGATACGGTCCCGGGGACCGAGGAGCCAGATGACGTCCTCCCGGTTCCCGTCCAGGCGGGCCCCGTTCTCCAGGTGGGTGTCGAGCTGTCCGCTGTTCTCCACCCGGGCGGTCACCTTCACCACCTTGAAGGTACCCGTCCGACCGGCGGGACGGATGGAGAATCCGTCTCCCCGGGCCACGGCCTCTGCCTCCCGGGCCGAGTCGGTCGTGTAGATGACCTCGGCGGAGGCGTCGGTGATGGCGAGGCGGGGGAGCATGCGGGCCTTGAAGAGTTCGAACTGCCAGTGTCTATCGGCCAGGGCGACCAGCGACTCCCCCGGCGGGACGTTACCGCCGAAATAGGTGGAGATCCATCCTCCGATCTCCCCCTCCCCCAGCTCGGGATGACGATATCGTTCCCAGGGTACGAAGAAACGTCCCCCGGCCTCGCTGTCCTGGTGATCCAGGTACCATCGCTCGTACTGCAGCCGTGCGTCCTCTCCCTCGAAGGCGGGAGCCCCCACATGGTCCTCACGCCAGTTCCACAGCTCGGTGGTCATGGCCCAGGCCCCGAACTGGGCGTACGCCCAGTCGATGAAGATACCGAAGCCGTAGGGCCGACCGGCGTCGTCGTTGTAAGGGTGGCGCCACGCCCGGGGGAGCTCGTAGTCCCGGCTGGTGCTCCGCTGCGGGGACCTCCGCCCGGACCGGGGCGTGCCGCGCGTCGCCCCCGCGCCTTCCTGCCCCGAGGTGATCGGCTCCTTCCAGGCATCCGGGAGCTCCTGACCCAGCAGTTCGGTGTAGTACCTGCCCATGACCCGGTCGTAGATGACCAGGTCCTTCGGAGCGATCCGGCTGTCGGGCCAGCGTGCGAAGGGACGGTAGGTGAACCCGCCCGAGGTGTGGAAGGACTGGGCCAGCAGGATGTTGGTATGGTTCGTGAAGAACTCCAGGATCGCCCGGCTCTCCGGGGCCGAGGAGGGATAGTCGCCCGTCCCTGCCTGCCTGTCCTGGTCGTCGAACCAGCCCTCCGGGTAGTTGCGGTTCACGTCGATGCCGCGTTCGGAGTCCTCGCCCCGTCGACCGTCCCCGTCGTTGTCGCGGTCCTCCCGGATGACGGAATAGCGCTGCTTCTCCGTGCTCTCTTCTCGACCCAGCCGGACCATGATCCTCGGGTCCACGTCGTCGATGACGTAGCGCCCCTCGGGGTCGGGGTAGCGGAAGGAGGTGATGTGACCGTCACCGTTCAGGTCGTCCGGACCGTCCTCGTTCACCTCCCCGTCCTCGTCGTCGTCCACCTCCATGGAGTTCTGCCGCTGGGAGATCCCCCGTTCCACGCTGTTGAACACACCGTCCGGGTTCACGATGGGACAGATATAGAAGGTGTTGTCGTCGACGAGCTGCTCGATCTCGCCGCCCTCCCCGTACCCGGTGAGCAGCTTGTCGATGATGTAGAGGCAGACCTCGGTGCCCGTGTACTCGTTCCCATGGGTCCCGCCGTCGATCCAGTGCCCCGGCTTGCCCTGGTAGGACTCCATCGGGGACATGTGCCGCACGCCCTCCTTCCGGAGGTTGCGCAGCTCCACGTGCTGGTCGATGGTGGTCCCGGTCTCCATGTCGGAAACCACCAGCACGTAGATGGTACGACCCATCGTGCTCTCGCCGATGGGGATCAGTTCGGTGAGATCCGGATAGGCCCGCGCCACCTTCTGCAGGTAGTCCACGGTCCCGGTATAGCCGTGGTAGTCATCGAAGGAGATGGGGACCTTCTGCGCCGAAGCATCGGACGCCGCCCCCAGCAGGAACAGGAGCGCGAGGACGGCGCCGGCGCTCCGGCCCCGTCGTCCTGCTCCGGGAAGGTGAAGCCTCATGGGTTCGCCCCCTTCCGGCATCCGCCGGAGGTTGTGGGTCATCCAGGTCAGACTCGACGGCAGGGCAGACCGGCCCGAAGGGCCGTGGACTTCCGGTACTACAACCCCGCCGGCCGAAGTCATCAACGGGTTCTGGTCCGTTATGGGCTGGAGCCGCGACGAGCTGCCTGGAAGAGGGGGAGGAGGTCTAGTCCCATCCCCTCATCGATGGGTCCACACGGAGCACCGCGTCCACGGCCCGGCAATCACCGACCCGGTGGGAACAGATCACCGGGTTGAGCTCGATCTCTGCCAGCTCGGGGACCTCCTCCGCCATCCGGGACACCCGGCCCAGCAGTTCCACCACGCTCTCCAGGTGCACCCCCTTCCCGCGGACCTCCCCCGCCAGGAGCGGGTAACCCCGCAGTCCTTCCAGCATCGCCCTGACCTCGGTGGGCGTCACCGGCAGCAGCCGGATCTGCACATCCTCCAGGGCCTCGGCGAAGAACCCCCCGAGTCCCGCCATGAGGATCGTCCCGTACTCCCCCTCCCGGCGGGCACCGACGATGAGTTCCACCCCTCCGGCGACCATCTGCTGCACCAGGAAGCGGTCCAGGGTGTGGCCGGACTCCTCCACGGCCCGCTGCATCTCCCTCGCCCGTGTCAGCACCTCCCCGGCCCCTCTCAGGTGGAGGGCCACCCCCCCCACATCGCTCTTGTGGAGCAGGTCACCACCCAGCGCCTTCAGCGCCACCTCCGCGCCGATCCGCTCCGCGGCCTCCGCGGCCTCCTCCGCTCCCCGCACCACGTACTGCGGAGGGACCTCGATGCCGTACGCCTCGAGCAGGACCGTGGCGACCTCGTGATCGAGGAGGACCGGTCCCTCCCCGGGGTCCTCCTCCCCCCCGCCCTGTGAGGGGAATCGCGAGCGGGCATCCTCCACTGCTTCGACATCCACCGGGAAGGGATCGAAGGCGCTCTCGGGCCGGGCCATCCACTCGACGTGGTCCACCATGGCCCGCATGGCCTCTACCGCAGCCTCCGGGTATCGGTAGATCGGGGGAGCACCGGGAACGGAGGCGGCTTCCTGATAGAAGGTGCCCTCGGCCATGAACACACCGAGACACGGCTTCTCGGCCGCCAGGGTCGCCTCGGCCAGTGCCCGCACCACCTCCACCGGCCGGTAGAGTATGGGAGTCACGTTCAGCACCAGGACCATATCCACCCCCTCGTCCCCCAGCACCGTCTCCACCGCCCTGCGGTAGTCCTCCGCCGTGGCCGATGCGATCATATCCACGGGGTTGCGGACGGCCGCCTCCGGCGGGAGGAACGAGCGGAGGGCCTCCTGCGTCTCCCCGGCCAGGGGGGGCATCTCCAGCCCGCTGGAACTGCAGGCGTCCGCCGTCATGATGCCCGGACCGCCGGCGTTGGTCACCACCGCCACCCTTCGTCCCGCCGGCAGCGGACACTTCTCGAAGGCGGCGGCCCAGTGACAGAGGTCCTGCACGGTGGGGGCCCGAAGCACGCCCGACTGATCGAGGAGGGCCTGCACGGTCCGGTCGCTGGTGGCCAGTGCTCCCGTATGGCTGCTGGCGGCTCGGGCGCCCGCCTCCGACCGGCCCGCCTTGACGGCGATGAGGGGCTTCCTCCGGCTGAGCGGGCGGGCCGTCTCCAGGAAGGCCCTGATCTCATCGAACGATTCCAGGTACATGGCCACCACCCGGGTCCGCTCCTCCTCCGACCAGTGGGCGAGAGCGTCCACCACCCCCACATCCGCACGGTTGCCGATGGACAGAAACTGGCTGAGCCCCAGGTCGAGGTCCTTCGCCAGGTTCAGTATCGCCACTCCCAGCGCCCCGCTCTGGCTCACCAGGGCCACACCCCCTTCCAGCGCCGGCACCGGGCTGAAGGTGGCGTCCAGACCCACCTCGGGATCGGTGTTGATCGCTCCCATGCAGTTGGGACCCAGCAGCCTCATGCCGTGCTCCCGGGCGATGCGGAGCATCTCCCGCTCCTGCTGCTCTCCCTCCTCCCCCGTCTCGCCGAAGCCCGCGCTGATCACGATGGAGGCAGGGATCCCCTCCCCCGCACACTCCTCGACCACACTCAGGACGAAATCCCGGGGCACCACGATCACCGCGAGATCCACCTCCCCGGGCACATCGGAGATGCTCGGGTAGGCCGGCAGGCCCTGTACCGATTCCGCCTTCGGGTTCACGGGGTAGAGAGGGCCGGTGAACGCCGCCGCCAGAAGGTTCTGCAGGATCTTCCCCCCGAGGGTCTCCTCCCGGGTCGAGGCCCCGATCACCGCCACCGACCGGGGAGAGAGGAGTTCGGTGAGCCCCTCCCCGAATTCGGGGGGGGGGATCGCACCGGCAGGGACGGCCGGTGTCTGTCCTCCAGGGGCCGTGCGGTCTTCGGGCATGGGTCTGGGCGTCCTGTCCTCAAGTCATCGGGCCGAGCAGCAGGAAGGTAGGAACCGGGAGCGACGGGGGGAAACCGGAAACGGGTCGGGTATCCACCGCGAAGGCCGGCCGCCCCGGGACGGCCGGCCTTCCTCGCCGGGCGGTCTCACGGGATCAGCGGCCCGCGTCCAGGTCCGCGTGGTGCATGAGCGCGTTGAGCACCAGGGCGTAGGTGCCCTCGGTCTCGCCTCGCCACATGGGGTTGATGGCGAACATCACCACGTGCCCCTCCCCGAACGGCACATCCACGACCGCCGGGGTACCCGCGAGCTCCTCCCCGCCGGCCAGCCCGCCGCTTATGAGCAGCTCATCCACCTCCCGGGCGAATCGCACGACGGTCCGGGGAGAGGGTCTTCCTTCTCCCACCGGGCGCTGCCCGGTCTGCTCCTGCATCTCCTCCCGCTGGGCCTCACGGAACGCCTCCACACCCTCCTTGCCCATGTCGACCGGGCGACCCTGCACGCGGTCCGGGTCGCCGGGCGCACCCCGGCCGGTGG
>JAWOFN010000054.1:0-2789 GCA_046497505.1 bacterium | reverse complement strand
GGGATGGCGGCGGTGGCGGTAGTGCCGCTGAACCCGTATGGGACGGCGATGTGGCGCCGGCAAGGGGATCAGTGCTTTCGTGGTGGAGAAGGGCACCCCGGGGTTCGAGGTCGGCAAGCACGAGGACAAGCTGGGCATCCGGGGCTCCGACTGTGTGCCCGTCACCTTCGAGGACTGCCGGGTCCCGGCGGAGAACCTGCTGGGTGAGGAGGGACAGGGCTTCAAGATCGCCCTGGCCACGCTCGATGTCGGCCGTCTCGGCATCGCGGCCCAGGCCATCGGCATCGCTCAGGCCTGTATCGATGAGAGCGTGGGTTACGCGAAGGAGAGGGAGCAGTTCGGACGGCCGATCGCCTCCTTCCAGGCCATCCAGTGGAAGATCGCGGACATGGCCATGAAGACGCAGGCCTCACGCCTGCTCATGTGGCATGCCGCGTGGATGCGGGACCAGGGAGAACGGCACACCCTCCAGTCCAGCATGGCCAAGCTGCTGAGCAGCGAGACCGCGGTGGCGGCGGGTCTCGATGCGGTGCAGATCCACGGCGGATACGGCTACATCCGCGAGTACCCCGTGGAGCGCCTGATGCGGGATGCGAAGATCACCGAGATCTACGAGGGCACGAGCGAGATCCAGCGGATGGTCATCGCCCGGACCCTGCTGGCGGACTGAGGCAGAGCACTCGAAACCCCGGGAGAGCGGACCGTGGAGAATTTCGGACCGGAAGGTCAGATACAACTGGCGATCGATGGCGGTGTGGCACAGGTTGTCATCAACCGTCCGAAGGTCCTCAACGCCCTCAGCAGGCAGACCCTGGGCCTGCTGGAGGAGGTGCTGGACCGCCTGGAGGAGGACGACGACGTCCGGGCCGTGGTGCTCACCGGGACCGGTGAGAAGGCCTTCGTGGCCGGCGCGGACATCACGGAGATCCAGGAGCTGGACCGCCAGGCGGGGGAGGCGTTCTCCCGCCGGGGTCAGGAGCTCTTCGACCGGATCGAGACCTTCCCCAAGGTGGTCATCGCGGCGGTGAACGGCTTCGCCCTCGGCGGCGGATGTGAGCTGGCCATGGCCTGTGATATCCGCGTCGCCGCGGAGAACGCCCGGTTCGGTCAGCCCGAGATCAACCTGGGTATACTCCCGGGATACGGGGGGACCCAGCGTCTTCCCCGGCGGGTCGGTCAGGGCCCCGCCCTGGAACTGCTCCTCACCGGCGACATGATCGACGCGGGAAGAGCGAAGGATCTCGGCCTCGTGGAACGGGTGGTGCCCGAAGGCTCGGCCCAGAAGGAGGCCACCGACCTGGCCCGGGCCGTCGCCGGCAAGGCACCCCTGGCCGTCGCAGCCATCAAGCGTGCTGTAGCGGCCAGCTGCTCCGAGGGCTCCGAGGGGTTCGAAGCCGAAGCCGGGGAATTCGGCCGGATCATGGAGTCCGAGGACAAAGATGAAGGCGTGAGCGCCTTCCTGGAGAAGAGGTCAGCAACATGGAAGGGCAGGTAGGGAAGAAGACGGGAGAAGAAACGGGCAGCGCCCCTGAACCTGAGGAGAAGGACCGGGCAGCACCTGAGACCGCGGAGGGGCGCGTCTTCGCCACCTCCAGCGGAACACCGCTGAAGGAGTACTACGGCCCCGGAGACCTTGAGGACTTCGACCCCCGGGAGGACCTGGGCCGTCCGGGTGAGCCCCCTTACACCCGGGGTGTATATCCCAACATGTACAGGGGCCGGCTCTGGACCATGCGGCAGTACGCGGGATACGCCACAGCCGCGGAGAGCAACGAGCGGTATCGTTACCTGCTGGAGCGGGGCACCACCGGGCTCTCGGTGGCCTTCGATTTGCCGACCCAGATGGGCTACGATTCCGACCACCCTCTCGCGGGGGGTGAGGTGGGCAAGTCGGGGGTGGCCGTCGACTCCATCCGGGACATGGAGACCCTCCTCGGGGGGATCCCCCTGGAGAAGGTCTCGACCTCGATGACCATCAATGCCACGGCTGCGGTGCTGCTGAGCATGTACGCGGTACTCGCCCGGCGCAGGGGCGTGCCCATGGACCGCCTCTCGGGGACCATACAGAACGACATCCTCAAGGAATACATCGCCCGGGGGACCTACATCTATCCGCCGGCGCCGAGCATGCGGCTCATCACGGACATCTTCGCCTTCTGTGCCGATGAGATGCCTCGCTGGAACACGATCTCCATCTCAGGATACCACATCCGGGAAGCGGGGAGCACGGCCGCCCAGGAGATCGCGTTCACCTTCGCCAACGCCATCGCCTACCTGGAAGCGGCCCGGAGTGCCGGCCTCGACCTGAACGTGGTGGGCAAGAGGATCAGCTTCTTCTTCAACGCCCACAACAACTTCCTGGAAGAGGTGGCCAAGTTCCGGGCGGCCAGGAGGCTGTGGACCTCCATCATGCGTGACCGGTTCGAGACCACCGACGAGAACGCGTGGCGTCTGCGGTTCCATACCCAGACCGGAGGGAGTACCCTCACGGCCCAGCAGCCGGTGAACAACGTGGCGCGTGTGACCATCCAGGCCCTGGCGGCGGTACTGGGCGGCACCCAGAGCCTGCACACCAACAGCCTGGACGAGGCACTGGCACTCCCCAGTGAGCAGTCGGTGCGGGTGGCGCTGCGGACCCAGCAGATCATCGCCTTCGAGAGCGGATCCGCGGACACGGTGGACCCCCTGGCCGGCTCCTACGCGGTGGAGAGTCTCACCGACGACTTGGAGGGGAAGGCCCGGGACTACCTCGCCGAGGTGGACACCCTGGGCGGTGCGGTCAAGGCGAT
>JAWOFN010000049.1:0-41142 GCA_046497505.1 bacterium | reverse complement strand
CAGGGAGGTGGTCCGGGAGGTGGGGGGCGAGGTGGGCGCCGCGGTCGGGAACTTCCTCCGGGGGCAGCTGGCCGTGAGCCTCATCATCGCGGTCCTCTACGGCATCGGGTTCGCGATCATCGGGCTGCAGTACGCGGCCCTGCTGGGTCTCGCGGCGGGCGTGCTCTCCCTGGTCCCCTACGTGGGGAGCGTCCTCACCGCGGTGCTCGCGGCGCTGGTCGCGGTCGTGGGGCCCGCTCCCTGGTCCCATCTCCTGGGCGTGATCATCGTCTACGGGGCGGTACAGCTCCTGGACGCGAACCTCATCACCCCCAAGGTGATGGGGGACCGGGTAGGTCTCCATCCGGTGGTGGTCCTGGTGGCCATCCTGGTCTTCGCCACCCTCATGGGGTTCGTGGGGCTGCTCATCGCCGTCCCCCTCACCGCCGTGTTCAAAGTGGGGCTCGACCGGGTACTGGACCGCTGGCGTTCCAGTGCGGCCTTCGCGGAGGCGGCGGAGGGTGACACCGGGGAGGTGTCCGCCGGGTGAGTATCCGCATCAAGGGGGTCCGTCCCGGCAGCCTGGCGAGCCGTCACGGCATCCGGGCCGGGGACGAGGTCCTCTCCATCAACGGCCGCCGGGTCGAGGACCATCTCGACATCCTCTATCACGCCGCCGACGAGGTCGTGGAGGCGGACTTCCGCCGGGAGGGGGAGGACTTCACCCGCCGGATGGTCAAGCAGTACATGGAGGACCTGGGTCTGGTCTTCGAGGAGCTGGAGGCGAAATGGTGCGGGGACGACTGCATCTTCTGCTTCGTGCACCAGAACCCCCAGGGGGTCCGTCCCTCCCTGATGGTCCAGGACGAGGACTACCGCCTCTCCTTCCTCCACGGGAACTACGTCACCCTGGACAACCTCCGCCCCGCAGACTTCGAGCGGATCATCGAGATGAACATGAGCCCGCTCTACGTCTCGGTACACACCACCGACCCCGACCTGCGCAAGCGGATGCTCCGGGGGAAGCGGAGCGGCCGCTTCAACGAGCGGCTGCAGCGCCTGCTGGACGCCGGCATCCGGATGCACACCCAGGTGGTGCTGGTCCCGGGGTGGAACGACGGAGCCGAGCTGGAGCGTACGGTACGGGACCTGGCCGGGTACCATCCGGGCATCCTGAACGTGGCGGTGGTCCCGGTGGGGCTCACCGAGCACCGGGAGGGACTGGCGAGGATCCGGCGCTCGACCCCCGCCGAGATGCGCCGGACCCTGGAAGAGCTGGAGGTGCTGCGGGCCGATATGTACCGCGAGTTCGGCAGCGGGTTCGTGTACCCCGCCGACGAGTTCTTCCTGGAGTCGGATACCCCCCTCCCCGCCATCCCGTGGTACGACGACTTCGCCCTGGAGGAGAACGGGGTGGGGATGGCGGCCGACTTCGTTCGGACCTTCGATGAGAGACGGGAGGGACTGGCGGAGGCCCTCGCCGCCCGCGGGGAGCGGACGGGCGGACCGCTCAGGGTGACCGTCTGCACAGGGAAGCTGGGGGCGGAGATGTTCCGTCGCCATCTCCTGGCACCGCTGGCCGCCATGGAGGGTCTGGAACTGCGGCTGGCTGAGACCGAGAACATTTTCTTCGGTCCCTCCATCACCATCGCCGGCCTGCTCACGAGCCGGTGCTTCGCCTCCCGCCTCGCCGACGAGGACCTCTCCGGGGTCGACCTGGTCCTGCTTCCCGTCAACTGCACCAACGAGGAGGAGGTATTCCTGGACGACGTGGGTCTGGAGACCTTCGCGGCACGCTATCCCTGCCCGGTCCGGCGGGGGAGCTACGATCTGGCCGCCGACCTTCGGGAGGCCGCGCGCGCCGGGGACCGCTTCGAACGGGCCGCGGGCTGACGTGGATCCGCGCCCCCCGCTCATCGCCATCGTAGGACGCCCCAACGTGGGCAAGTCCACCCTCTTCAACCGCGTGATACAGCGCCGGCAGGCCGTGGTGGACGACGCGCCCGGGGTCACCCGGGACCGGATCTACGCACACGCGGACTGGAGCGGCGCCCGCTTCCGCCTCGTCGACACGGGCGGTCTGGTACCCGATTCCTCCGACCCCATGGAGGAGGCCGTCCGGAACCAGGCCGGGGTGGCCATGGAGGAGGCCTCCCTCATCCTCTTCGTCGCGGACGTGGAGACCGGTGTGACCGACCTGGATGCCGCGGTGGCCGACCAGCTCCGGAAGTCGGAGCGGCCGGTGCTCCTGGCGGTGAACAAGGTGGACAACGCCCCCAGGGAGCATGATGTGCACGATTTCCACGCCCTGGGGTTGGGAGAGCCCGTTCCCATCTCCGCGGAATCGGGGCGGGGGACCGGTGACCTGTTGGACAGGGTGCTGGAGACCCTGCCGGAGGAAGCGATCGAGGCCGCGCGGGAGGCCCACGCCCGGACCCTGGCGGGGGAGCCGGACCTGGACCTGGAAGCGCTGGAGGAGGAAGCCGCGGCATGGTCGGAGGGGGCCGCCGCGGCGGACCGATCGGGGACAGATGAGGCGGAGGGCCCCGAGGTGGGGGTGGAGGAGGCGGCCTGGGAGGAGGAAGAGGTCTTCGAGGGGGGGGAGGAGAGTCTGGAGGCGGAGGAGGTCTGGCCCGCGGAGGAAGAGGGGATGGTGGATGTGCCGGTACGGCGGGCGCCTCTCAGGATCGCGGTGCTGGGGCGGCCCAACGTGGGGAAATCCTCCTTCGTGAACACGGTGGTGGGGGACCAGCGGGTCATCGTGAGCCCCGAGGCCGGCACCACGCGGGACCCGGCGGACATCGATGTGGAACTGGAGGGACAGCGGCTGACCCTCATCGACACCGCCGGGCTGAGACGGCGGAGCAGGGTGAAGGAGAACGTGGAGTACTACAGCGCCCTCCGGGCCATCCAGAGCCTGGAGCGCTGCGACGCGGCGATCCTCATGCTGGATGCCGTCGAGGGGAGTGCCCACCAGGACGCCCGGCTGCTGGAACGCGTGCTCGAGCGGGGCAAGGCCGTGGTGATCGCGGTGAACAAGTGGGACCTGGTGGAGAAGGAGACGGGTACGGCGCGGGAGTTCGAGCAGGACCTCCGGGACGCCTTCCCCTTCGCGCCCTTCGTCCCGATCGTGTTCATGTCCGCCCTCACCGGACAGCGGGTACCCCGCACCCTCATGCTCGCCAGCGAGGCGGGCGAATCCCGCCGCAGGCGCATCCCCACCGGCCGGTTCAACCGGTTCATGCGGGAGCACTTCCGCAGGCAGGAGGCCCTCACCCCGGCCATGGGGGACGTCCGCATCTCGTATGCCGTGCAGGCGGGGGTCGAGCCCCCCACCTTCGTCTTCTTCGTCAACTATCCGAAGAAGGTGAGATCGAACTTCAAGCGGTTCCTCGAACGCCGTATCCGCGAGTCGTTTAGCCTCGAGGGCACTCCGATCCGCCTCAGGTTCCGCTCCAAGGCTTGACAGCCTCCGCGGGGCGGACCTACCATGCCTCGGCCCGGGCAGTAGAAGCTGGATACCCGTCCCCGGATACCTCGGGAAAGGGCACGGTCCCTGCATGGAAGCCCCCGTCATACTGAACATCCTCCTGGTCCTGCTGCTCTCCTACCTGGCGGGGTCGATCCCCACATCGATCATCATCGCCCGGGCCGTCCGCGGCATCGACATCCGTCAGCACGGTTCCGAGAACGCGGGAGCCACCAACGTCTACCGGGTCCTGGGCCTGAAGTGGGCGATCATCGTGGCCCTGGCAGACGTCGGGAAGGGGGCCTTCGCCGCCCTGGTCCTGAGCGGGCTGCCGGTGGGCGCTCCCCCCGCCTTCATCAGTCCCGTCCTCTACCAGCTCCTTGCGGGCGGTGCCGCGGTGGCGGGGCATATCTGGACCCTGTTCGGCGGATTCAAGGGAGGGAAGGGCGTGGCCACCGCCGTGGGGGCCTTCCTGGGGATCGCGCCGGCAGCTGTGGGTATCTGCCTGCTGGTATGGCTCATCCTGGTCTTCACGGTGCGGATCATGAGCGTGGCGAGCCTCGTCGCTGCGACACTCCTGCCCGTGGCGGTATGGGTCCTGGGTATGGGCGCGGCGGAGAAGGCCCCGCCGGAACTGATCGGGTTCACCGTCCTGCTGGCCCTGCTCATCTTCTACACCCATCGCAGCAACATCGGGCGGCTCCTCCGGGGTGAGGAGCGTGTCCTGGGACGTCCGGGCTCGGCGCGGCCCGAACAGGGAGGAGACGAGATGGAGGGAGGGGGAGAGGGATGAAGGTCACGGTGCTCGGAGCGGGATCGTGGGGGACGGCCCTCTCGGTCCTCCTGGACGGCAAGGGGCACGAGGTGCGAACCTGGGAGTTCTTCCCCGAGGCGGTGGAGGCGCTCAACCGGGACCGGGAGAACAGGAAGATGCTGCCCGGCGTGCCCATCCCCGAGTCGATCCTCATCACGAACGACATGTCGGAGGCCATGGAGGGGGCGGAGATCCTCCTCTTCGTCGTCCCCACCACCGCCGTCCGGCCCACCGCCGAGAAGGCGGCGTCCCGGGTGGAAGGTTCCCCGGTGGTGGCCAACGCGGGGAAGGGGATCGAGCGGGGCACGGGAGCCCGGATCAGCCAGATCCTGGAGAAGGAACTCCCCGACCGGTTCTCCGGACACACCGTGACCCTCTCCGGACCGAGCCACGCCGAGGAGGTGAGCAGGGGGATGCCCACCACCATCGTGGCCGCCAGCCCCGACCGTGCCGCAGCCGAGACGGTCCAGCGCGCCTTCTCCACCGAGACTCTCCGCGTGTACACGAACATCGACCAGGTGGGGGTGGAACTGGCCGGCAGCCTGAAGAACGTCATCGCGGTGGCGGCCGGGGTCCTGGACGGGCTGGGGTTCGGGGACAACTCCAAGGGTGCCCTCATGACCCGGGGGCTGGCGGAGATCGGCAGGCTGGGTCAGGAGATGGGGGCAGATCCTCTCACCTTCGCGGGCCTCTCGGGCATGGGGGACCTCATCACCACCTGCATCAGCCGTCACTCCCGCAACCGGAATCTGGGTGAGATGATCGGGGAGGGACTCACCCTCGACGAGGCCCTCTCGAAGATGGTCATGGTGGCGGAAGGGGTGAACACGGTGCAGAGTACCCGGGAACTCGCCCGGCGTCATGGGGTGGAGATGCCGATCACCGAGGCGATGTACCAGGTCCTCTTCGAAAGGAAGCGGGCGGCCGGGGCGGTGCAGGAACTCATGACCCGGGACCTGAAACCGGAGCTGGAACACCACCGCGGGTAGGGAGTGAGCATGGGCAAGATCAGCAAGGTCTACTACAGCATCTCCGAGGTGTCCGAACTCACCGGGCTCGAACCCCATGTCCTTCGGTACTGGGAATCGGAGTTCCCCGGCCTCCGACCCATGAAGAACCGCGGCGGCAACCGGGCCTACCGCGAGAAGGACATCAAGCTCATCTTCCTCATCAAGCGGCTTCTCTATCACGAGAAGTACACCATCGACGGGGCCAGGAGGCAGCTGAAGAAGGCCTCCGACTCCTATCTGGAACAGCTGGAGCTCTCCTTCGACGAGATCCAGGCCCACGACATGGTCCGGACGGTACGTGAGGAACTGCGGGACATCCTGGCCCTGGTGGAGGAGATGCCGGGACGGGTCACCTCCTCCGATGAAGAGGAGGAAAGAGAGTGATGCTTGCCTGTGCCGGGATGGCGTCTATATTGGGACGCCAGTCGGGGCGTGGCGCAGTCCGGTAGCGCACCTGAATGGGGTTCAGGGGGTCGCTGGTTCAAATCCAGTCGCCCCGACCAATTCTTGCAGGGCGTCTTCCGGCTTCCAACCGGGAAACGCCCTTTCCTTTTCTCCACCCCTCCGCACGGCGGCCGGACGTGAGCGACGACCAGGACACCTTCATCCTCATCACCAACGACGACGGTCTTTACGCCCCGGGCATCCGGGCGCTTCAGGAGTCCCTCGTCCGTCACTGGGACACGGTGGTGGTAGCCCCGGACCGTGAGCAGTCCGCCTCGAGCCATGCCCTCACCCTCCACCACCCCCTCAGGGCCCACTCGCAGGAAGAGGGATGGTACGCGGTGGACGGCACCCCCACCGACTGTGTCATGCTGGGCATGCATGGGCTGCTGGACCGCAAGCCCACCCTGGTCGTGTCAGGCATCAACCACGGCTCCAACCTGGGAGACGATGTGATCTACTCCGGGACCGTGGCCGCGGCGGTCGAGGGCACCCTCCTGGGCTGCAAGTCGGTTGCCATCAGCCTGCTTCCCGACGAGGAGGAAAACTACGATTTCCGACAGGCAGCCGAGGTGGCGGTGGACATCGTGCGCGAGGTCGTCGAGCGGGTGGAGGACCCCGATTTCCTCCTCAACGTCAATGTTCCTCCGGGGCCCCCGGGGAGCGCGAAGGGGGTCCGGGTCTGCCGTCTCGGGAGGCGGATCTACCGTGAGGGCATCTTCCACAGCACCGACCCCAGGGGCAAGCCGTACTACTGGATCGGCGGGCAGGACCCCACCTGGATGGGGGGGGAGGAGACCGATTTCGCTTCCATCGAGGAGGGCTACATCACCCTGAGTCCTCTGCGGCTCGACTGGACCCACGACGAGGGCCTGGCCCGCATGGAGGAGTGGGACATCTCCTCGGGCGAGAGCGGGGAGGGCACCTCGTGAGTCCGTCCGGCGGATACGACTCCCATTCCCTGGCCAGGGAGAAGATGGTCGAGGAACAGCTGGTCCGAAGGGGCATCACCGATCCCCGGGTCCTGGAGGTCATGGGGGAACTGCCCCGGCACCTCTTCGTGGACCGGGCGCTGCGGGGACGGGCCTATGGGGACCACCCCCTCCCCATCGGCCAGGGTCAGACCATCAGCCAGCCCTATATCGTGGCCTTCATGACGCAGGCCCTCCAGCTCCAGGGGGACGAGAAGGTCCTGGAGATCGGGACCGGTTCCGGCTACCAGGCCGCGGTCCTCGCGAAGCTGTGCGGAAGCGTCTTCACCATCGAGCGGGTCCCGAGCCTGGCCCGGAAGGCCCGGAAGGTCTGGGATGAGCTGGACATCCACAACATCGCCATGCGCATCGGGGACGGGACCCTGGGCTGGAGCCAGTATGCCCCTTACGATGGGATCGTGGTCACCGCTGCCGGTCCCCGGGTGCCGGGACCCCTCCTGGAGCAGCTCCGCGAGGAGGGGGGGCGGCTCGTGATCCCCGTGGGAGGCCACAGCTTCCAGAAACTGAAGGTCATCACCCGCAAGGGGGAGAAGTACGAGGAGCGGGAGGAGAGCGGGGTCTCCTTCGTCCCCCTGCTGGGCCGTCACGGATGGAAGCGTGACTGAGTCCCTCTGGACGGCACTGCGGGGGCTCCCGCCCGAGCTCACCACCCTCCTCATCGCCACCCTCCCGGTGAGCGAGCTTCGGGGTGCCATCCCCGTGGGGATCGGTGCGGGGGGGCTCTCGTGGCCGGTCGCCTATCTCTTCGCCGTGATGGGCAACTACCTCCCCGTGCCCTTCCTCCTCCTGGGCCTGGAGCCGGTCTCCCGATGGCTCCGCCGCTGGCCGATGTGGGAGCGTTTCTTCACCTGGCTCTTCGAGCGGACCCGCAGGAGAGGGGTGGTGGTCGAACGCTACGAGGCCCTGGGTCTCATGCTCTTCGTGGCCATCCCCCTGCCGATCACGGGGGCCTGGACGGGATGTGCCGCGGCCTTCGTCTTCGGCATCCGACATCGTCTGGCATTCCCGGCCGTCCTGGCGGGGATCCTGATCTCAGGGGCCGTGGTCACCCTCGCCACCATGGGGGTCATCGGGGGGATCGCACTCTTCACCGCGTGAGCCCCTCCGGCCAGCGTCCCCGGGAAGATGTCAACCACGGGCTGGCGCACCGTGGGAGAACTCCTATATTGGAAAACTCGAGATCCGTCGGGGCGTGGCTCAGTCCGGTAGAGCACCGCGTTCGGGACGCGGGGGTCGCTGGTTCAAATCCAGTCGCCCCGACCACTGTTTGTCGAGGGTCCACCCGGCATCGCGTGGACCCTCCTTGACCCTCACCCCCTTCGCGGACATAGGGTGAGGTCACCGTCCTGCAGGGGGCGGTACGTCGATGAGGCTCCGGCGAGGAGGATCGGGATGTGTCCCCAGATCGGACGCTGTGAGGACTGCTGCTGGTGGGTGCCGTTCTTCACCCCCGAAGCGGGGATCGGGGAGTGCATGAAATGCCCCCCCACGGTGGGCTGTCGTGACCAGGAGTGTGAGGAGTGGGAGCCCATCACGGCCGAGGCCGGCTGAACCCGCGCGAACGATCCCGGCGCCGCCTCCGCGGGCGCACCGGGGAGAGCATGGACCCCTTCGCCCCCCCCGGGGAGTAGGGGCTCTCTCGTCGGGGGAAGAGGTGCATCCTGGACCATCGAGACCTGTCCGCGGGTTTTTAGGTTTGACCCTGTCGGCGGGCTGCCACTAAGGTGGCGCCCAGCCGGGTCGGTCCGACCCGGTGAAGGTCACGACCGCTGCGACAACATCGCTTCCGAACGGAGCCGCATCTCACGCATGACAGTCCCCTCTGTGGGGACCTCCATACCGGGGGGTAGGGGAGGTCTCCATGCTTGAGCTGTCGGCGGTGCTCATCGCCCTCGGCTTCATCGTGCTGCTGGTCGCCATCGCCCGGACCCAGCGGCTCATCGGCATCCTGAAGGACGTGGGGCCGTGGCCCTCCCTGCGCAACCTCATCGGATTCTTCGCGGTGGGATACGCGGTCTATCTCCTCTTCATGCTCACCGGTCGTCCCTTCGACAGGGACCTCCTCACCGCCGAGGTGTTCTTCCTGGCGGCCGTGTTCATCCTGATGGCGGTGCGCTTCTCCTACCGGACCATCCACCAGGTGATGCGGCTGGACGAGCTGGAGGCCATGGCCCACACCGACGACCTCACCGGTCTCTTCAACCGGAGGGCCATCCTCAAGATCCTCGAGGAGGAGTTCTACAAGGCGCGGCGCTTCGGGTTCCCGTTGAGCGTGGCCATGCTCGACCTGGACTCCTTCAAGCCGGTGAACGACACCTGGGGGCATATCAGCGGGGATACGGTCCTCCGGGAGGTGGCCGGGATGCTGCGCACCAGCCTGCGCCGCATCGACGTGGTGGGACGTTATGGGGGAGAGGAGTTCCTCTGCGTGCTCCCTTCCACCCCCGTCGGAGGTGCCTATATCACCGGGGAGCGCATGCGGAACCGGTCGGCCCAGCTCCGGTTCGCCGTCGACGAGAAGGATGAACTGCGCCTGCTCTCCGGGGAGGAGGCGGCGGACGGGGAGGTGGTGACGATCACCGTCTCGGTGGGTGTGGCGACACTCGATGCCACCACCCGGACACCGGAGGAACTGGTGGGGGCCGCGGACAGGGCCCTCTACTTCGCGAAGGAGTCGGGACGGGACAGGACCTGTACCGCCACCGAGGTGGTCAGCTAGCGTCCTCCGGATCGGGTGCGTCATCGGTGAGGAAGAGCCGATACCGTTCCGCGGATCCCCCTCTTCGGACCCATCCCCGTTTCTGCGCCTGGAGCAGGACGCTCCGTATGCCCTCCCGCTGATGATGGGGGAAGGCATCGTAGATGTCCTCTTCCGAGACCCCCTCGTCGCCGGAATCCCCCAGGATCCGGAGTATCCCGACCACCTGTTCACGGCGGAGGCGGGCCCGTTCGGTGAGGAAGCGGAAGCTGGAGAGGTCGAGGACGTCCAGGAAGGCGATCCGCAGTTCCGCCATCTCCCGGCCCACCTGCTGGGGGCGGCCGGGCCACAGGTTCTTGAACCCCTTCTCGCGGCAGATGGCCGCCTGGGCCTCCCACGCCTCACGGGACTCCCGGAACCGTTCCAGCGCCTCTTCGTACAGACCCTGCCTCATGAGGTCCCGGGCACGCTCCCGGGCGTCCTGCGCTCGTTCCACCACCTCACTGGTGGCTTCCGTCTCATCCAGGCTGTCCTGGACCAGGTCGCGTATCTGGTCGCGGTCCATCGCCCCGAGGCCCTCGGAGCCGGTGGGGGATGAGAAGATGCCCTTCAGCCAGTCGAACAGACCCATGCGCCGGTCCTCTCTGCGGCCGCGTGCTAGAAGTAGTTCACCTGCCAGAGCAGGATGACCGCGGTCCCGGCCTCCCGGCCGGTGCCGGCCGGCTCCTGCCTCACCACCCCGAACTGCAGGCGGGTGGAAGCGCTCGTCGCCGCGTCCACGCTCGGCAGCACCATGATCATGTGGTCGTCATCGGTGGAGATGTCCGGGTCCAGCCGTTCCACACGCAGGACGAGCCGGGTGCCTCCCATGCCCGCCAGGTCGGGACCCTCCACCGCGGCGGTGAGGAGGATGTCGAGCATGCGGGGCGGGCCGCCCGTAGTGCCGGGGGGCGCATCGTGGTCGTCCGCGCTCAGCAGCTCACCCTCCAGGGTCAGGGGGCCGGTATCCAGGAGGAAGTCCGCTCCCCAGGCCAGGTTGCCCCGCCGGTCGGGAGCGAGGGTACTGAGGTGAAGGTAGCTTACGTTCACACCCGCCTCGAGGCCCTCCCCCGGCGAGAGATCCAGGCGGGCCACCGCGTTCTTCCCCTCGTCGTCGTCGGCGGTCACCCCGGGGGCCCGCCCGTTGAAGAGACCGGTCCGCAGACGGGTCGCGGCCGAGCCGGCGGAGACCATGGCACCCAGGTCCCAGCCTCCGTAGAGGAGCCGGCTGACCAGTGCGAAGGAGCCCATGGAGCGGTCGAGGCTGAGCAGCCGGTGCCGGGCCCGCTGACGGTCCCTCCCGAAAGGCTTCAGCATCTGTCCCGCCTGGATGCGGAGTCCCTCAGAGAGCCGTGCCGTCGCGTAGGCGGTGAGGATGCTGGGGCCCCCGGCGAGATCGGTCTGGATGGTGTACCCGAACCGCTCGTCCACTCCCCCGCGGAAATAGAGCCGGGCCTTGGAGAGGAAGAAGCCGCTCTCCACGTCGGCGGGGGGCAGCATGCTGATGCTCCCGAGCGCCCGGTCCCGCTCGAGCTCGCCGCCGACCCGGGCATGGATCCCTCCCTGGACGAAGCCCGTGATGTCCGGCGGGGGGACCTCCTGGGCCGGTGCCGTCCGGGGAAGGAGCGCGATCGATGCCAGCATCATCCCGAGGAAGCGGAGGGGCCTCATCATCATCGCATGTCCTTTCCGTGCGGGGGCGACCCCACACGATAACCATGCAGAGGTCCTTGCACCAGCGGTGTGCGGTGGGCCATGTTGCGGTCATGACGGATGAAGAGAACGGAAGCAGGAGGTCCGCCGGTGCAGAGGAACCGGGTGGGCGGCAGCGGCTCCATCTCCGGCTCAGCGGCCGGGTCCAGGGTGTGGGGTTCCGGTGGTTCACTCATCGGGCGGCGTGTGCCAGGGGACTGGGCGGATGGGTGAAGAACATGCCGGACGGGTCGGTAGAGATGGAAGTGGAAGGTCCGCCTTCCACGCTGCAGGACTTCGTCGAGAACGTAGAGAAAGGGCCTGCCGCCTCCCGTGTGGACGACCTGACGTCCCGGGAGATGGAACCGCGAGGGAGCGATGACTTCTCCATCGAGTACTGAAGGCGGCCCCGTCCGCCTGGAGGACTACATACGGAACATCCCGGATTTCCCGGTGCCGGGGATCCAGTTCAAGGACATCTCCCCGCTGCTCTCCGACCGCCGGGCCTTCCCCGAAGCGATCCGCCGCATGGCGGACCCGTTCCGGGACACGGGGGTGATCACGGTGGCGGGGATCGAATCCCGCGGGTTCCTCTTCGCCTCGGCCATCGCCCTGGAGCTGGATGCCGGTGTGGTGATGTTGCGCAAGCCGGGCAAGCTGCCCTACACCACCATCTCCCAGCATTACGCCCTGGAGTACGGGAAGGACGCGGTGGAGGCGCACGAGGACGCCGTGACCCCGGGGGACCGGGTCCTCCTGGTCGACGACCTCATCGCCACCGGCGGCACGCTCCAGGCGGGCATGGAGCTGATCAGGAAGCTCGGTGCCGACCTGGTCGGCGTGAGCCTGCTCATCGAACTGACGGAGCTGGAGGGGATGAAGGTCGTGGGCGAGGTGCCCTGCAGTGTGATCATGCGGCTGTGAGCGGGGCCCGGATCACCCGCGAACGTAACGGTGCTCCAGACGTCTATGAAGATAGAGCAGGAACGGCGGGGCCGTCCGGCAGCCTATTCCGGACCTTGTTGTCTGGACAGGAGGGACCGCTGCCATTAACTTCTCGCATGAGCAATGACTGGACGCCCCCCGGGAGTCAGGAACGCAGCCCGGTCCTGTCCCGGCGGGCCCATCCCACGAGGTGAGAGCTTCATGAAGCATCGTATCGCAGCACTGTGGACGGGAACCGCCGTCATGGTGGCCCTGAGCCTTCTGGCCCTGCCCGCCGACGCCGACGCCCAGCAGGAAGAGCAGGCCACCAAGACCATGTACATCGTGGGACGGAACGACGTGCAGGTCATCCGCCTCTACGACGAGCCGGATCCGCTGGGGACCACGGTGGAGACCATGGTCCCGGGGCAGACGGTCGAGGTCTTCACGGACCGGATGTACAACAAGTACTGGTACAAGACCAGCGAGGGCCACTACGCCCACTCCCTCTACCTGAGTGAGGTCGACCCCACGGTCTCGGCCGGGAGCGGTGAGGCGGGGGAGGAGCTCACCGAGGCCCAGAGGGAGCGTGAGGACGAGCTGCTCGAGAAGTACAAGGACATCCAGGTCGTCAACGACATCCTGGTCGGCAACGTGAAGCCGGGGATGACGATGGAGATGGTCGAGGACGCGTGGGGCCAGCCCGACGACCGCCGCATACTGGAGAGCGGTCCCACCGGCGACATCTGGCTGTGGGTCTACGACAACGAGGAGCGGAAGGTCGACGTGGTGTTCGACCACCGCAAGCGGGTGGCCGAGATCAGGGCGCGGCCGTAAGAGGCTGCCGGCATCGGGAAAGCGGGAAGAGCCCGCCGGCGTGACACGCCGGCGGGCTTTTCCTTGGAACGTCCCCGGCGGCGGCCCCGTCACATATCCGAGATATCCTGCGGGCGGTCGCAGGGAGGTCCTTCGAGGCACCACCCGACGAGGAGGGAAGCGATGAGGAGATCGGCGATGACGGCGGCACTCCTGGCCCTGATGGTCCTGGGATCCGGGTCCGGGCTGCAGGAGGGTCCTGTGGCGGTGGGGGCAGATGCACCCGACTTCACCCTCACGGACGTGCTGGACGGTTCCGAGGTGAGTCTCTCCGCCTCACGGGAGGACCATCGCTACACCATCGTGCTGTGGATCGCCACCGAGTGCCCCTATTCCAACGCCTGCAACGACGACTATCAGGCGATCTGCGACCGATACGGCGACCGGGGGGTGGGGGTCCTGGCCATCAACAGCAACAGCAGCGAGACGGCGGACGAAGTGGCGCGCCATGCTTCCGAGCAGGGCTTCACCTTCCCCGTACTCGACGACCCGGGGAACCGGGTGGCGGATGCCTACGGTGCCACCTTCACACCCGAACTGTGGATCGTGGACGCCGGGGGGAAGACGGTCTTCCACGGCGGTCTCATCGGTCCCCGGAACGACAAGAGCGTCCAGGCCGACTTCCACGCAGCCATGGAGGCGCTCCTGGAGGGTGAGGCCCCCCCGAAGGAGAGTACCCGGGCCTTCGGCTGCACCATCAAGCGCGGCATGTAGGCCATGGGGCTGACGACCGAACGGCCGAGATGGGCGGCACTCATCTCCCTCCTGCTCATCCTCTCCGCCTGCGGCGGGGCGGAAGAGGGCCCCTTCACCCGTGACTTCCAGGCCCCTGGGCCGGCTGACCTCGAGGTCCCCACCCTGGCATGGTCGGACTACCAGGCGCTGGTCGATCGGACGTCCTCCGCCGGCCAGGTCCTGGTCGTCAACTTCTGGGCGACCTGGTGCGGCCCCTGTGTGGAGGAGTTCCCCGAACTGATGCAGCTCCAGCGGGACTACTGGGGGCGCGGGGTGCGGGTGGCCACCATCAGCATGGACGAGCTGGACGTGCTGGAGGAGGAGGTGAAACCCTTCCTCTTCGAGCAGCGGGCGGTGGGAGCACGGTATTTCATGGGCACCGACTGGCCGCAGGATTTCCAGTCCCGGCTCTCGGAATCGTGGTGGGGGGGCATACCCCAGACCTTCGTCTACGACCCGGGGGGCCGGCTGACCGCGTCCCTGACGGGGCGTCAGACCTATGAGCAGTTCCAGGAAGCGGTGGAATCGGCCCTGGGGACGGTGACCACGCGGTAGCGGGAGACCCCGGGGACTGGACCCCCGGACCGCCGCCCATCTATACTGCCGGACGTCCGTCCGATCCTGTTCCATCCATCGTCGAGGGTGATCCATGGGCAAGCCGCAGAAGGTCAAGGTCTTCGCCAACGCCAACTCCGTGGGGCTCGAGCGTGAGATGAACGCCTGGCTCCGGAGCGGTTCGCCTCCCCCCGTCATCCAGGAGGTCCAGCTGACCGGGTGGGGGGAGAGCGGCGGGACGGGACAGTACACCGTCGTGGCGGTGGTCATCTACGAATAGGGAGTCCCATGCGAAGCGAAGATGAGGTGCGGGAGAAGCTCGAAGAGATCCAGAGGGCGTTCGCGACCACCACCGACCACCTGAGCCGGGGACGCATCGAGGCACTCGACTTCACGGGTATCGCCGGCCGTGTCGGCATCATCCAGGCCCTGGAATGGGTACTGGGCGAGACGGACGAGCTGAAGATGCAGATCAACCCCCTCCGCAGGGACCTCGGCGAGGAATGAACCGGAGACGGTCCCGTCGTCGGGCGGACCCGCCGGCTCTCCTCCGTACGGCGCCCCGTCCCCCGGAACGGCTGCTTTCCTCCTCCCAGGCAGAGATTCAGGCACTTTACTCTTTTATATGTCGTTAAGGGTCCTCATATTGCCGGTCAGGACGCCGTTCCAAGGAGGGGCCCATGTCCGAACAAGCGAGCGCCGACCGGTCTGCGAGGCAGACGGAACACACCATCGAGATAAAGCAGGAATGGTGCAAGGGCTGCGAGATCTGTGTCGAGTTCTGCAAGCCCGGTGTACTGGAGATGGAGGGACTCTACCCGGTGGTCGTGGACGAATCCGCCTGCACGGGCTGCCTGCAGTGTGAACTGCTCTGTCCCGACTTCGCCATCACCGTGACCTGAACCGGATCCCCCAGCCAAACATCGGGGAGTACCCGAAATGACCGAGCCCGAACCCACCACCGTTCGCAGGGGCACCCGACGACTCCTCCCCGGCAACATCGCATGTGCCGAAGGGGCACTGGCCGCCGGGATCGACTTCTTCGCCGGATACCCCATCACCCCTTCCTCCGAGATCGCCGAACATCTCTCCCGAGAGCTTCCCGGACGGGGCGGTACCTTCATCCAGATGGAGGACGAAATCGCCTCGATGTGCGCGGTCACCGGGGCGAGCATCACCGGCGCCCGGGCCATGACCGCCACCAGCGGTCCCGGGTTCAGCCTGAAGCAGGAGGCCCTGGGTTTCGCGGCTATGACCGAAGTGCCCGTGGTCGTGGTCAATGTGATGCGGGGCGGCCCCTCCACGGGACTCCCCACCTCCCCCTCCCAGGGGGATGTGATGCAGTCCCGATGGGGGACCCATGGCGACCACCCCATCATCGTGCTCGTACCGGCCACCGTGGAGGAGACGTTCGACGAGACGGTCCGGGCCTTCGACCTCACCGAGCGTTTCCGGGTGCCGGTGGTCCTCCTGCTGGATGAGATCATCGGTCACATGGAGGAACCCCTGGTCATCCCCGACCGGGTCGAGGTCGGAAGCCGGCCGGCCCCGGTGGCCCGGCCCGACAACTACCGGCCGTACGAGCCGGTCGAGACGGACATCCCTCCCATGGCTCCCTACGGCGCGGGATATCGTTTCCACATGACGGGCCTGACCCACGACCCCACCGGCTTCCCCACCGGGAACCCCCGCCAGGTGGCGGCGCTCATGGAGCGCCTGAAGCGGAAGCTGGAGCGGTATGAAGAGGAGATCGTGAAGGTCGAGGAGTTCGCCCTGGAGGATGCCGAATACCTGGTCTTCGCCTACGGTTCCTCCGCCCGCTCCGCACGGGGGGCGGTCCGCCGGGCCCGGGAGATGGGCATCCGGGCAGGTCTCTTCAAGCCGCTGACCCTCTGGCCCTTCCCGGAGAAGGCACTCGAGCGGTGCATGGGAGGGATCAAGGGGGTCGTGACCGTGGAGATGAACCAGGGGCAGATGGTGCGTGAGGTGGAACGGGTTGCGGGCCGGAGGATCCCCACCCGGTTCCTGGGACGGGTGGATGGCGAACCCATACCTCCGCAGGACATCGTGGCGGCCCTGGAGAACATGAGTGTGGGCGTGGCCGACGGTACCGAGGCCGTGAAGGCGGGAGAGAGGTAGATGTTCGACTACGAGCAGTATCTCAGGAAGGACAAGTTCCCTCACATCTGGTGTGCGGGATGCGGTGACGGCATCCTCCTGAAATCCATGCTCCGGGCCATCCACGGCCTGGGATGGGAGAAGGAGGAGATCGTCATGGTGAGCGGGATCGGCTGTTCCGCCCGCATGACCGGCTACGTGGACTTCCAGACCGTCCACACCCTCCACGGCAGGGCCCTGGCCTACGCCACGGGTATCAAGATGGCCCGTCCCGACCAGCATGTCATCGTGGTCACCGGCGACGGCGACGGTCTGGCCATCGGGGGCAACCACTTCATCCACGCCGCCCGGCGGAACATCGACATCTCGGTCATCCTGATGAACAACTCCATCTACGGGATGACCGGCGGACAGGTCTCCCCGGCCACCCCCACAGGGGCCCGGGCCACCACGGCCCCCCACGGGGCCATCGATCCCAACTTCGACATCAGCAGGCTGGCCATCGCCGCGGGTGCGAGCTATGTGGCGCGCAACACCGTCTTCAACTCACGGCAGCTGGAGAACATGATCTCCGAAGCCCTCTCCACCCGGGGCTTCACCCTGGTGGAGACGGTCCTGCAGTGCCCCACCATCTTCGGCCGTCTCAACAAGAAGGGGTCCCCGTCGGACATGCTCGCGGACCAGAAGGAACGGTCCGTCTCCCTGCGGAAGGCGGAGAAGATGAGCGAGGAGGAACTGGAGGGGAAGATCGTCACCGGCGTGCTCCACAACCGGCCCCGGCCCGAGTACAGCGAGCGCTACCAGGACCTGACCGAGCGGGTGGGGGGGACGGTCCGCTATCCCGCGGTCGGCAGTCCCCGGGACCCGCGGTCGGCGTCGGAGACGGGAGAAGCAGACGAGCAGGAGGAAGCGGTCACGACCTGAGTACGGGTATCCTCAGGTCCCGATACGTTCTTCCAGGTGGTCCATGAGGGTGTCCGCGGCCTCCGCGGACACCCTCAGCGTCTCTTCGATGGCCTCCGGGGAGGGACGCCACTGCTCTTCCCCCCTGGCGACCCGCACTTCCGCGATCCGTTCGATCCGATGCAGGTCCTCTATGTGCACAGCGTCCTCTGCGGCCACCGCGATGCGGTGGAGGTCCCGTACGGTACGCAGACGGGCCAGGGCTGTGTCCAGGTCCGCCAGGGTCTTCTCCATATCGGGGAGCCGGGGTGTGATGTCCCGGAAGAAGTGCTGGCTCAGAGGCTCGGGGATCTCCAGCCAAGCCTTCAGTATGAGTCCCATGGCCTCGATGTCCCGCAGGCCCCCCGGTGATTCCTTCAGGTTGCAGACAGCGTGTCCGTCGGAGCGATCGAGGGAGGAGAGGCCCCTGCGGGAGCGGACCTCCTCGATCATGCTGCCGATATAGGCGTCCTTCCGATCGAAGATGAAGGGGCGCAGGATGCGTGAGATCAGCTCCTCGTTCAACCCCTGGCCCCCGACGATGAGCCGCGCACCCAGGAGCTGGGAGCAGTCGATGAAGCGTTCCGGGTTCTCCTCGGCGAGGTAGGCCTCCAGTTCGCCCAGGGGGCTGGCATAGCGCCCCAGCACATCGGCCAGACGATAGTGGGGGAGCAGGCCCCTCCGGAGCAGCTCACGGTTCATCAGGGCCATCAGCCGGTTGGCGGCGGCCAGGGTGCGCTCGTCGTCGTGTTCGGTGAGGGCGATGAGGTCGTAGTCGTCGTCGTACGCCTGCTGGCGGGCGTGCCCCCCGGCGGCCAGGATCACGAACCGGTCGGAGAAGAGCTCCCAGCCGATGCTCTCCGCCGCCTCCTCCGCGCACACCTCGAAGAGATGGCGCATGTAGCGGTCGCAGAACGCGGTGAACTCCCGGTTGGTCTCCTCCAGACTGCGCCCCTTGAGGGTACCGATCCCCACCCGCAGGAACTCCAGGTCGTAGTAGTCCCCCAGGATCTCCTTCCGCCGGGAGGGATCGGGATGGGCGTCGAGGGTGGCCAGGAGCCCCTCGGAGACCCGTGCCAGCTGTTCCAGGTCGTCCATGCTGGAGAGGTACTCCGGGTGACGGCTCACCACCCTCGCCAGGAAACGGTGGAAGTACTGGCCCGACCACTCGTGGACCCTGCAGAGGTCCATCATCTGCTCCTGGTAGAGAGAGAGACTCTCATCGTGGACCGGTCGCTGCAGCACCCGGTAGAGGGCGGGGTAGGACTCCTCCGGGAGGAAGAGGAGCCAGGCATGGATGAGCCGGGGGTAGTGGCTGTAGATCCTGGCCAGGCGGCCCGCTCCGTAGGGGAGTCCTTGCAGGAAGGCCAGGAAGCGGCTGTTCATCCTGTGGTAGACGGTCTCTCCCACCTCGTTCTCCAGGCGCTCGGCGACCATGGTGAGCAGGCGCAGGACCGAGAGGGGGGAGTGTTCGGCCAGACCGATGTAGGCGTCGATGATCCGGTCGCGCTCCTCCTCGTCCCGGGACTGAAGGTCCTCGAGGACCAGGTCGAGGAGGTCGGGGGAGGATTCCAGCCGTTCCAGCACATCGTCCCAGAAGCGGGTACCCTCGAAGAAGGCCGCCTGGTCGGCGATCCGTCCGGCCAGATCGTCGGGGCGTTCGTCGAAGAGGACACGGAAGCTGGACACCTCGCCCAGGTGCCGCTTGAGGTCCTCCAGCAGGATCTCCCCGTGACGGCGCACGTCCTCCACGTGGCGGTAGTAATCGATGACGAGCTGGTCCCAGGCCGTGGCCGCCCCCGTGTCGCGATAGCCCATCTGGCGGGCGGCCCGCTGGAGCTGCCCGGAACCCACCTCGTCCAGCCGGTAGGTCTCCTCCTGCACTACATAGTACTGGAGCTGGAAGCGGAACATCTCCAGGAAGGAGAGGTGGTCGTGGAGCGATTGATAGACCTCCCGGAGTTCCGGCTCCTTCCCGCTCAGCACCCTCAGCAGGTCCCAGCTGTTCACCTCCTGCGCGCCGTGTACCGTCTTCTTCGCGTAGAGGAGCAGCTTCAGGGACCGTATGCCGTCCTCCTTGGGCGTGACGGCGTCGGGCCGCAGGGGGCTCACGATCAGGGCCCGGGCCTCGCCCAGCATGCCCCGGAGGAAGCCTTCATGGTGCAGGTTCCGGCGTCCCGGGGTGTGGTAATAGCGGGAGATGATCTCCCGCTGGAACCGGTCGAAGAGGGGCTCGGAGCCGAAGATGCGCTTCCCGTTGATCAGCTCGGAGATGATCACCACGTCCTGCAGGCGGTCCTTCAGCAGCTCGTCGTACTCGTCGATGGAGGTGGTGAAGGTCTCCCGGCCCACGTGTTCGGAGAGATGGAAATGAAGGGGGCTGGCATGGACGAGCATGTGCTGGGCCAGACGGCGGACGGCCCGGTTCAGGTCCTCGTCGTCATACGCTCCCGAGGTGATCACCCCGACGTCGATGTCGTCCTGGTCCGCCCGGGTGCCCACGCTGCAGACGAAGAAATCCCGGGGATCGTCCCCGGGCAGGTAGCGTTCCAGGACCGACTCCATGAAGGCGCCGGTCAGGTCCCGGAACTCCCGGCCCATCTCCATCATGAAGTCGCGGTAGGCATCGGGGGGACGCCGGTCTCCGGCCAGTTCCAGGCTCAGGATGTCCTGGTGCCGGAAGTTCATCCGCAGGAACCGGAGGGCGTAGTAGACGCTGAGTCTCCGGATGACCGTGGGGGTGTCGCCGCCCAGGCTCTGGATGAGGGCCATCTCGGTGCGGTAGGAGGAGGCGGGTCCCCAGAGATGGATGCGGAGGTTCTTGCCCGTGGCCTCCAGGGTCTCCTCGAGTTCGGGGAGACCCCGCTCCAGGGTCCGGAGATACTTGAGGTGGTGGTTGCCCAGTTCCTCCAGCCTGCGGCGTATGGTGTCGAGAGGGACCATCCAGGACACCTTCCGGGCGGAGGGAGCAGCCCTCGGGCGGGAGCCGCAGGTCCCGGCCGCCCCGGGATCAGGTCGTGACCTGCGCCTGACCCAGTTTGAACGCCTTCAGGTTCAGTTCCTCGGTGCCCTTGGGCACCCGGGTCCTGATGGCGGTGAGAAGGGCTTCCTCGCTGACGACGCTGGAGAGCTTCTCGATGATCCCCAGGGCCACGATGTTGGCCACGATCTTCTTTCCCAGTTCCTCGTCGGCCAGTTGGGTGATGGGATAGGAGTGGACGGTGAAATCCCCATCGGGAGGACGCTCCACGAAGGTGGAGTCGACCACCACCATACCCTCCCCCTTGACGTCCTTGACGTACTTGTCCGCGGCCTCCTGGGTCATGGCCAGCAGCAGGTCGATGGCCTCCGCCTTCGGATAGTCGATCTCCCCGTCGCTGATGATGACCTCGGAACGGCTGGCGCCTCCCCGGGCCTCAGGGCCGTACGACTGGCTCTGGGTGGCGTTCTTCTCGTCGTAGATGGCGGCGGCCTCGGCCAGGATCTTACCCACCAGGATCAGACCCTGTCCCCCGGCTCCGCTCAATCGTATCTCGTACCTGTCGCTCATGCGCGATCCCCAGTTCCCGTCGTAAACCGGACAGCGATGCCTGAAATCTAGAGTCCGTCTCTCCGGGGGTCAAGGGGGGAGGGATCGGGAGGGGCCGATATTCGGGGCGGAGCGGAGGGATGATGAGGTGGGGAGGGGGGAGGAGACGGGCGGAGAAGGGAGCTGCGGCGCACGCCGCCTCAGGTAGGACTCCTAACGGGTTGGAACGTTCGGACCCCGAAAACCAAGGCTGGACGCGGGTTCCCGACCCCCCGGTCCGAATTCCGATTGAGCGCTTGTTGATGCCCGCAGCCGAACGGGCCCAATCTGAGGCTGTTAATGTGTAAGGAGGTTAATGTTTAACCGGGTTCACTATTCGTACCCCAACCGATCAGGTCCCGCCCGACGGACCGGAGCGGCAAGGAGGAGGCATGAACTACCTCCGCTTGCTCCGAAGCAGCCACATCTTCTCCGCCGTGGTGCGGGAGGTCCTCGAAGAGAACCTGATCCGGGACACCACCAACCTCCCCCTGACCCTCTCCCAGTTCCATCTCCTCAAGCTCCTCTCCATCGACGGACAGCACCAGGTGGGGGAGGTGGCGGATTTTCTGGGGATGAGTCCCCCCGCTGCCAGCAAGAACATCGAGAAGCTGGTTCGGCTCGGCCTGCTGGACAGGAAGAGGTCGGAGGGGGACCGCCGGGCGCTGCTCCTCTCGGTCACCTCCCGGGGAAGGCGGCTGGTGATCCGTTACGAGGAATTGAAGGCGGCCCGTCTCTATCCCCTCCTGGACCAGTTCGCCCCCCAGGACATCGAGGCGCTGGCCCATCTTTTGGAACGGTTCATCCTGGCCCTGTGCGGGCTGGACACCCTGTCGGACGGCGTCTGTCTGCGATGCGGCGCCTATCTCCAGGACGATTGTGTGGTGGGGGTCATCCAGGGCGGATGCCCCTACCGGAGCCTCCGGGCGCGGAATCAGCGGGAAGACCCGGAAGCGGAGACCCAGTAACGAAGGAAGTGGCCGATGGAATACTGGCGCAGGCCGCTGGATCTTGACCAGGTCGACGTCCCTCACGGGGAGGTCCGCATCCTGGCGGAACGGTGTAAAGGATGCGGGTTCTGTGTGGAGTACTGCCCCAAGGGGGTCCTGGCCATCTCCAGTGCCTTCAACAAGAAAGGCTACCACCCACCCGAGGTGGTCAAGCAGGGGGAGTGCGTGAACTGCAACCTCTGCGAGATGATCTGCCCCGACTTCGCCATCTTCAGCGTCCCCACCGAGGATGGGGCGGAGAAGGCGGAACAGAAGGCATGAGAGCCCTGCGGCCCCGATCCCTCGAGGACGGGGTCCGGGAAAGGAGAGTTTGCGTTGAAAGCGGATCCTTCGGGCGTACTGACGGGCGCCCACTACCTGGACGGAGACTTCGCCTGCGGGGAAGGCATGATGGCGGCGGGCTGCCGGTTCGTGGCCGGCTACCCCATCACGCCCTCCACCGAGGTGGTGGAACGTATCGCGCGGCGGTTCCCCTTCATGGGGGGGACCTTCGTGCAGATGGAGGATGAGCTGGGGAGCATGGCGGCCGTGGTGGGTGCCTCATGGACGGGGACGAAGTCGGCCACGGTGACGAGCGGTCCCGGCTTCAGCCTCATGCAGGAGAACATCGGGCTGGCGGCCATGATGGAGACCCCCTGCGTGGTCGTGAACGTGCAGCGGGGCGGCCCCTCCACGGGACTTCCCACCATGACGGGGCAGGGGGACATGATGCAGGCCCGATGGGGCTCCCACGGGGACATGGAGGTCATCGCGCTCTCCCCCAAGTCCCCCCAGGAGGCCTTCGACCTGGTCATAGAGGCCTTCAACCTGGCCGAGACCTATCGGGTGCCCGTGATGTTCATGATGGACGAGTGCGTGGGGCACATGACCGAGAAGGTCATCATCCCCCCCGCCCACGAGGTCGAGATCGTCCCTCGCGGGCTCACGAAGAAGAAACCGGGAGATTACCTGCCCTATGAGCTGAACGGGGGCATGGTCCCCGAGTTCGCCCGGGCAGGCGACGGCTACAAGTTCCACAGCACCGGCCTCACCCACGACGAGCGGGGTTATCCGGTGATGAGTGCCGAGACCCAGGAAGTGAGCGTGGGCCGCATCAACCGGAAGATCCGCGAGAACGCCGGTGAGATCGTCCGGTTCGAGGAGGACGGGGTGGAGGATGCCGAGGTCGTCCTCATCACCTACGGCATCACCGCGCGGGTCGCCCGCCTCGCGGTGGAGATGGCCCGTGAGAAGGGGGTCAAGGTGGGGGTGATGCGCCTCATCGTGGTCTGGCCCTTCCCGGAGGAGCGGATCCGCGAACTGGCCGGGAAGGTGAAGGCCTTCGTCGTACCGGAGATCAACTACGGACAGATGTCCCTCGAGGTGGAGCGCTGCGCCGCCGGGAAGGTGGAGACCTTCCAGGTCCCCCACGGCGGCGGCGGGGTCCACGATCCCGAGGCCATCCTCGACGTCATCATGGGAGCAGTGAAATGACGGCACCGGTCAAAGAAGTGGACGTACAGGCCGAAGAGCATCCCATCGAGCCCTTCATCCGCATGGACCGGATGCCCCACATCTGGTGTCCGACCTGCGGGATCGGGACGGTGGTGAAGTGCTACGCGACCGCCCTGGAACGGCTGGGGCTCGACCTCGACAAGGTCTCGGTGGTCTCGGGCATCGGGTGCACCGGACGTGTGGCGGGCTACATGAAGCTCGACGGCTTCCATACCACCCACGGGCGGGCCATCCCCTTCGCCACCGGGCTCAAACTGGCCCGTCCCGAGCTGAACGTGTCGGTGTTCAGCGGCGACGGGGACCTCTCGGGGATCGGCGGCAACCACTTGATCCACGCTGCCCGGCGCGACATGGACCTGCTGGTCATCCTGGTGAACAATTTCATCTACGCCATGACCGGCGGTCAGAACGCGCCCACCACCCCCACGACCGCCAACTCCAGCACCATGCCCTTCGGCAACTTTGAGCATCCCTTCAACATCCCCCACCTGGTGGCCAGCGCCGGGGCCTCCTACGTGGCCCGGTGGACCTGTCTGCACATACGGCGCGTGACCAAGGCCATCGAGGAGGGGCTGCAGCGCAAGGGGTTCCGCCTGATCGAGGTGATCACCCCCTGTTCCACCCTCTACAGCAGGCGGAACAAGCTGGGGACCGGACTCAACCTCATGCAGTACTACCACGACAACGCGGAGATACGGCACGGGGCGGACACGAAGGAACTCGACATCACCTACCAGGGGAGGATCGTCTGCGGGAAGTTCGTGGATGAGGAGAAGCCCTCGTTCCTGGAGCGGATGCACAGTCACTACGAGAAGGTGCTGGGCGATGAGTACGTGCCCATGGCCCCGGAAGGGGGGTGGATCGGTGAGTAATCCACTGCAGATGCGGATCACAGGACTCGGAGGCCAGGGTTCGATCCTCATGGCCCACATCATCGGCCGGGCCTACTCCATCGAGGCGGGGAACCAGGCCACCATGATCCAGTCCTTCGGTCCCGAGGCCCGCGGAGCCGCGTGCAGCGCCACCCTGGTCCTCTCCGAGGACGAGGTGCTCTACCCCTATATCCGCCGTCCGGATGTGTTCGTGGTCATGAGCGGGGAGGGGTACGAGAAGTACCGGGACGAGCTGAAGGAGGACGGGACGCTCGTCTACGAGCAGGACCTGGTGGAGGCCCGACCCAAGGAGGGGCAGGAGAGCTTCGGCATCCCCTCGACCCGGATCGCCGAGGAACTGGGGAAGGTGATCGTCCAGAACATCGTCATGCTCGGTTTCGCCACGGCGGTCACGGGTATCGTCTCCCTGGAGGAGATGCGGGAGGCGGTGGAGCACTCGGTGCCCAAGGGTACCGAGGAGCTGAACCTGAAGGCCTTCGAGCGGGGTGTGTCGTGGTTCGAGGAGGAGTACAACGACGGTGAGAAGCTGCCCCGGGGCGACGGCGGGAAGACGGAGAAGACCGAAGAGAGTGAGCAGGAGTCCTCACCCGAAAGCCAGGAAACGGCGGTATGATCGACCAGACCGTTCCACGCGACGGGGTGGATGCAAGGACCGACCGGAAGGCCCTGGTCATCGGGGGCGGGATCGCCGGCATGCAGGCGGCCCTCGACCTGGCCGATGCCCGGATCCCTGTGGTCCTGGTGGAGAAGTCACCCTCCCTGGGCGGCCGTATGGCCCAGTTGGACAAGACCTTCCCCACCATGGACTGCTCGATATGAATCCTGGGCCCAAGGGCCATGGATGTCGGTCGGCATCCACTCATCGAGCTGATCACATGTGCCGAGGTCGTCGGCTGCGAGGGTAGCCCGGGGGACTTCCGGGTCACCGTCCGCAAGTACCCGCGCTACGTGGACGAGGATGCCTGCGTGGCCTGCGGGCAGTGCGTCGAGGTGTGCCCCCAGGTGGGAGGCAACGAATTCGACGTGGGGCTGAAGGCACGGAAGGCGATCTATCGCCCCTTCCCGCAGTCGGTGCCCGCCGCGTATGTCATCGAGCCGGACTCCTGTCTCAACTTCCTGGCCCACCTGGACGAGAAGCAGCGGCAGAAGCTGGACAAGGTCACCGCCGCGAAGAAGCGCAAGTACCCCGACAAGCCCCTCAACCTGCTTCCCTGCGGACACTGCCTGGAGGCGTGCGACGTGGGGGCCATCGACTTCGACCAGGATACCCGCGAGTTCACCGTGGACGTGGGTTCGGTCCTGGTTGCCGTGGGATTCCAGGAGTTCGACGCCAGGAAGCTGGGCCAGTACGGCTACAGCCGTTTCCCCGACGTGGTCACCAGCCTGGAAGTGGAACGCATGCTCAACGCTTCGGGCGTGACCGGGGGACACGTGGTGAGACCCTCCGACCATACCACCCCGAAGAGGATCGTCTTCGTCCAGTGCGTGGGGGCACGGGGTGACGGCGGGAGGGCGTACTGCAGCCGGTTCTGCTGCATGAACGCGGTAAAGGACTCCATGCTCATCCGCCAGCACGACCCGGAAGTGGAGGAGATCACCATCCTCTACACCGACCTGCGGGCGTTCGGCAAGGGTTTCGACGACTTCGTGGCGCGGAGCCGCGAGGAGGAGAGCGCGACGTACATCCGGGGCCGCCCGGCCAAGATCGACAGGGCGGCTGACGGGAAGTCGCTGGAGGTGTTCGTCGAGGACACCCTTGCCCACGAGCAGCGGCGTATCGAGGCGGACATGGTGGTCCTCTCGGTGGCCGCGGCCCCCAACGAAGGGGCCATGGAACTGGCGCATACCCTGGGCATCGAGACCGACCGGTACGGGTTCATCTCCCGTGCCGACCCGGCCATCTCAAGCGTGGAGACGGCGCGTGAGGGCGTCTATGTCTGCGGGAGCGCGGTGGGTCCCCAGGTCATCCCCGACTCGGTGGCGCAGGCCTCGGCCGCTGCGTCCCGGGCGGAGCTCTTCCTCTGCGGTCACCGGGTCGAGGAGGAGGAGGACGAGACGGAGCCGATGGACCTGAGCGGCCCGCCCCGGATCGGTGTCTTCGTATGCCACTGCGGGGTGAACATCGCAGCGGTCCTGGACGTGGAGGACCTGGCGGAGTACTCCGCCGGCCTGCCCGGTGTGGCTGCCGCCGAGACCCACCTCTTCGCGTGCTCGGCCAGCGGGCAGGACCGCATGGTGGAGATGATCCGCGAGCACGATCTGAACCGGATCGTGGTGGCGTCCTGCACGCCCAGGACCCACGAGCCGGTCTTCCGGGAGAGCTGCTCCCGAATCGGCTTCAACCCCTACCTCCTGGAGATGGTCAACATCCGTGACCAGTGTTCCTGGGTCCACGCCCGGAGCAAGGTGGAGGCCCAGGAGAAGGCACGGGACCTGATACGGATGGGTGCGGCCCGTGCACGCCACCTGGAGCCGCTCACGGGAGGTACCGAGGCGGTGAAGCGGGCGGCACTGGTCGTGGGGGGCGGCATGGCCGGCATCCAGGCCGCCACCGACCTGGCGGAACAAGGCTTCCCGGTGACGCTGGTGGAGAAGGAGGAGATGCTCGGGGGGCGTCTGGCCCCTCCGAACCTCCACGTGCTCTATCCCAACATGCGGGAAGCGGACGAGGTGCTGGAGGCGAAGGTTGCCCGGCTGGAGAAGAGCGGGGCCAGGATCCTCACCGGCACCGGGGTGGGATCCATCGACGGCTTCGTGGGGAACTTCACGGCTTGCCTGGAAGGTGCGGACGGGGAGGAGACCGAGGAACTGGAGGTGGGGGCCGTCATCCTGGCCTTCGGGGCCGACCTCTACCGGCCGGAGGAGGAGTACGGGTACGGGCGTCTGCCCAACGTGCTCACCAGCCAGGAGCTGGAGAACCTCTTTTGCGAGAGCGAGGAGGAGATCTCGGTGGCCGGGGTGAAACCCACCAGCGCCTCCTTCATCCTCTGCGTGGGCTCCCGGCAGGAGGAAGGGTTCACCGGATGCTCCCGCTACTGCTGCCCGACGGCCATCAAACAGGCCATCCAGCTGGTGGAGCAGGGGATCGACACCACCATCTTCTACCGCGACATACGGACCGTCTCCACCGGGGCCGAGGAACTCTACCGCAAGGCGCGGGGGATGGGGGTGCTCTTCGTCCGCATCCCCCCGGGGCAGCAGCCGGATGTGGAGGGTGAGAAGTGGGCCAGGGCGGTACGCAGCCGGGACGAGCTCCTGGACCGCGAACTGGAGGTCCCCACCGACCTGGTGGTGCTGAGTGTGGGGATGCGTCCCCGCCAGCCCGAGACGAAGCACTTCCACGAGATGCTCAAGGCCTCCCTGGGGCTGGACGGGTTCTTCCTGGAGCGCCACCCCGAACTGGCGCCGGTCGAGACCGTGGTGGACGGGGTGTTCGTGGCGGGCACGGCCCAGGGGCCGAAGGACCTGGTGGACACCGCCTCCCAGGCGAGTGCGGCCGCAGCGAAGGCGGCGGTGCTCCTGGCCTATGACCGGGTGAATCTTGAACCGGCCGTGGCATCGGTGGACACCGAGCGGTGCCGCGCCTGCGGCAAGTGTGTGGAGGTGTGTCCCTTCCATGCCGCCGAGATGGTGGAGCTGGATGACGGTTCGGTGGCCGCCCGGATCCAGCCCTCCCTCTGCAAGGGGTGCGGTACCTGTGCCAGCTGGTGCCCCTCCGGGGCGATCACGGCCCGTCACTTCACCGACCGGCAGGTGCACGCCATGATCGACGCGGTGTTCGCAGGGAAGGAGGCGGGCTGATGGCGAAGAAGGGGAGGTCGGACTGGGACCCCACCATCGTGGTCTTCGCGTGCAACTGGTGTTCCTACGCCGGTGCGGACACCGCGGGTGTGAGCCGCATCCAGCACCAGCCCCACTTCCGGATCATCCGGGTCATGTGCTCGGGGCGGGTCCACCCGGGGTTCGTGCTCCGGGCATTCGAACGGGGTGCGGACGGCGTGCTGGTGTCGGGATGCCACTTCGGGGACTGCCACTACGTATCCGGGAACGAGCGTGCGGTGGAGCAGTTCGAGACCACCCGCAGCCTGGTCCGCCGGCTGGGTATCGGGGAGGGCAGGCTCCGCCTGGAATGGATCAGCGCCGCGGAGGGGCCGAAGTTCGCCGCTGTCATCAACGAGTTCACCGATCAGGTCCGGGCCCTCGGGCCCAGTCCGGTCGCACGTGCCCGAGCCGGATGAGGAGGTGAGGGGATGCACCAGCTCGCAGACGCCGCCCGCAGGACCCGTGCCTGGGCCTGTTACGACTGCGGCAAGTGCACGTCCACCTGTCCGGTGGCCCGGGCGGGCGGTCATTTCAGCCCCCGAAGGAACGTGCTGGCAGCGAACCAGGTGCAGCCCGAGGCGCTGCTGGACGACGGGGGACTCTATGTCTGCCTCTCCTGCGGAGCGTGCGACCAGCGCTGTCCCGCCGAGGTCCGCTACACCGACTTGGTCAAGGAGCTGAGGGTCTACGCCCACGAAGAGGGATACGAACCGGAATGTCCCCACGGAGGGGCCCTCCAGTCGCTGATGCGCATGATGGCCCGGGGGGGTACCGAGCAGGACCGTCGCGGCTGGCTGGACGAAGCGGGCCTGACCGGGAACAAGCAGCGGAGCGAGATCTTCTACTGGGCGGGATGCGCGGTCTACTACGACGACATGTTCGAGGAGTACGGGGTGAAGACCCTGGACGCGGCCCGGGCGGCAGTGGGTCTCATCAACGGATTGGGCACCAACCCGGTGGTCTCGGGCGAGGAGCGCTGCTGCGGCCACGACCTGCTCTGGAACGGTGATGTCGAGCATTTCGAGATGCTGGCCCGCCACAACACGAAGCTCATCGAGAAGAGCGGGGCGGAGGTCCTGGTGACCTCCTGTGCGGAGTGCCTGCGGACCCTACGGGTCGAATACGAGCCGTACTGGGAGGGTGAGCCCCCCCGGATGCTGCACATCAGCGAATACCTGGTCGAGATGCTGGGGGATCTGGACCTGGGAGAGGTGGAAGGGGGGAACGGCACCCGCCGCGTCACCTACCAGGACCCCTGCCGTCTGGGACGGCACCTGGGGGTCTACGACCCCCCCCGCCAGGTCCTGGAGGCGATCCCGGGCATCGAGCTGACCGAGATGGGACGCAGCCGTGCCGGAGCGGTCTGCTGCGCGGGCAGCACATGGTCCAACTGCGACCGCTACGCCAAGAAGATCCAGGTGGACCGGCTCATGGAGGCGAAGGCCACAGGGGCCGAGGTCCTGGTGACCTCATGCCCCAAGTGCCAGATCCACCTGAGCTGTGCCATGAACGACCCGAACCTGGAAGAGGAGATACGCATCGAGATGCGGGACGTGGCCGAACTGGTCGCGGCCGCACGCTCATGAGGGGTGGAGGGGTAAGGGAGATCAACACCGGCTGAACCGCAAAGGAAGGAAGCTATGGCTGGTAAGTCGGCGAACGGAGACCTTCGGATCGGCGTGTTCGTCTGCGACTGCGGTCTGAACATCGCGGGAGCGGTGGATACCCAGGAGGTCACCGAATACGCCTCGGAGATGCCCGACGTGGTCTGTGCGATACGCAACAAGTACACCTGCGCGGATCCGGGGCAGAACGAGATCAAGGACGCCATAAGCCAGCACGGACTGAACCGGGTGGTGGTGGCATCGTGCACACCCAGACAGCACGAGCCCACCTTCCGTCAGTGCGTGCAGGACGCGGGGCTCAACCCCTACCTGATGGAGATGGCCAACCTCAGGGAGCACTGCTCCTGGGTCCATCCCAACGACCGGGAAGGGGCGACGCTGAAGGCGAAGGACCTGGTGGCCAGTGCCGTGGCCAAGGCCCGGAACCTGCAGGCGCAGGAAGAGCTCCGGGTCCCGGTGTCCCAGCGCGCCCTGGTCATCGGCGGGGGCATCTCCGGCATCGAGGCAGCGCTCGAACTGGCCGAAGCGGGCCACCAGGTAACGCTGGTCGAGAAGCAGCCGTCCATCGGCGGGGTCATGGCGCAGCTGGACAAGACCTACCCCACCATGGACTGCAGCATATGAATACTCGGCCCTAAGGCCATCGATGCCGGTCGGCATCGTAACATCGAGCTGCTGACACACAGTGAAGTAGAGAACATCGACGGGTACGTCGGCAACTTCACCGCGACGATCCGCAAGAAGGCGCGGTACGTCGACCTGGAGGCCTGCAACGCCTGCGGCGAGTGCGAGGAGGTCTGCCCGGTGGTAGTGCCGGACGAGTACCAGGTAGGGCTCTCCTCCCGTCATGCCATCTACATCCCCTTCCCACAGGCCGTGCCCTGCTCCTACATCCTGGACATGGAGAACTGCCTGGGGAACAACCCGATCGCCTGCGGCAAGTGCGTGGAGGTCTGCGAACAGGAGGCGATCGATTACGACGACCGGGACCAGATCCTGAAGCGGGAGGTGGGGGTGGTCATCGTGGCCATCGGCCTGGACGTCTACGATCCCACCGAGATGGACGAGTACGGGTACACTCGCTTCCCCAACGTGATCACCAGCATGGAGTTCGAGCGCCTCATCTGCGCCGGCGGCCCCACCGAGGGACACTTCGTGCGGCCCGGCGACCAGGAACGCCCGAAGCGGATCGGGTTCATCCAGTGCGTGGGGAGCCGGAACGAGAAGATCGGGCGGCCCTACTGCTCCAACATCTGCTGCATGAACACGGTGAAGGACACCCTGCTGCTGGCCGACCACTACCCGGATGTGGAGAACGTGGTCTTCTACCAGGACATCCGCGCCTTCGGCAAGGGTTTCGAGGACATGTTCCAGCGCTCCAAGGAGGTCGGGACGCGTTATGTACGGGGCCTGCCCGGCGAGGTCCGGGAGGACCCGGACACCGGCAACCTCACCGTGACGGTGGAGAACACCACCGCGGGCAGGGTGGAGGAGCACGAGCTGGACATGCTGGTGCTGAGCGTGGGTGTGCAGCCGCCGAAGGACCTGACGAAGATCTCCGGCATGCTCACCCTCTCCAAGACCAGCGACGGCTTCTTCATGGAGTCGCATCCCAAGCTGAAGCCGATCGACGCCCCCACCAAGGGGGTCTACTTCGCCGGGTTCTGTGAGTCCCCGAAGGACATCAAGGACTCGGTGTGCCAGGCCGGAGCCGCGGCCTCCCGGGCCGGGGCGCTCCTCAACCGGGGGCATATCGACATCGAGGCGATCACCTCGGTGATCGACCAGGCGGCCTGTACGGCCTGCGGGGTGTGTGCCTCGGTCTGTCCCTTCGCTGCCATCGAGTGGGAGAAGGGGCAGTCGGCTACGGTCATCGAGGCGGCATGCGCAGGGTGCGGGAACTGTGCCGCGGCCTGCAACTTCGGCGCCATCACGATGCGGCACTTCACCGACCGGCAGCTCATGGCCCAGGTGGAGGCGGTCCTGGCCGAGGAGGCGGAGGAGAAGGTGTTCGCCTTCGCCTGCAACTGGTGCTCCTATGCGGGCGGTGACATGGCGGGGATCTCCCGGATCGTCTATCCCACGACGAACCGCGTGGTGCGCACCATGTGCAGCGCCCGGGTCTCGGAGGAGATGGTCCTGGATGCCTTCCGGATGGGGGCCGCGGTGGTACTGGTCTCGGGCTGTCACTACGCTGACTGTCACTACATCAACGCCAACCGGCAGACGGTGAAGCGGGTGAACAAGCTGTGGAACAAGCTCGAGAAGCTGGACATCCGGCCCGAGCGGCTCCAGCTGGAGTGGATCAGTGCGGCGGAGGGGCAGAAGTTCGCCGCGGTGATGAAGCGGCTGGAGGAACTCCGGGCGAGCGTCAGCCAGGATGAGATCGACCACACCCGCAAGGTCGTGGAGGAGGAGTTCGAGAAGGCCAGGAAGAAGGCCGAGAAGCGGGCGGAGAAGGCCCGGGAAGTGGTGGAGGTGGCCGTCGAATAGCATCCGGCGGCCTCCCCGTCCTTCGGAGGCGGAGGTGATCATGGCGGTCGAGACGCGCACCCAGTGGTTCCGCTGCATGGCGTGCGGCAAAGAATGGTCCGAAGAGGTGGCCCCGGACGAGGACGTCGAACGCTCCTGTCCGGAATGCCGCTCCAACAGCATCCGGCATCTCCGGGGCAGGGGGGGGGAGGGATGAGTCCATGAGCGAGGGGCCCGTGCAGGTGGACTTCGCCTTCCGGCGGGAGCTGGCGGAGAAGCTGGAGGGGAACCTGGCCAGCTTCTGCTACCAGTGCGGGGCGTGTGTGGGGGACTGTCCCGCCACGACCTACGGGTCGGGGTTCAACCCGCGGAAGATCATGCTGAAGGTGCTCTACGGTCTGGGCGGGGACCTGCTCACCGAGGACTCCATCCTCTGGCACTGCACGAACTGCTACAACTGCGCGGAGCGGTGTCCGCAGGAGGTGAAGCCGGTGGAGGTCATCATCGCCCTGAAGAACATGCTGGCGGATCGGGACATCTATCCCACGCCGGTGGAACGGGTCATCGGGACCTTCGAGGAGACCGGCCGTACCGTCCCGGACAGCCCCGCGGTGGACAAGCAGCGCGAAAAGTTCGGTCTGCCCCCCCTGGAGCCCGTCCCCATGGATGAGGTCCGGGTACTCATCGGGCTCGGAGACCCGGGAGAGGGGTCTGAGGCAGCGGGAGAGGAGGCAGCATCATGAGCCGCTACGCCTTCTTCCCCGGCTGCCTGATACCCAGCCGGTATCCGGCCATGGAGTTCGCCATCCGGCACACCCTCCCCCGCCTGGGCATCGAGATCCTGGACCTGGAGGGGGCCTCCTGCTGCCCCGACCCCATCTATTTCAAGTCGAAGGACAAGATCGCCTGGCTCTCGGTGGCGGCACGCAACCTCTGCCTGGCAGAGGAGCAGGGGGTGGACCTCTTCACCAACTGCTCCGGCTGCACCGCCACCCTCTCCGAGGCGTGGCACCACCTCCAGGTCCCGGAGGTGCGGGAGCAGGTGAACGAGCGGCTGCACAAGATCGGCAAGGAGTACAAAGGGACCAGCCGGATACGTCACGTCGCCACCCTGGTCCGGGACGAGGTGGGGTACGAGGCCCTTCGGGAATCGGTCACCCGGCCGCTGGAGGGCCTGAAGGTGGCCATCCACTACGGCTGCCACCTCCTGAAGCCCAGCCATATCATGCAGGTGGACGACCCGAACAACCCCACGATCCTGGAGCACCTGGTGGAGGCCCTGGGCGCCGAGCCCGTACGGCACCGGAACTGGTATCTCTGCTGCGGCAAGGCGTGCCAGGCGGACGACATCCCGGGGAACATGATGCGGGACCTGCTCCGAGCCGTACACGAAGAGGACGCGGAGATCCTCTGCTTGATCTGCCCCACCTGCTTCGGCCAGTTCGACCATGGCCAGCGCAAGGTGGCGAAGGACTTCGACGAGGATTTCAGCATCCCGCCCATCTACTACTTCCAGCTTCTCGCGCACGCACAGGGTGTGCCCTACGACCAGCTGGGCCTGGACCGGCAGCGTTTCAAGCCCGAATGCCTGCAGCGGTTCGAGACGGAGCCGCACCCGGCCTGAACGAAACGGGGGAATGGACAGATGTCAGCCTTACACGATGCGGTGGCCGCGAAGGTCCCGGTCTTCCGCCAGAAGCTGTCCGACCTGGTGACCGAACACGGCGAGAAGGTGATCTCGGAAGTGACCCTCAAGCAGGCCTTCGGGGGACTGCGCGGCGTGAAAGCGCTGCTCTGCGACACCTCCTGCGTGGAACCCGACAGGGGGCTCCTGATACGGGGCACTCCCATCGCCGAACTCACCGACCGTCACCCGGAGGAGATCTTCTACCTGCTCCTGTCGAGTGAGCTGCCCGACCAGGAAGCCCTCACCGATTTGCGCGATCAGCTCGCGGGACACCAGGAGACGCCCTCCTACGTCTTCGACATCCTCAGGAGCATGCCCGGGGAGGCCCACCCCATGGACATGCTCATCACAGCCCTGGTCTCCCTGGAAGATGGCTCCTTCTTCCGGCGCTCGTACGACGAAGGGGTGGCGAAAGACCGCTACTGGGAGCCCCTGCTGGACGATGCGCTCTCCCTGCTGGCGAAGCTGCCCGTGGTGGCCGCTGCCGTCTACCGAATCCGGTATGACAGGGGGGAGGTGATCCCTCCCGACCCGCAGCTGGGCTACTCCGCCAACTTCGCCCGGATGCTGGGTTTCGACGACCCGGAGTTCGCGGACCTGGTGCGGCTCTACCTGACCCTCCACAGCGACCACGAGGGGGGGAACGTGAGTGCCTACACCAGCCGGGTGGTGGCCAGCGCCCTGGCCGACCCCTTCTATTCCGTCTCCGCCGGACTCTGCGGACTGGCAGGGCCGCTCCACGGGCTGGCGAACCAGGAGTCGCTGAAGTTCAACCTGGCCATCATGGAGCGCTTCGACGGACCGCCCACCCCGGAACAGATGAAGGAGTACACCTGGGAGCTGCTGGACAGCGGGCAGGTGGTGCCGGGCTACGGGCACGCGGTACTCCGGGTCACCGACCCGCGTTTCACCGCTCTCCACGGTTTCGCCAAAGAGCACTTCCCCGAGGACCCGCTCTTCCAGACGGTGGACGTGGGCTTCGAGGTGATCCCCGAGGTCCTGCAGGAGCATGGCAAGGCGAAGAACCCCTGGCCCAACGTGGACGCGGGGTCCGGATGCACGGTCTACCACTACGGCATGACCGAGATGGACTACTATACCGTGCTCTTCAGCGTGAGCCGGGCCATGGGCATGCTGGCCCAGCAGGTCCTCTGCCGGGCGGCCATGGAGCCCATCACCCGCCCGAAGTCGGTGACCACCGACTGGGTGCAGGCGTGTATGGATGCGACCGACGTCGCCATGACGCCCGGCTGATCGTCACAGTTGAAGGTCGGCCGTCCACGGCCCTACACTCGACCCTCTCCGGTCCCGGCCGGAGAGGGTCTTTCATCTCAGCGAACTGCCCCGCATCCCACGGAGGTCCCCATGCGGTCCCATGTCCCGCACGCCCGGTTCCCCCTGGCAGCGCTCCTGAGTCTGCTGCTGGTCCTGCCCGCGGCAGCCGGTGCCCAGGTCCCGACCATCGAGGAGAAGACGGAGGGGATGGAGGAGATGGAGGGCTTCTTCACCATCTACTGGGACGAGGCCACGGGGGACCTCTACTGGGAGATCGACCGGTGGGAGGAGGAGTTCCTCTGCGCGGTCGGCCTGTCGTCGGGGCTGGGGAGCAATGCGGTCGGACTGGACCGGGGGCAGCGGGGGAGGGACCATGTACTGGCGGCCAGGCGCGTGGGTCCGCGGGTGCTTCTGGTGGAGCCGAACTACCGCTACCGGGCCCGCAGCGACAACCCCCGGGAGGTGAAGGCGGTGGAGGACGCCTTCGCTCCCTCCACCCACTGGGGTTTCGAGATCGTGGCCGAGAGCGGGGACCGGGTGCTGGTGGACGCCACCGACTTCTTCATGCGGGACGCGCACGACATCGCCTCCACGCTGCCGGGCGGCTTCCAGCTGGATCGCTCCCGCAGCGTGTTCCACCTCCCCCGCACGAAGGCCTTCCCGAAGAACACCGAGATCGAGGTGAGTCAGACCTTCACGAGTCGGGAACCGGGCGGGGAGGTGAGGAGCGCCGCCGCCAGCGGGGACGCGGTGACCCTCCGGGTACACCATTCCCTGGTGGAACTCCCGAACCCGGGCTACGAGCCCCGCGCCGTGGACCCCCGGGTCAACGCCTTCGGGATCACCTTCCACGATTACGCCGCGCCCATCGACGAGGAGCTGGAGGTGCGCTGGGTCAACCGGCATCGCCTGGAGAGGAAGGATCCCTCCGCACGGCGTTCCGAGGCGGTGGAACCGATCGTCTACTACGTGGACCCGGGGGCCCCGGAGCCGATCCGCAGTGCCCTGGTGGAGGGCGCCTCCTGGTGGAACCAGGCCTTCGAGGCGGCGGGATACATCGACGCCTTCCAGGTCCGGGTCCTCCCCGAGGACGCCGACCCCATGGACCTGCGCTACAACATGATCCACTGGACCCACCGATCGACCCGGGGCTGGTCGTACGGGGGGTCGGTCTCCGATCCCCGGACCGGCGAGATCCTGAAGGGGAACGTGAACCTGGGGAGCCTGCGGCTCCGGCAGGACGTGCTCCTGGCCCAGGGGCTCATCCCGCCGTACGGATCCTCGGGGCCCGACGGGGCCGGTGTCCCGCCCCTGCACGATGGCCAGAGTATCTCCGGATGTTCACTCGCTGGTACCGAGGACTTCGGCTACCTGGCGGCGGTGGCGGAGGAGGATCCGGTGGAGATGGCCCTGGCCCGGGTGCGGCAGCTCTCCGCCCACGAGGTGGGCCACACGCTGGGCTTCGCCCACAATTACATGGCGAGTACCTACGCCGGCCGGGCCAGCGTGATGGATTACCCGGCGCCGCTGGTGGGGATCACCTCCGACGGACGCCTGGACCTCTCCGACGCCTACGCTGTGGGGATCGGCGAGTTCGACGAGTTCGCGGTCACCTGGCTCTACAGCCATTTCCCCGAGGACGCGGACGAGGAGGCCGAGCTCGAGCGCATCGTCCAGGACGGCCTGGAGCGGGGGATGCGGTTCATCAGCGATGCCGACGCCCGGCCCCTGGGCGCCGCCCATCCCTACACCGCACTCTGGGACAACGGGACCGACCCGGTGGACCACCTGGCCCACGAGATCCGGGTCCGTCGGATCGGGCTGGAGCAGTTCGGCGAGCAGAACATCCGAGCGGGTGAGCCGATGGCGGGCCTGGAGGAGGTGCTGGTACCCCTCTACCTGCACCACCGCTACCAGCTCGAGGCTGCCATGCACAGCCTGGGCGGGGCGGATTACAACTACGCCTTGAGGGGCGATGGCCAGATGGTCATCGAGGTCGTGGATCCGAATCGGCAGCGGAGGGCCCTGAGCCTGGGGCTCTCCACCCTGCGTCCCGACTTCCTGGCCCTTCCGGAGCGGGTCCTGCAGCTCATCCCGCCCCGGGCCTTCGGCATGACCAGGGGCGAGACCTTCGCCAAGCGCACCTCGCCCACCTTCGACCCCATCGGCGTGGCCGAGACCGCAGCGGAGATGGCGGTGGGGATGATCCTGCAGCCCCAGCGGATGGCGCGGCTGGTGGAGTTCCACAGCCGGGATGCAGAGAACCCGGGCCTGGAGGAGACGGTGGACGCTCTCCTGGACGCCACCTGGTATGCCGAGGTCCCCTCGGATGCCTGCGAGGCACGGATCCAGGAGTCGGTCCGTTACGTGGTGGCCCGACAGATGATGCAGCAGGCCGCCAGCGGGCAGAACACCGCCCAGGTGCGGTCGGTACTGAACAGCAGGCTCTATGACCTGGTGGACCGTCTCAACGACAGGGAGGAACGGACGCCCTTCGAGATGACCATGGCCGAGGAGATCGGCCGGTGGATGGCACGGGCGCAGCAGATCACCGACCCGGCCGCTACCCCCGAGGCGCCTCCCGGAAGTCCCATCGGCCAGCCGGGCCACCGGCCGCCTCCCGGAGGATGATGATATGTGCGGGCGCTACACGCTGACACCCTCGGTGGGTGAACTCTTGAAGCAGCTGGGCCTCCTCGGGGACCTGGAGGAGTCCCTGCCGCGCTACAACGTGGCTCCCACCCAGCGGGTCCCGGTCCTCCGCCTGGAGGAGGAGGACCCCGAGGGACCCTTCCGGGCCGACCTCTTCCGGTGGGGACTCATCCCCTCGTGGGTGAGGGACCCGTCCATCGGGAACCGCATGATCAACGCGCGGTCGGAGACCATCATTGAGCGGCCCTCGTTCAAGGACCCCTTCGCAGGGCGCCGCTGCGTGGTCCTCACCGACGGCTGGTACGAATGGCTCAAGACCCCCGGGGGCAAGCAGCCCGTCCGTATCCGCCTGGGATCGGCTGAGCCCTTCGGTTTCGCCGGGATCTGGGAGCGGTGGGAGCCGAAGAAAGGGGTGCAGGGAGCGGAGGACTTCGATCCCGTCCGCACCTTCGCCATCATCACAGCCGAAGCGGCCCCTCCCGTCCGCAGGATCCATCACCGCATGCCGGTGGTCCTCAAGCAGGAGCGGTGGCGGGAGTGGCTCCACCCGGACGCTCCCGAACCGGCCCTCTTGGAGATGCTGGGCCCCTACGAGGGGGGTGACCTGGAGGTCTACCCGGTCTCCACCGACGTGAACTCCCCGGCCAACGACCGTCCCGAGGTCGCCGAGCCGGTGGAGGCCGAACTCCCCGACCTCTTCGCATAAACGACTTACCCGGCCCGGCCGATTGGATGTAGGCTGATCCGCCTCAGCACGAAGCAGCACACCCCTGCCTACCGGAGGGTCGACATGCAGCATCCATCCGCCTCCCATGCCCGTCGGCTCCTGCTGGCCGCCGCGGCGGCGGCGTACTGTCTCGTGTCCGCCGCGTCCGTCCAGGCCCAGGTTACCGAGCCCCAGGTCGACGAGACGTACACTGCCGAGATCAAAAAGCACACCACCGAACCCTTCTTCCTGACCCCCCTGGTCGACCATCTGCCCGCATCTGACACCGTGCCGAGTCCGATGGACCACTTCGGGGTCATCGTCGGGGCACCGGAGGTGCTCCACTACTCCCACGAGATCCACGGCTACATGCGGGCGGTGGCGGAGGCCTCTCCCCGGGTGGAGGTCTTCTCCAACGGGACCTCCGAGGAGGGGCGGGAGATGATCCTGGTGGTGGTCTCGGACGAGGAGACCATCGCGGACCTGGAGGGCTACAAGGAGATCAGCGCCCGGCTGGCCGACCCCCGGGGGCTGAACGAGGAGGAGGCCCACCGGCTGATGGATCAGGCGAAGCCGATGTACTGGGCGACCGGCGGCCTGCACTCCGGGGAGACCGGCTCGCCTGAGATGCTCATGGAGATGGTCTACCGGCTGGCCGCGGGAGAGTCGCAGTTCATCCGGGACATCCGTGAGAACGCCATCGTGATGGTCACCCCCGTGGTGGAGCCGGACGGCCGCGACAAGCAGGTGGACGTCCATATGGCCCCCAGGTGGGACCCGGAGGGCATCCACGCCACCCGGATGGTCTACTGGGGCAAGTACGTGCTCCACGACAACAACCGGGACGGACTGGGACTGACCCTGGCGCTCTCGCGCATGGCCACCAGCACCTACCTGGAATGGCACCCCCTGGTGCTGCACGACCTGCACGAGTCGGTGAGCTACCTCTACACCAGCACGGGCACCGGCCCCTACAACGCCTGGCTGGACCCGGTCCTGGTGGACGAATGGTTCCAGCTGGCGATGGAAGAAGTCACGCAGTTGACCAAGTACGGGGTGCCCGGCGTGTGGACCTACGGGTTCTACGACGGGTGGGCCCCAAACTACATGTTCTATGCCGCCAACGGCCACAACGGCATCGGACGCTTCTACGAGACGCAGGCGGCCCGTGACGGCAGCGACTACATCGTCCGGGCCAGCGACGAGAGGCAGTGGTACCGACCGAACCCGCCGCTCGAGGAAGTGGTCTGGTCGATCCGCAACAACACGAACCTGATGCAGAGCGCGCTGCTCACGGCCATCCATACCGTGGCGGAGCGCAAGCAGCACTTCCTCGAGAACTTCTATCTCAAGGGCCTGCGCTCTGTGGCCAAGGCCCGCAGCGAAGGGCCGGCAGCCTATGTCTTCCCTTCCAGCGATCCACGGAAGGGGCTGCAGGCCTCCCTGCTCCAGCTGCTCCAGGCACAGGGAGTGGAGATCCACCGGGCCGCCCGGGACCTGGAGGTCGGGGATCAGCAGTGGCCCGAGGGAAGCTACGTGGTCCGCATGGACCAGCCCTATTCCCGCATGGCGGACCTGCTCCTCGATCGGCAGTACTACAACGTGGACGATCCCAGGCCCTATGACGACGTGGGCTGGACCCTGGGACCGCTCTTCAACGTGGAGACGATCCGGGTGGAGGATACCTCCATCCTGGGGCAGCGCATGGAACTCGTGGAGGAGAGGGTGCAGGCAGCGGGAGGGTCGGAGAGGGCCGGGCGCCGCACGGAGGCCTTCGCCATCCCCTACCACGCGGAACATTCCGTGGGGAGCTTCGTCTTCGCCGCCGCCGATCTGGTCATCGAGGCCGCACGGGCTTCCTTCGAGGCAGGGGACCTGACCTTCCCCGCGGGGAGTCTCATCCTGAAGAGCGAGGGCAACCCGGAGGACCTGTCCGACCGGCTGGACAGAGCGGGTGAGCGGTACGGCTTCCAGGCCCTGGTCCTGGACGAGGTGCCGGAGGTGGACCTCCATCCGGTGGGACGTCCCCGGGTGGCGCTCATGCACACCTGGACCAACACCCAGACCGAGGGATGGATCCGCATCGCCCTGGACCAGATGGAGATACCCTACGACTACATCTCGGTCCACGAGGTGCGGGACGAGTCCCGTCTGAAGGACCGGTGGGACGTGATCCTCTTCGGGCCGGCCCGGGGGGACGCCCTCAGTACCGTGGAGGGGATCCCCATGACCGGGGACCCGATACCCTGGAAGAAGACCGAGACGCAGCCCAACCTGGGGGTGCAGGACAGCAGCGACGACATCCGGGGCGGACTGGGACTGGAGGGGGTCCTGCACCTGCGGGACTTCCTGGAGGAGGGGGGCGTCTTCATCACCTTCACCGGAAGTTCATCGCTGCCCTCGCACTTCGGGTTCACACGGGGCATGGGCATCCGGGAGACCCGGGACCTGTGGGCCCGCGGAGGGGTGTTCAGGGCCCAGGTAAGTGACGAAAAAAGCCCCCTGGCATACGGATACGACGATGAGCTCGGAGTCTACTTCAATAGCGGTCCGGTCTTCGGCTCGGGTTTCAGGAGGTTCGGTCGCTTCGGCGGGGTCGGAGAGGGAGACCGTCCCACCGGCCGGGTCGCCGGGCGCACCCCGGCCGGTGG
>JAWOFN010000027.1:0-4112 GCA_046497505.1 bacterium | reverse complement strand
TCGAAGGACACCTGAGCGTGGAGACGGTGGTGGACGAGGGGACGGTGAAGGAGGCCCGCGTGGCCGGGACCCTCTACCGGGGCTTCGAGGCGTTCATGCAGGGACGCTCGCCGCTGGATGTGATCCAGTTCGCCCAGCGCTTCTGCGGGGTGTGTCCCACGGCCCATGCCATCGCCAGCGCCCAGGCCCTGGACACGGCCTTCGGGATCGTCCCTACCGAGAACGGCCGGGTGATCCGCAACCTGGTGGGGGGTGCGAACTGGATCCAGTCGCACCTGCTCCACTTCTACACCCTCAGTGTCCTGGACTACTTCCCGGGACCCTACTCGCCCCCCTTCATCCCGCGGTTCGAAGGGGACTACCGCCTTCCCCAGGCACTCAACGAGCGGCTCCTGAGCCACTACATCCAGGCCCTCTCCATGCGCCTGAAGGCCCACGAGCTCTCGGCCGTGTTCTCGGGGAAGATGCCCCACAGCGCCTCCATCGTCCCCGGCGGGGTGACCATCCAGCCCACGGTGGACAAGGTGACCACCTTCCTGTGGCGCCTGCGGGAACTTAGGGACTTCATCGACAACGTCTACCTGCCCGATGTGATCGAGATCGCCCGGGTCTACCAGGACGGCCTGGAGATCGGACGGGGTCCGGAGAACCTGCTCACCTACGGCTCCTACGACCTGGACCGGGAGCCGGACGTGCTCGAGCGGAAGCGCCTGCTCCGCATGGGGCGGGTGGTGAACGGCAGGCTCCAGGACTTCGACCCGGTCAAGGTCACCGAGGAGGTACGCCACTCCTGGTACACCGATGCCGGGCCCCGCAGGCCCACCGAGGGCCGCACGGTCCCCATGACCGGTAAGGAGGGGGCCTATTCCTGGGTGAAAGCACCCCGTTACGGCGGGGAGGTGTACGAGGTGGGCCCCACCGCCCGCGTCATGTGCACGGCGCTCTCCGGCGAGGCCCCGGACATGACGGCTGTCACCGACCAGGTCCTCTCGGAGATCCGGGCCCAGCCGGACGTGCTCCACAGCACGATCGGACGGCACCTGGCCCGGGCGATCGAGACGAAGTTCGTGGCCGACGCCATGAGCCGGTGGATCATGGAGTTCAAGCTGGGTGAGTCGGTCTGCGCAGAGTACACGCTGCCGGACCGGGCCAGCGGGTTCGGCCTCTGGTGCGCTCCCCGGGGAGCCCTGGGCCACTGGCTGGACATCGAGGACGGTGTGGTGAGCCGCTACCAGGCCATCGTGCCCACGACCTGGAACTGCTCACCCCGGGACGACCGGGACCAGCCCGGACCCCTGGAGCAGGCCCTCACCGGGATCGCGGTGAAGGACACCGGCAACCCCATCGAGGTGCTGCGGGTGGTGCACTCCTACGACCCGTGCGTGGCGTGCGCCATCCATGTGCTGGATGCCCGGGGCAACGAGCGGATGCAGTTCCGGGCGGTTTGAGGAGCACCAACCGAAGGGTTCCAACAGAACCTGTCGGTCGGGGCGAAGAAGGGATCAGGCCGAGGGCGTGCTCAGATCTCATCCGCCCGGAGCCGCCGCGCCTCTGTGCATGCCGCCTCTACCAGGGCGGGGAGCGCGGCGGCGACGGGGGGACTGAGTTCCTCGACCCGGGGCTCGATGACCTGAGGCTCGATTCCCAGCAGGACACCCCGCAAGGGGCGTGAGAGGAGGCGGGCGTGCTCGAGAAGGTGGAGCACGCCCAGGTCGTGGACCGATACGGGGGGCCTGTCGGGAGGAGGCAGGTCCCCCAGGTCGATCCGGTAGAGGGTGCCCGGAGGCCCGTCCCCCCGGACCGCGTCCAGGATCACCACCGCCTCGCCTGGCTCAAGCAGGGCCAGCACATCCACCCCCAGCGTGCCGGCCTCGAGGAGCCGCACCGTCCGGGCCGCCGCTCCTCCGGGAACCCGCTCATCGTCTCCGTCATCCTGAGCACCCACTCCGGGCTCCCGGTCACCGCCCTCCGGGTCCTGGATCCGCTCCAGCAGACCGCCGGCCTCCAGCATCCGCACCGCCAGCACCCCCAGGCCCTCATCCCCCATGAGCGTGTTCCCGATGCCGATGATCACCACCCGCGCGGGACCGGGGGGTCCAGGACCATCGGATGGTCCGGAGGGGTCGGGGAGGGTGGAGGGGGTCATGGGGCCTCCGGGGGAGCAGGGGCATCCGGCTCATGGCGTACCGGTCCGTCGGTACTATCAGGCCCATTCTAGCACATTATCGGCGTCGACTCCCCCACGGCTCCGTGGTACAATCACTCCTCACACGTTCCAACACCGAACGCATCGACACCCCCCCTCCTGCACCGCCCTCCAAGCCCTCCGGTAACGACCCGCCCCCGCGGAGGAAGTCGACCATGCCGCATCCTCAGCATCCGCCTTCCGGTGAGTGCACCGGCCTGCGTGTGCTAACAGGGCTGGAACGCGCCATCAGGTCGCGCCACTACAGCCCCCATACCGAGAAGGCCTACACGCGGTGGGTCGGGCGGTTCATCCGCTTCTTCGACTGCCGGCACCCCATCCACCTCGGTGTGGAGCACGTCAACACCTACCTCAGCCACCTGGCGGTGGAGGAGGAGGTCAGCGCCTCCACCCAGAACCAGGCGCTGAGTGCACTCCTGTTCCTCTTCCGTCACGTACTGAAGCAGGACCTCGGGGAGCTGGGCGATGTCATCCGGGCCAGCAAGCCCAAACGCCTGCCCATCGTCCTCACACGCGATGAGGTGAGGGAGGTGTTCCGGCAGCTTGCAGGAAGGGACCTCCTGGTGGCCCGGCTGCTCTACGGGTCGGGCCTGCGGCTCAATGAGTGCATCACCATGCGGGTCCAGGACATCGACTTCCAGAAACGCTCGATCCTAATCCGGGACGGGAAAGGATTCAAGGATCGGCTCACCATGCTTCCCCGCTCGGCAGTAGGTCCACTTAAGAGGCACCTCGAAGAAGTGAAGGCGATCCACCGTCAGGACCTTGCAGCGGGATGGGGGAGGGTACAGCTGCCTGATGCCCTGGCCCGGAAGTTCCCCAACGCAGCCCAGCAGTGGCGCTGGCAGTGGGTCTTCCCCCAGGAGCGGCGCTGGAAGGACGAGAAGACCGGAGAGGAGGGACGTCACCACGTGGATGCCTCGATCATCCAGCGGGCCGTCCAGCAGGCCGTCATCAAGGCGGGCATCACCAAGCGGGCCTCCTGCCACACCTTCCGCCACAGCTTCGCGACCCAGCTCCTGGAGGACGGCTACGATATCCGTACCGTCCAGGAACTCCTGGGCCACCACGACCTGAAGACCACGATGATCTACACCCACGTCCTCAACAAAGGTCCGGGCGGGGTGAACAGCCCGGCAGACGACCTGTAGGGAGATCCAGGCGGGAGGGTTTGATATGTATCACGTTATAATCGACGATGATCAGGTCCTTCGCCGACCGTGGGAGGGTCGGACATGCCGCATCTGCTTCCACTGGACCGAGGCAGGTGCACACGACGTCGAGGTCGTCGACTATCATGACTGAGCTCATCAAGAGTCCGCTTCTGCCCAAGAACCGCCCGCCGACGCATCCCGGGGAGATGCTACTCGAGGAGTTCCTCAAACCCCTTGGCATGATCCAGATGGAGCTGTCTGATCGGATCCATGTCTCCTATCCCAGGGTCAACGAGATCATCAATGCGAAGCGCGGGATCACCCCGGACACGGCCCTGAGGCTTGCGAGACTGTTCGGAACGACGCCGGAGTTCTGGCTCAACGGCCAGCGGAACTGGGATCTGTGGCATGCGATACGGTCGGTCGACATGAAAGACCTGGAGAGTATCGAACCGGTGGCAGCCTGACCGGGCTCGCCAGGCCACGAAATCAGTCACTTATGCCGAACCACATAACACGCTTACGTGGGGGGGCACGAGACTGATCCAATGGCTTTCCAGTGGGGAGAGACTCCGAATCAGGACTCAGATTATGTCGCACTTCTGCCTAAACGAGAACAATGTTAGACTGTTCCCTATACACAGAGTTATTCCTACAGCCAGCGCCACGTACCCCAGAGCCTCCGTCCTCACTCCGACCAAAGTCCAGTTCTGGATAGATCGAGTTTGAGTACGGGGCGGGGCCGGCTTCCG
>JAWOFN010000036.1:0-5992 GCA_046497505.1 bacterium | reverse complement strand
GGAGGCCTGCTGTGTGTCCCCGGTGGGACTGAGGGTACCGGGAGGTACCCTGACCGCACGGCAGGAGTCAGCAGAGGGCATAGTAGTCCGGATGCAGCCGGTCCGCTTGAGCGGGACACTCGCCCGAGAGGGGAGAAACGGCCGGGGCTCACACGACCTAAGCGGCCGGACGAAGGCCCGAACGGTTGGAGGGAACGAGGACGTGCGACTCGACGACGGAGTGCGGCAGAAAAGCCAGTTGGAACTGGCCTTCGACGGGGAGGGTAGGGGTGAAGCCCCGAGGGCCCCGTCTGGAGGGACCGACCTGGCGGCGCAGACGCCGGTTCGCCCAAAGTCTACTGGCACCTCAGCCGCAGCCCGGCCCTCAGCTTCGCCTTGCCCAACGCCTTCTTCGCTACGCTCGGGCTGTATAGCTTGTATACTGCCCGCTCAACCGGCTGAACCGCCGTGTACGGACCCGTACGCACGGTGGTGTGACAGGGACAGCCCGCGAGGGCCTGCCTATGTCAATTTTCGGGCGCCCCGTCTCACGTAGTATCCATGCAGCGTGCGGGGCATGACCCGCCGCCGGGTCGCCCGTATCCGAGATCCCAAGCCTCCGGGTGAGGAACCATGGAACACACACCCTCCTACAGTCAGGGACATCTGATGGTGGCCGCGGTCCGCGTGCTGGAGCACCGGCTGGCCAAGCCCCCCACCTACGAGGAGATCGGTGAGCTGCTGGGTATCAGCCACGAGGTGGTGGGGGCCATGGCACGCTCCCTGGAGAGCGCCGGGATCGTGAAGATCTTGAAGACCCCCTTCGACACCCGGGTGGAGGTCAAGGACCACCTGGCCCTGGAGGAGCTGCCGCGGGAGGAGAAGGGAGCCGCGATGAAGGGGGAGGTGGAGGCGTTCCTCAAGAAGGCCCGGGGGAAACAGGAGGCCCTGGAGTCGGAACTGGCGAGCGGGGACTTCCAGGAGAAGCAGAAGAAGAAGTTCGCCGACCTGGAATCGCAGCTCAAGGACTTCCAGAAGAAGAAGGCGAAGGACCCCTTCGCCCGCCCTCCAGGGGAGGAGGAGACAGGGGGGGAAGGGGAGGAAGAGGAGGACCGGAGAGGATAGTCCGGGGGCAGCAGGAGGGGGCACGAGGGAGTCTGTCGGGAGGAGCCGGTGAAGGCTCCTCCCGCCCGGACGGTATGCTCCGAAACCAGCCCCGGTGTGGCTTGACACGCCGGTCCCGAATTCAGATAGTGCGGCATCCGAAAGAGCCCCCGGCCCGGCATCCGCCCGGGCAGTGCCCCATCAGGGAACGGCAGGGAGTTGATGCCCGAGTCCTGGAACACACGAGAGACCGGTGTGCGGCTGCCCGAACGTGTGCGGAGCCTGCGCTCGGTGCTCTTCCAGACGGCGGCCCTCATGGGGCTCTGGCTCCTCTTCAGCGGGCACTACGATCTCTTCCACATCTCCCTGGGCATCGTCAGCGTTCTGCTGATCCTGGCTCTGAACCGGAACCTCAACCGGGTGCGCCTCTACCCCGGTGATGTGCACCGGGACCTCCGGCCCTTCCGGGTCTTCCTCTACGCTTTCTGGCTCCTGAAGGAGATCGTGCTGGCCGCCCTCCAGGTGGCCCGCATCGTGCTCGACCCGAAGCTCCCCGTGGACCCCTCGCTGCTGGAGTTCCACGCCGAACTCCCCAATGCGGGTTCGCAGACCATCCTGGCCAACTCGATCACGCTCACGCCCGGCACGCTCACCGTGGACATCAGTGAGGGGGCCTTCCTGGTCCACGCCTTCACCGACCTCTCCAGCACGGGCCTGGTGGAAGGGGTCATGCCCGCCCGGGTGGCCGCTCTCTACGGGGGGGACGAGACCGGCAGGGTCAGCCACGTGAGCATCAGGAAGTCGGGCGAGGCGTAGGTATGGAACAGGTCTACGTCTATATTGCGGTACTCCTCACCGTCATCATCGCCATCCCCTTCTACCGGGTGGTGGCGGGGCCCACGATCTTCGACAGGCTCCTGGGAGTGGGCGCCATCGGGACCAAGACGCTGGTCCTGATCTGCCTGGTCGGACTCATGTTCGGCCGGCTCGACATGTTCATCGACATCACCGTGGCCTACGCGATCCTGAACTTCATCGGGAACCTGGCCATCGCGAAGTACTTCGTGCATCCGAAGGAGACCGGAGAGGCGGAGGAGGTCGTATCATGATCTTCTTCCAGGTCCTCTCCCTCCTGCTGGTGGCGGCCGGTGCCTTCTTCCTCCTCATCGGGAGCATCGGGATCATCCGGCTCCCCGATTTCTTCTCCCGGACCCACGCCACGGCGAAGAGCGACACCCTGGGCCTCATGCTGGCCCTCTCGGGACTGGCGGTGCACGAGGGCTTCACGATCAACAGTGCCAAGCTCCTCACCGCCATCCTCTTCGTGGCGCTCACCAACCCGGTGGGGGCCCACGCCCTGGCACGGGCCGCCTACCAGTCGGGGCTGAAGCCCTGGTTCCGGGGAGGGCCCCAGCCGGAGGATCCCGTGACCGAGGCCGGGCCGGACGAGGTCCTGCCCCTGGCGGAGGGATCGGAAGGGGAGGAGGAGTAGATGCACATCGAGTTCGAGATCGTCCTCTTCCTCTTCCTGCTCGTCACCGCCGTGGTGGCCATCGAGGCCAGGGACCTGCTGACCGCGGTGGTGACCCTGACCGTGTTCTCGTTCCTCACCGCCCTTCTGGAGGCGGTCATGGGAGCGGTGGACGTGGGCTTCACCGAGGCGGTGGTGGGTGCCGGTGTGACCGGGGTGCTGTATATCGTGGCCGTCTACCACACCCGCCGGGGGAGCGTGGACTGATGAAGAGGATCACGCTCCCGGTCCTGCTGGCCTTCGCCGGGCTGCTCCTCTACGGGGTGGCGCATCTTCCCGACCGGGCCTCACCCACGGCGCCGCCGAACACCGTCGTGAGCGCCGCGGGCTCCCCCAACGCGGCGTCCTACTACATCGAGCACGCCTATGAGGACGCGCACACCCCGAACATGGTGACCGTCACCCTGGCGGACTACCGGAGCTACGACACCCTGGGCGAGACCAGCGTGGTGTTCGCTGCCGGCATGGCCTGTTTCCTCATCCTGCGCAGGAGGAAGCAGGCGTGAGGGAGCACTACGACGACCGCATCGTCGCCATCTCGGCCCGGCTGGTGACCCCCTTCATCCAGCTCTTCGCCCTCTATGTGATCTTCCACGGTCACTACAGCCCCGGAGGGGGCTTCCAGGGGGGGGCCATGCTCGCGGCCAGCTTCCTGCTGATCCGCCTGAGCATCGGTACCGACGCGGCCCAGGTCCAGTTCCGGAGGGGATGGGGCACGCCCGGGAGCTCCATCGGCACGTTCATCTTCCTGGGCACCGGCCTGGCCGCCCTGATCCTCGGGGTGAACTTCCTGGACTATGCCGGTCTCCCCCTGGGGCTGGATCCCTCCGGGGTCCGGAGCATGGGGATCCTGATCGTGGAGATCGGCGTGGCCGTCGCGGTGGCGGCCACCCTCACCGCCATCTACGACGACCTGGTGGGAGAGGAACCGGAGCGACATCACGAGGGGCTGGAGGAGGAGGCGGCCGGCACCGAGGAATCGGACCAGGCGGGGCCCCGGAGGTCTCCGGGAGGGGAGCCCTCGGCGGGCGGGGGTGAGAGGGGGAGCGGCCATGCGTGAGTTCTTCCTGGGGCACTACGCCTACATCGCCATCGCCCTGCTCCTGGTCATCGGGCTCTACGCCATCCTGACCAAGCGGAACCTGGTGAAGAAGCTCATCGGGCTGAACATCGTGCAGGCGGCCATCATCCTGATCTGGGTGGCCGCCGCCACCAAGGAGGGGGCCACGGTCCCGGTGCTGGAGGGTGCCCACGGGGCCGAGCACGCCATCGAGGCGGCCCACTACATCAACCCCCTCCCCCACACCCTGATGCTGACGGCCATCGTGGTCGGTGTGGCCACCACCGGCGTGGCCTTCGCCCTGCTCATCTCCATCTTCCGACGCTACGGTACCCTCGACGAGGAGGAACTGCTGCGGAGGATGAGGGGGGGTGAGGCATGAGCCAGCACATACCGGTGCTCATCCCCATCACCCTGCTGGCCGCCGCCCTGCTGGCCCCCCTGGCGGGCCTGGTCCGGAAGGGACTCACCTACTGGTTCGCCCTGCTGGCGGTGGCATTCGACGCCTTCCTCTCCCTCTGGGGGCTGGCCCGGGTGCTCACCTCGGGCGCGGTGGAGTACCGGATGGGGGGATGGATGGCCCCCATCGGCATCGAGTACGTGATGGACCCGCTCAGCGCCTTCTTCTGCTCGGTGATCGCGGTGGTGGCGCTCATCGTGATGGTGGGGGCCCGCGGGATGGTCGAGGAGGAGATCCCCGACAAGGCGGTGCCCTACTTCACCACCGCCCTGCTCATGCTGGCGGGCTTCCAGGGCATCGTCATCACCGGTGACCTCTTCAACCTCTATGTCTTCCTGGAGATCGGGGCCCTGGCCGGATACGCCCTGGTCGGGGTGGGGGAGAAGTCCTCGCCGGTGGCGGCCTACCGCTACCTGATCCTGGGGGCGACCGGGGCCTCCTTCTACCTGCTGGGCCTCTGGTTCGTCTACAACATCACCGGTTCCCTGAACATGCAGGACGTGGCCGTCATCCTGCCCACCGTCTGGGGCAGCCCGGCCCTGGTCGTCGGCCTGAGCCTGATGGTGGTGGGGGTGGGGGTCAAGATGGCCCTCTGGCCCCTCCACGGCTGGCTCCCCGACGCCTACACGCAGGCCCCGTCGGCCTCCAGCGCCCTCATCGCTCCCATAGGGACCAAGGTGGGGGCGTACGTCCTGATCCGGATCCTCTTCTTCGTCTTCACCCCCGCCCTGGTCCGGGATCGGCTGCCGGTCACCGACATCGTCCTCTGGCTCTCGGCCATCGGGATCATCTACGGATCGATCCTGGCCATCGCCCAGAGGGAGCTGAAGCGGATGCTGGCCTACTCCAGCGTGGCGCAGGTGGGCTACATCGGGCTGGGAGTGGGCCTGGCCAACCCCCTGGGGCTGATCGGGGCGGTGCTGCACGTGCTCAACCACGCCTTCATGAAGGCGACCCTCTTCATGGTGGCGGGCAGCATGCGGGCGAAGCTGGGGCACTCCGACATCAGCCGCATGGACGCGATGGTCCGGAAGAAGATGCCGTGGACCATGACGGCTTTCACGGTGGGGGCCCTCTCCATGATCGGGATCCCTCCCACCGCGGGCTTCTTCAGCAAGTGGTACCTGGCCCTGGGCGCCATCGACGAGGGGCTCTGGATCATGGTGGCGGTCATCATGGTCTCCAGCCTGTTGAACGCGGTCTACTTCTTCCGGGTGCTGGAGAACGCCTACCTGCGCCCGGCCTTCAGCCCCTCGGAGGCGACGGGTACGACCGGCCGCGCGGATGCCGAGCCGGCACCGGTGCCCAGGGAGGAGGCCAGGCCGTCGATGCTCTCGCCCACGCTGGTCCTGGCGGCGGGGATCGTTCTCCTGGGGATCTTCAACGCGGCCATCGTGGGCGGCATCATCATGCTCATGCGGCCGGCGGGACTGTAGCGGTGTGACGTACGAGACCTTCATACCGCTCTACGCCGTGCTGGTCTCCCTGGCCGCGGTCCCCCTGATCCTCCTCTTCTCCGATCGTCCGAGGATCCGGGAGACGTGGACCATCGGGGCCTCGCTGGTCAAGTTCGGCCTGGTGCTGATCCTGCTGCCCGGGGTGCTGGCGGGACGCATCGCGGTGGTCAGTCTGGGGGAGATCGTACCCGGCGCCGAGCTGGCTCTGAAGGTGGACCCCCTGGGCATGCTCTTCGCCCTGGTGGCCTCCAGCCTCTGGATCCTGACCTCCTTCTACTCCATCGGGTACGTGAAGGGGGCCCACGAGAAGAAGCAGACCCGCTATTTCGCGTCCTTCGCGGTCTGCCTGTCGGCGACGATCGGTGTGGCCTTCGCCGCCAACATCATCACCTTCATCCTCT
>JAWOFN010000130.1:0-5017 GCA_046497505.1 bacterium | reverse complement strand
CAAAGCTAAATAGTGAGCCTTATTGCGGAGGTGATTGAGGATTCACCATCGGCTTTCACCAACGGTAAACTCCTTAGAAAGGAGGTGATCCAGCCGCAGATTCCTCTACGGCTACCTTGTTACGACTTCACCCCAATTACCAACCATACCTTAGGTGCCTACCTCCCCTAAAAGGGGTTAGCCCAGCAACTTCTGGTACAGCCGACTTTCGTGGTGTGACGGGCGGTGTGGACAAGGCCCGGGAACGTATTCACCGTGGCATGCTGATCCACGATTACTAGCGATTCCAACTTCATGGAGTCGAGTTGCAGACTCCAATCCGAACTGAGGACTGCTTTTTGGGATTAGCTCCTCCTCGCGGAGTGGCAGCCCTTTGTACAGCCCATTGTAGCACGTGTGTAGCCCTGGGCATAAAGGCCATGAGGACTTGACGTCATCCCCACCTTCCTCCCCGTTGACCGAGGCAGTTTCCCTAGAGTGCCCAGCCGAACTGATGGCAACTAGGGACAAGGGTTGCGCTCGTTGCGGGACTTAACCCAACATCTCACGACACGAGCTGACGACAGCCATGCAGCACCTGTGATGGTGCGCTGCACCGAAGTGCAGCGAAGCGACATCTCTGCCACCGGCACCAACATGTCAAACCCGGGTAAGGTTCTTCGCGTTGCATCGAATTAAACCACATGCTCCACCGCTTGTGCGGGCCCCCGTCAATTCCTTTGAGTTTCACCCTTGCGAGCGTACTCCCCAGGCGGAGCACTTAATGCGTTAACTCCGGCACCGAGAGGATCGGCCCCCCCGACACCTAGTGCTCATCGTTTACGGCTGGGACTACCAGGGTATCTAATCCTGTTTGCTCCCCCAGCTTTCGTGCCTCAGCGTCAGTGTCTGCCCAGAAACTCGCCTTCGCAGCCGGTGTTCTTCCTGATATCTACGCATTTCACCGCTACACCAGGAATTCCAGTTTCCTCTGCAGCACTCAAGGAACGCAGTATCCGCGGCAGGCTATCAGTTGAGCCGATAGTTTTCACCACAGACTTGCGATCCCGCCTACGCACCCTTTACGCCCAGTGATTCCGGACAACGCTTGCTCCCCCCGTATTACCGCGGCTGCTGGCACGGAGTTAGCCGGAGCTTGTTCTGGAGGTACCGTCAGCTGCTAAGCAGGTTTCGTCCCTCCGAAAAGAAGTTTACACCCCTAGAGGCTTCGTCCTTCACGCGGCGTCGCTGCGTCAGGGTTTCCCCCATTGCGCAATATTCCCTACTGCTGCCTCCCGTAGGAGTCTGGGCCGTATCTCAGTCCCAGTGTGGCCGGTCACCCTCTCAGGTCGGCTACGCATCGTTGGCTTGGTAGGCCGTTACCCTACCAACTACCTAATACGGCGCGAGCCCATCTGGTAGCGGACGAATCCTTTCACGACTGTGGGATGTCCCACTATCGCCATATGGGGTATTAGCCCCCCGTTGGGGAGGTTATCCCCCTCTACCAGGCAGGTTGCTCACGTGTTACTCACCCGTTCGCCGCTCTACTGGGTACCCGAAGGTACCGTTCGCGCACGACTTGCATGTATAAGGCACGCCGCCAGCGTTCGTCCTGAGCCAGGATCAAACTCTCCATGATAGAAGTTGTCGGTGTTCGGTCTCTGAGAGACGTCCCACGCAACTCATGAAGTAGTGCTCCTTGCTCAACGAATTCACTGACCAGGTCAGTAATTCAATCGCAAGGTTCCATCTCAAAGCGACAGGTCCGCCGCCCTGCGATTTCACCTTCGAACATGTCAAAGATCGTAAGCTGTCCGTCTCGCGGACAGGCTTTCCAAGATAGGGAACCGATCCCGGAAGTCAACCCCCGAAACCGGGTGTTTTCTGAACTTTCGAAGATTTCTGCTCGACGGGGCGGGAGTGCCGCCTCATGCCCGTCTGAGAAGAAGCAGGCCGCTCACTGAGCGGCCTGTCCACGGGGCGGCATTCCGCCCTCGAAGCACTATCCAATGTAGGCAACGTCCGGGGTCCGGTCAAGGTCGATCCCCCGGTCTGCCGGGGCCCCTCTCAAGGCCTCAGAAGCCGGTAGCGGACCACCCGGATCAGGCCGCTCGCGTCCTCGACCGAGGCGAGGAAGAGGTCCCCTTCGATATATGGCTGCGGGTACCGCTGCACACCCTTTGGGAGAGCCACCCGACCCAGGTGACGACCGGATTCCTCGAACACGTCGAGGGAGGAGGTCTCCTCCCAGCAGGGGGCCCGGCGGAAGTCGGCCAGGGTCTCCGCATCCTCGTCACACCCCTCAAGGCGCCGCCCCGGTCCGGGACGCCATACCCAGATCCTCCCGGTCCGGTCGGTGGTCAGCTGCTCGAAGGCCGGCTTGGTGTCCGGGACCTCCGGTCCGTTCCAGGCCCATCCCTCGAACATGCTGCGCATGCTGGCGGTGGTCCTCGCTTCCCACCATCTCGCCTCGTCGGGGTGGACCGGGACCCGGTCCCCCTCCTTCGCGATGACCGTCATGGTACCGTCCTGTCGACGGACCTCGACACGATAGTCGTCCGAGACCCCGCCAATCATCGCCCTGGTCGGACTCATGGTCCAGTGGCTCTGGGGGGCGAAGGGGACGCTGTTGATGGCCACGCTGTTCTCACTCTGCCCCCGTATTTGCCACTCCTCGAAATCGTACTCCGGTGCCATGAGGGTGTCGCCGGTGACCCCCTCGGATGAGAATCGGGTCATGCCGCTCCTCCAGGACTCGATGCCTCCCCCCTCTGAGACCCAGACAGGGGTCCAGAGGTCCCCATCGGCGGTCATGACCATCTGCCGACTGGTCGTCACCCCGCCCCGGATCGTCCACTGGTCGAGGGGCTCGCCGTCGGGTGTGTAGATGTTGATGCGGCCCCGGTTCCCGTCCCGGAGATAGATCCTCCCGGTCTCCGGATGCACGGCCACGGCCGTGGGCCGCTTGTATTCCCCGGGTCCCTCCCCCTCCCGCCCCACATCGAAGAGGAAGGTCCCCTCCATATCATATACGCGGAGCTGGGGGATCTGCCGGTCCAGGACGTAGATCCGCCCTTCATGGGCCCACAGGCTGGCCACGCTCCCCAGCATCTGCTCCTCGGGACCGTCGAGCACGCCGATGGAGGCCTCCTCCCTCAGCCGGGCCCCCGTCCCCCATACCGAGCCCTCCAGGGTCCGTACGGTCCGTACCCCCTCCTCCATGGTGACCTCGTGCCGCCACTCCCCGCCGCCGACCTCCTCGCTGGTGCAGCCTGTGGCCAGGATGAGGGCGCTGAGCCCCAGGATGAGGGTCGGCAGGGTGCGGAAGGGGCGCACGTTCGGGGACTGCTGGGGCATGCTCTCGGAACTCCCATCACTGTCGAGTACCGCCGGGGGTCGACTCCGCCTCTTAAGAGGACTACGAACGGGGCAGGGACTTCGTTGCACGCTCTCCGGGCCCGTCTCCCTCAGTCTGCTTCCCTGGACCCGGAGAGCGTGCTAATCTGCGATCCACTCTCTAAACCGACGCCTCACCTCCGGTGGTTCAAGCTAAATCCGGAAAGGTACCGGAGCCCCATGGTCGATAGGTCTGCGGAGCGCACCTTCAGCCTGCCCCCCTTCGAGGTCCGCAACCCGCCCCCGGTCCCCACGACCGGCGTGCCGGCCGATCCCGGCTGTCCCCGGGCCTGGGTCTCGGCGGTGAACATGGGGCTGGGGCACCTGCGGGCGGCCTATCCCCTCACCGAACTCACCCCGGACGGGATCCTGCTGGCCGACGACCCGGAACTCATCAGTGAGGGAGAGGTGAAGCTGTGGCGCCGGATGCGGCGGGCCTATGAGTCCTTCAGCAGGGCCCGGAAGGTCCCCCTGGTCGGCGGGCTCCTCTACTCCATCCTGCACAAGGTGGAGAACATCAGCCCCTACTATCCCCGCCGCGACCTCTCACAGCCGACGGTGCAGGTCAAGCTCCTCAAGACCCTCCTGGACCGTGGGCTGGGGTCCGATCTGGTGGAACGGATGCGGGAGCGGGAGGACCTGCCCCTGGTGAGCACCTTCTACGCTCAGGCTCTGGCCGCGGATGCCACGGGCTATCCGCGCGTCTACCTGGTGGTCACGGATACGGACATCAACCGGGTCTGGGTCCCGGAGCGGCCGCTGGACAGCGATCTCTTCTACCTCACCCCCTGCGGGTACGCTCGCAACCGCCTGAAGCAGTACGGGATCCCGGACGAGCGGATCATCATGACCGGCTTCCCCCTGCCGCGGGAATGCGTGGGACGTGAGATGGGCATCCTGCGCAGGGACCTGGGGGCCCGGCTCCAGGTCCTGGACCCGAACGATCGCTACCGGGTGGTCCACCGGGTGGAGGCGGAACACTATCTGGGCGCGGAGAACTTCAACCGTCCCCCGGACCGGCCGCTGACCCTAATCTACGCCGTAGGGGGTGCGGGGGCGCAGACGGAACTGGGGCTGGAGATCCTGGAGAGCCTGCGGGAGAAGGTGCTGGCCAGGAAGATCCGGGTCTGGCTGGCGGCGGGTGTACGTCCCGAGGTGGCCGAGATCTTCCAGCGGGGGATCCACGACCTGGGGCTCGAGAACACCTTCGGCCCGGAGGGGTTCGTGAACATCCTCCTCGGACGGGACCATACCGACTACTTCCGGAAGTTCAACGGGGCCCTCCGCCAGACCGACCTGCTCTGGACCAAACCCAGTGAACTCTCGTTCTACACGGGTCTCGGACTGCCCATCATCATGGCGCCCCCCATCGGCCCCCATGAGGACTCGAACAAGCTGTGGCTGTTCGAGATGGGGGGAGGGATCGACCAGATGGAGCCTCGATATGCGGATCAGTGGCTGTTCGATCTGCTGGAACGGGGGGTCCTGGCCCGGGCCGCCATGGACGGGTTCCTGTACGCGCGCAGCCGGGGTACCTACAAGATCGAGGAGGTGGCGGCCACCGGGGGTGCCGAACACGAGGTCTCGCCGCTGGACCGCTGAGGTCGGAGGTCCCTGTCGGACCGCTGCCCCCGACACC
>JAWOFN010000088.1:0-7404 GCA_046497505.1 bacterium | reverse complement strand
CTCATCAATCCGTTTCCCGCTGGATGATTATGCTGGAAAACCTCTATATGATATTCCGCATTTATCCGTTCGGCGCCCCGAAAATCCGGGCGGTGAAAAATCAGCAGGCCTCCCAGGGTAAGTCCAACCGCCTTCACCGCACACCCGCCCGATCTACGCTCCGGACCCTTGATGGATATGGACTTTGCGGTCACTTGCCCGCTCGTCCGGTCCGGAACGCCTGCTATCCGGTTCCTGTTCGTCGGGTCGCGGCTTTGCTCCACGCTTCCTTCAGACCCCGTCTCACGGCGGGCGCCCTTGCGCTTCGCTAGACCTTCACCTCCATCAGGTTGGTCAGGGGACTCTCACCCCCGAGCTGTTGGTCATGCCTGGCACACAAGTAGAAGCGGATCCCCGGCCGCCACCGGGGACCCGCTTCGAGGGAGGCGCGCCCGAAGACGCACCTGCTCCATCACTGCTGCTTCACCGCTGCCGGCTCCCTGCTAGAAGCCGCCTTCCACCAGTTCCTTCCCGGGCAGGGTCCCGCCCATGTACTTGATGGACTGCTGCAGCAGCTGAATCACCAGCGCGGCGTTGTGGACACCGTAGCTGTGGTCGAAGGAGACCGCGGCCAGGTTCCACGCGGACTGCCGCACCTCGTAGGGGCTGTACGCCGGATCCAGGCCGCCCCAGATCGCCGTGGTGGTGTCGTCGGCGCCGACGGCGGACACGATGACGTCCACATCGCTGTCGCCCGAGATGCCCGAGGTGTCAATCCCCGTGGCCACGATGGCGGCCACCAGGTCGTCCACGAGATGATGCACCTCGGTCTGCACGCCCGAGACGTTCCCGTCACCGTCGTAGTCGTTCTTGGCGATGATGTCGTCGAAGGTCTCGATCGTACCGTGGCAGGGCTCACACGCCTCGGTGGCGACCTCGAAGGAGTGACCGGTCATGCCGCCGGTCTCGCCGCCCATGTGACAGGTCACGCAGCCGTCCTCGATCTCCCGGTGCCGTGTCTCGCTCCAGACGAATCCTGCGGGAGCGACGTCCCTCACCACCACGTCGGCGTAGAAGATCCCGCCCTGGTTGCCGTGGTGCGGACCGAAGTGAGCCGAACCGTTCACCAGCTGATCCTCGATGCCCGCCGGGCCCCGGCGGCCGGTGTGACAGTTCAAACAGAGCAGACCCAGGCCCGCCTTGGAGAAGTCCACGACCTCTCCGCCGGGCAGGGTGACGTTCTGGCCGGTCCGGAGCTGCTGCCGGTTCTCCGCGCTGTGCGGGTCGTGGCAGGCCGTGCAGTTGATCGGCTCCGGGTCGGCGTACGCCGCGTCACTGCCCGTCTCGATGTAGTCCACGTAGCCGGTACCGCTGTGACAGAGGGAGCAGCCGGCGCGGCCGCCGCCCGGGTACCCGACCACCGATCCTCCGCCGGCATGGGCCGTCGCGGCCCAGTCGGTGAACAGGGTGTTGTGGGGGGACTCGTGGCAGCTCTGGCAGCTGGCCGCATCGAGCGTCATCTCGATGTCGGCGGCGTCACGGGTGGAGACATGGGCGCTGCCGGGACCGTGGCACGACTCGCACTGGACGCCCTGGAGGGAGGCCAGCTGGACCTCGTCGTACCCGCCGTTGTCCACCGTCTCGTCCCAGCCGGTGTTGTGGCAGGCCGAGCAGTACTCGGGGTCCTTGGAGGCGGCAGCGTGGGCGGTGGAGGCCCAGCCGGTGTGGGCGGCAGCGTGGCAGCCCTCGCAGGAGGAGTCACCCACGAAGTACGGCTGTACCGAGGGCACGTAGACGTCGACACCGATGTCGACCGTGCCGGTCGTGATGTTCACCCCATCGTCCACTTCCAGGGTGAGGGTGACAATGCCCTGCTCGTCCGGGGCGGTCCACTCGATGGAATCGCCGGCCGCGCTCGTCTGGGAGATCGTCCCCTTCGTAGCGCTCCACCGATACCGGAGTGTGTCCCCGTCCTCGTCCGTCACGTCGGCGGCCACCTCCACGGTGGCGGTCATCGTGGTGGACGTGGTGGCAGCTGTGATAGCATTGATCACCGGCGCGGTATTCGTCGGACCCGTGGCCTCGTCGTCCTCACACCCGGTCAGGCCGAGGAAGGGGACGAGCACGAGGAGTCCGAGAGCCAGTTTGCGCTTGGCGGGATGCATGCTTTCCTCGCTAGTCTCTCTGCAGGTTTCAGATTCTCACGCCCCGTTCTTCGGCTCCGGGATGGGGTCGCTTCGACCTCCTCCCGGTCGGACGACCCTCTGCCGGCCGTGCCGCGGGGCAGCTCATCCGGGTGGGCAGATGGAGCAACGCAGGCACATGTCTACATATGAACATACGGTACACGGACATCGTGTGGGTGTAAAGCCGTATCGGAATAGTCGACCTTCTTCCCCGAATTCCTCGGAGATGCAGGGGTCATGAGGGTCTTCCGCCTGCTGGTTCGTCCCATGTCCCGCCGCCGCGCCCGGAGGCGCCGGACAGGGTCGTTCACCGGCAGGTCCGGGTCCGGGTCCGGGGGGCAGGAGTCGATGTGAGCGTTCCGAAGGACACCGACTGGACCCACGATTTCTTCCGGGGGATGGGACTGGAGGTCGTGCGTGACCCGGACCGGGAACGTACCGCCCCCCTGGAGGCGGACTGGATCCGCCGCGTGCTGGGGCTGAGGCCCGGGGACCGCCTCCTGGACATCCCCTGCGGGACGGGCCGGATCGCCCGGGAACTGGCCGCCGAGGGGATCCGCGTGGTGGCCATCGACCGCAGCCCGGAGATCATCCGGGAGGCGCGCGAGGCCGCCGGGGGTGTCCATCCCCCTCCCACCTTCCGGGTGGGCGACATGCTCGACCTGGATGAACCTCCGCGGTTCGACGCGGCCATCAACTGGTGGGGGTCCTTCGGGTACTTCGAGGACAGCCGGAACCGCGAGGTGGTCCGGCGGATGGTCTCCGCCCTCCGGCCCGGCGGCGGGCTGCTCCTGGACGCGGTGAACCGGGAACACGTGCGGCGGCACGCCCTGGAACGGCACGACATATCCTGGGACGATATCCGCATCCTCCACCGGGTACGATGGGACGACGAGAGGGAGCGGCTCGAAGGCATCTGGGAGATCCGCCGCCGGGGGCGCAGGCGCATCGTGCGCTCCAGCATCCGACTCTACACGCCCTCCCAGCTCACCCGCCTGGCGGAGTCGGTCGGCCTGGAGGAGATCCGCCTCTTCGGCGACTGGACCGGACGGCCCTACCGCCGCGGGAGCCATCGCCTCGTCCTGGCGGCCCGCAGGCCCCTCTGAGGGACCCGCCCGACACCACGGGGCATCCCGGGAGGGCCTTGACACCCCGCCGGGCCGCGGCTAGTGATTCAGGTATGGCTGATCCCGGGTCTCCCCCCGCATCCCCCCTCTCCCCTTCCGCGGGCGATTACCTCAAGGCGATCCGGGCCCTCGGCCGGCAGGGCCGCGCCTCCACCAAGGAGCTGGCCGAACGCCTGGAGGTCGCACCCCCCTCGGTCTCCGGCATGCTCAAGCGTCTCAAGGAGATGGGGCTCGTGGACCACACGCCCTATCAGGGGGCGGTCCTCACCCGGCGGGGGGAACGGGAGGCGCTGCGCCTGGTCCGCAGGCACCGGCTCATCGAGACCTTCCTGGTGGAACACCTCGGTTTCGCCTGGGAGGAGGTCCACGAGGAGGCGGAGGTCCTGGAACACGCCGTGTCCGACCGCTTCGTGGACCGGCTGGACGAGCTGCTCGGCCACCCCCGATACGACCCCCACGGCGACCCGATACCCGGGGAGCGCGGGACCCTCCCCGAGAGCCCCGACACCCCCCTCAGCGAGCTGGCCGCCGGGGACTCCTTCGAGGTCCACCGGCTGCACACCCAGGACCCCGGGGAGCTGGCGCGGCTGGCCGACCTCGGTCTGAAGCCCGGCAGCCGCATCCGGATCGCGGGCACCGGGTCGGAACCCGGGTTCATCCTCGTCGAGCCGGAAGCAGGGGATCTCTGCGGCTCCGTCCGCCCGCTCCCCCGCACCCTGGCCCGCCGGGTGTACGGGGAACGCGCGGGGGATTGAACGCCCGGGGGCCTCCCTCAGGAGCAGCCGGACGTGGCTCCGCAGTTCAGGCACTTGTAGCAGGCACCGTTGCGGACCATGATGCTGCCGCACTCCGGACAGGAGGGCGCGTCGGCCTGGGCCTGGATCATCTGGGTCTCGCTGGCCTCGCGGTCCTGCGGGACGAACCCGCTCCGCGGCCCGCCGTCCTCCGGCGCGTCCTCCCGGAACGCCTTCTCCGCCGGGGTGTCATCGGCGGCACCCTCCTCCCTGATCGCCTTCTCGGCGGCGTCGATGTGCTTCTGGGCCACCTCCTCGGAGACCACACCGCTCAGCTCCTCCGCCGGCAGGAACTTCAGGGCGAGCCACCGGAAGATGTAGTCGATGATCGACTTCGCGATGGGGATCTCCCTGTTGTTCGTGAAGCCGGAGGGCTCGAACCGTGAATGGCTGAACTTCCTGATCAGTGCCGGCAGGGGCACCCCATACTGCAGGAGCAGGCTCGTCATGGTGGCGATGGTGTCCATGAGCCCCGAGATGGTGGAGCCCTCCTTCGCCATGGTGATGAAGAGTTCGCCCGGCGTGCCGTCCTCGTACATGCCCACGTTGATGTATCCCTCGTGCCCGCCCACGCTGAACTTATGGGTGATGGAGCGCCGCTCGTCCGGCAGCCGGCGGCGGCGGGGTACGGTGGGCCCTTCGGAGGTCGTCTCCTCGGTCCGGTCCTTCGCGGAGGATCCCTTGATCCCCTTCCCCCTGGTGACCTCCTGCTCCTCGGTGTCCATCCCGGTGTTCAGGGGCTGCGTGCGCTTGCAGCCGTCCCGGTAGATGGCCAGGGCCTTGAGGCCCAGGCGCCATCCCTCCATGTACGCCTTCTCGATATCCTCCACCGCGGCCTCGTTGGGCATGTTCACGGTCTTGGAGATGGCACCGGAGAGGAAGGGCTGCACCGCCCCCATCATGCGGATATGCCCCATCCACTCGATGGAGCGCACGCCCGCGGCGGGCTTGAAGGCGCAGTCGAAGACGGACAGGTGCTCGTCCTTCAGACCCGGCGCCCCCTCGATGGTGCCGTTCTCGTCGATGTAGTCCACGATCCGCCTGGCCGTGTCCTCATCGTAACCCAGCCGCTCCAGGGCCAGCGGCACGGTGCGGTTCACGATCTTCAGCATCCCGCCCCCCACGAGCTTCTTGTACTTCACCAGGGCGATGTCCGGCTCGATGCCCGTGGTGTCGCAGTCCATCATGAAGGCGATGGTCCCGGTGGGGGCGAGGACCGTGACCTGGCTGTTCCGGAAGCCGTGCTCGCTCCCCAGCTCCAGGGTGCGGTCCCAGGTCTCCTGGTGGGCCGCCTGGAGGGCCGGCGGGACACCCTCCTCCCCCACCCGGAGGGAGGCGTCACGGTGCTTGCCGATGACCCGGAGCATGCTCTCCTCGTTCTCCGGGTACGCCTTGAAGGGGCCGTGACTCGCGGCCATCTCCGCGCTCGTCCGGTAGGCGGTGCCGTGCATGAGGCTGGTCACCGCGGCGGCGAAGCTGCGTCCCTTCTCGGAGTCGTAGGCCAGCCCGCGGCTCATGAGGAGGGCGCCCAGGTTGGCGTAGCCCAGCCCCAGGGGCCGGAAGTAGTGGGAGTTCTCACCGATGGCCGGGGTGGGGTAGGACGCGTTGTCCACCAGGATCTCCTGGGCGATGAGGGTCACCCGCACCGCGTGCATGAAGGAGGAGATGTCGAAAGTGCCGTCCGGGGCCTGGAACTTCATCAGGTTCAGGCTGGCCAGGTTGCAGGCGGTGTCGTCCAGGAACATGTACTCGCTGCACGGGTTCGAGGCGTGGATCCGGTCGGTGGCCGAGCAGGTGTGCCAGTCGTTGATGGTGGTGTCGTACTGGATCCCCGGGTCGCCGCAGGTCCATGCCGCCTCGGCCATCTCCCTCATCAGGTCGGAGGCCCGGAAGGTGTCCATCACCTCACCCGTGGTCACCGCACGGGTGGTCCACTCCTCGTCGTTCTGCACCGCGTGCATGAACTCGTCGGTGACCCGGACCGAGTGGTTGGCGTTCTGGAAGAAGACGCTGCCGTACGCTTCACCATCGAGGGAGCCGTCGTAGCCGGCGTCGATGAGGGCCCACGCCTTCTGCTCCTCCTCCGCCTTGCTCCGGATGAACTCCTCCACGTCGGGATGGTCGATGTCCAGGATGACCATCTTCGCCGCCCGGCGTGTCTTCCCCCCCGACTTGATGACCCCCGCGAAGGCATCGAAGCCCTTCATGAAGGAGACCGGCCCGGAGGCGGTCCCGCCCCCTCCCAGCTTCTCCTGGGAGGAACGGATCGGGCTCAGGTTGGATCCGGCTCCGGAACCGAACTTGAAGAGCATCCCCTCGGTCTTGGCCAGCCCCAGGATCGACTCCATGGAGTCCACGACCGAGTTGATGAAGCAGGCGGAGCACTGGGGCTCGTCCTCGACCCCGACGTTGAACCAGACCGGGCTGTTGAAGGCCATGTGCTGGTTCACCGTCAGGTAGGTCAGCTCGTCGGTGAAGGCCTCCAGGTCCTCCTCGGTCCTGAAGTAGTCGCCCTCCCGGGCCCACTCGGTGATGGTCCCCACCACCCGGCCGACGAGCTGCTTCACGCTGGTCTCGCGCTCCGGGGTCCCCGGGTGACCGTGGAAGTACTTGGAGATGACCACGTTGGTGGCGAGCTGCGACCACGGCTCGGGGACCTCCACGTCCTTCTGCTCGAAGATCACCTCACCCCGGTGGTTGGTGATGCTGGCATCCCGCCTCTCCCAGGTGATCTCCTCGAAGGGGTCGATCTCCCCGGAGGTGAAGCGGCGCTCCATCTCCAACCCTGTGAAGGGCGGGTCCGCGAACCTGCTCTCCTCGAACTCCTTCTCCCTCTCCGCCGCGACCTTCGCCTGTGCTTCCGGACTCATGTACCGTCCTCCCTGAAGATTCCTGTGCATGGGCGGTCGGGCCGCCGCGCCGGCGGCCGCCGGCATCTCCCCGCTCCGACGGCGGGCTCGCTCCCCCTGCCCTGTTCCGCGGTGGTCCTGACGGGCCCCGCCCGGACCGCCGCTCGCCGCCGGTCCAGCAGGTGTCCGCCTCCGGCTGACCCCGGGGCGGACCGCCCATCTTAGCACAATATGTTGTGGGTGCAAGGCCATTTCCCCACAATTTGTGGAGCCCCTTCCCGATCGCATAACCATGCGGTCTTCCGCATCCCCTCCCTCCCCCTTCTGCCCGCTCCCCCCTGCCTCCGGGTGCCGCAGGTCGACCGCCGGGGACCTCTCCGACCGGAGGGATCCTCGGTGACCTCACAGGCGGGCTCCGAGGGCGGCCCCCCTCCCCACCGTCGGGGTCTGCGGGGATCCTGCAATCCGG